>CAYQCY010000008.1:0-54623 GCA_964416095.1 uncultured Gemmatimonadaceae bacterium
CCGGCTAGCGCACCACCGAGACCGTCAGGCCGTCCCGCACGGGCAGGATGGTGGAGACGAGGCGCGGGTCGCGGGCCAGCCGTTCGTTGAAGGCCTGGACGGCCCGCACGGCCTCGCTCTCCGGCTCGTCGTCCAGGATCCGCCCGTGCTGGAACGCGTTGTCCGCCAGGATCAACCCCCCCGACCGGACCAGCGCCAGGGCCCAGTCCAGGTACTCGCCGTATCGTTCCTTGTCGGCATCGATGAAGACGACGTCGAACCGGGCGTCCTCCTCGTCCAGCCCCTTCAGCAGCTCGAGCGCGTCACCGACCCGGACCTGGACGACCTCGTCCAGGCCGGCCCGGGCGACGAAATCCCGGGCGAGCGCCGCCCGTTCCTGCCGCAGCTCGAGGGTCACCACACGCCCGTCCGGCGGTAGCGCGCGGGCCATCCAGATGGCGCTGTACCCGCCGAGCGTGCCGATCTCCAGCACGTCGCGGGCGTCCACCGCGGCCAGCAGCACCTGGAGCAGCCGGCCCTGCTCGGCGGAGATGTAGATCTCCGGGAAGCCCTTGCGGGCGATCTCGTAGCGCAGCTCTTCCAGCGTCTCGTCTTCCGGCGCGAAGAGTGCCCGGACGTAGCCGGCGAGGCGGGCGTCCCGTGCGTCGTCAGGCATGGATCACGGCATGGGCTCCGGTCCGTGGACGATGCGCCCTCCGACGATGGTGTACACGATCCGGATGTCCTTGAGCTCCGCCGGCGCCACCGTCAGCGGGTCCCGGTCCAGCACGACGATGTCCGCCAGCTTCCCCGGCTCCAGCGTCCCCTTCAGCTCCTCTTCCCCCGCCGCCCAGGCGTTGTTCACCGTGTAGGCCCGCAGCGCCGTCTCGGCATCGATGCGTTCCTGGGGGAACCACCCGCCCCGGGGCTCGCCGTCCAGCGTCTGCCGGGTGACCGCCGCGTACATGCCGTGCATGGGGTTGGACGTGTACCACGCGGCGTTCGTGCCCGGCCAGTCACTGCCGAAGGACAGGCGGACGCCGGCGTCCTGCATGGTCTTGAAGGCATACGCCCACCGCGCCCGCTCGCCGATCCGCTCCTCCATCCAGCGCATGTCGTCGATGGCGTGGTACGGCTGGACCTCGGCGATGACGCCGAGCCGGGCCATCCGGTCCGCCACGTCGGCACCCCGGAGCACCTGGGCGTGGATGATGCGCCAGCGCCGCTCCCGGTCCACCCTCTGGCGCATCACGGTCTCGAAGAGGTCCAGCAGCGTGTCCACCGCCTCGTCGCCGATGGCGTGGACCTGGGGCCAGTGGCCCGTCGTGTCCGCGCCCATGAGGTTCCGCAGCATGTTGCCCGGCGGCTCCATGCCTGAGCCCGGTCCGTCGGTCGCGCCGGTGTTCGTGGAGTCGCGCCAGCTTCCCCGGACGCCCGTGGTCAGGTACGGCTCGTAGAACCGGGCGCTGGAATTGCCCATGATCCCGTCCACGAACGCCTTGAGCCCGCCGATGCGGATCCACTCGTCGCCGAAGCCGTGGCTGAGGCCCACGTAGGCCAGCTCGTCCCACTTGTCCAGCGTCGGTCGGGCGTAGACCCGGACCGTGAGCTCGCCGCGCCGGCGCAGCTCACGGTACACGTCGAACTGGTACGGCGGCGTGATGTCGTGGATCGTGGTGACGCCGTGCGACGCGAGCCGGGCCAGCGCCACGCGCGCCTCCGCGAGCCGCTGCTCCATGGACTTCTCCGGGATCGCGGCACGGATCCGCCGAACCGCCTCGCCGGAGACACGACCGGTGGCGACGCCGCCCCGGCACTCCACGCCCGGCCAGTCGCAGGTCGCGCCGGCCTGCTCCAGCGCGCGGCCGTTGGCCAGGTACGCCGACCGGTCCCACTTGGACAGGAGCACCGGGTTGGATGGCGTGATCGAGTCGAGGACCGTCCGGTCCGGGTCGAAGGCCGGCCGCTCCGCCCGGGCGCCTTCGCCGGTGGAGCCCATGGCCCACGCCTCGTACGCGCCCCAGTCGCCGCCGGTGATCCAGGCGCCGTCCGGCAGCCGGTCCCGGGCCTCGCGCACGGCCCGCACCATGGCCCCGGCGTCCGCCACGTCCAGCAGATTGACGCCCAGGAGCAGGGCACCGGCGCTGTTGAAGTGGGTGTGGCTGTCGATGAAGCCCGGCCCCACGAATCGCCCGGTCAGGTCCAGGACGCGGGTCTGCTCCCCGCGATGGGCGAGGACGGCGTCCCGGCTGCCCACGGCCAGGATGCGGTCGCCGCGGACGGCCACCGCTTCCGCCGCTTCACCGGTTCCGGTCCAGACGCGGCCGCCGAGGAGGATCAGGTCCGCGTCCTGTGCGGAGACGGAGCTCGTCGCCAGGAGGGCGATGAGCGCGGCGCGCAGAATCGACATGGTGCCTCCGTGGATCAACGCGTCAGGTGAGCCGCCGCCCGACGGAGCCCGTTTTCCAGGTCGTCGCGCGACGCGGCGAACGACATGCGGACGTAGCGGTCATCGCCGAAGGCGGATCCGGGCACGAGGGCCACGCCCGCCTCCGCGATGAGGTTCTGGCAGAGGGCCACGGAGTCGGGGACCGCCTCGGTGAAGAACGCGTCCACACGGAAGAAGAGGTAGAAGGCGCCGGCCGGTCGGACGCAGCCGACGTCCGGCATCACCTCGCCGAGGAGATCGACGACCAGGTCGCGACGGGCCCGGAACTCCCGGGCCATGGCCAGGACCTCGGACCGCTGTTCCTCGTCGGCCCCGAGCGCCGCCATCGCCGCGTGCTGCGACGGCGTCGCCGCGTTCGACGTCATGTGGCTCTGCAGCGCCCCCATCTTCTTGGCGAGATCCGTACGCGACCAGGAGTAGCCGATCCGCCAGCCGGTCATGGCGTACGTCTTGGAGACGCCATCCACGACGACGGCCCTGTTCAGGAGGGCCGGATCCAGGTCCAGCAGGCCCGGCGCGCGGCCGCCCTCGGGGCCGTCGTGCCAGAGCCGGTTGTAGATCTCGTCCGTGATGACCCAGACACCCCGGTCCGCTGCCCACGCAACGATGGCTTCCACCTCCTCCAGGGTGTACACCGCGCCCGACGGGTTGGACGGCGTGTTCAGCAGGATCGCCCGCACCGTGTCGTCGTACGCGGCGTCCAGCGTGTCCACGTCCACCCGGTAGTCCCGCTCTTCGGGGCCCACCACGACACGGGGCTCCGCCCGCGCCAGCCGTACCAGCTCCGGGTACGTGGTCCAGTAGGGGGCCGGCACGAGCATCCGCTCGCCGGGGCCCACGACGCTGAAGATGGCGTTGAAGAGCGCGTGCTTCGCGCCCGCCGACACGACGACGCCGTCCGGGTCCAGCTCCGGGTTCGGGCCCCGGGCCAGCTCCCGGGCGATGGCCTGGCGCAGCTCCGGCAACCCGGCGGCGGGCGTGTACCGGGTCGCGCCGCCCTGGATGGCGTCGATGGCCGCCTGTCGGATGAAGGCGGGCGTGTCGAAGTCCGGCTCGCCCGCTCCGAGGTTGATGATGTCCCTGCCTTCGGCTTTCAACTTCTTGGCCAGGGTGGATACGGCGATCGTGGCCGACGGCTGAATCTGGCGCACGTTGTCGCTGACGTTGAGATCGTTGTTCTGGCTCGACATGTTCATGCCTCGACGTTTCGTCTCCGTGTGCTGCCGGACCGGTAAGATATGCCCGGGGCTCCTTGAACGCGACACGTCACGACGCCCGCTTGCCGCCGGTCCCGGCCCGGTCCACATTAGGCGCCGAGGAGGTGGCTGATGGAGCGCGGAACGGGGGTCGTCGTATACTCGGACTACGTCTGTCCGTACTGCTACCTGTTCGAGCCCGCGCTCCGGAGGCTCCGGGATCATCAGGACGTGGCCCTGGAATACCGGGCCCTCGAGCTGAGGCCCGCGCCCCGGCCCCTGCCGGCGCCCGACGACCACGGACTGAGCCGGAGCTGGCGCGAGACCGTGGAGCCGCTGGGCCGGCGCCTCGGCGTCGAAATGCACCGGCCACCCTGTCAGCCCCGGACCGGGAAGGCCCACGAGCTGGCGGCTTTCGCACGGGAGCAGGGACGCTTCGATGATGTCCACGACGCCCTGTTCCGCGCCTTCTTCGTGGACGGGGTGGACATCGGCCGGATCGATGTGCTCGTGGCCGTCGCGGACGCGGTCGGACTGGACGCCGACGCGGCGCACCGGGCCCTGGGACTGGACATCTATACGGAGCGGGTGGCGGAGGACGCCCGGGCCGCCGAAGCCCACGGCGTGGACCGCGTGCCGACCCTGGTCCACGGATCGACGCTGCTCATCGGGCTCCAGCCGTACGAGCGGCTCGAGAGCTGGATCGAGGGCGCCGATGCCACGGACATCGGCAGCACCACCGAACGAAGCTAGAACCGAGCGAGGAAGCGCAGAGCCATGGGGTCCTACACGAGGCTGACCGCCGTGTCGCGCCGCGAGGCGATCCGGCTGGCGGAAGAGTACCTGAAGGAACGCATTCCGCTGGCAACCGTGGAGAGCGACCGATACGCCGTGACCCTCAAAGGCGAGGACGGCACCGCCGCCATCACGGCCCACCGCCACGGGCCGGAGACGCAGGTGGACGTGGAGACGGATCAGCTCCGCACCTCCCGCATCGACATCGAGGTGCAGCACTACCTGGACCGCTTGCCCTACCAGCCCGGCGACGTGCCGACCCGGGGCTGACCCCGGGGAGCCGTCAGCTTTCGGCCGTCAGCTCTCCGCTCACGGCAGGGCGGGTAGCCGGTGGAGAGCGGCCCACATCCCGGGCAACCGCTCGAGGACCGCGACGTGGGTTGATCTCCACCGCGGACGTGATGAGCCTCGAAGCCGGCGCTGAACGCTGACGGCTGACGGCTCACAGGTACGTGAGCCAGCTCCGCCGCTCCGGCACGCGTCCGGCGACGACGTCCAGGAACCGCTTCTGCAGCCGCAGGGTGATGGGCCCCGCCTTTCCTTCCCCGACGGTGATGTGGTCCACGCTCCGGATGGGCGTGACCTCCGACGCCGTCCCCGTGAAGAAGAGCTCGTCCGCGGTGTAGAGGGTTTCCCGCGGCACCGCCTGCTCGCGTACGGGAATGTCCAGGTCCGCGGCCAGCTCCAGGACGCTGTTCCGCGTGATCCCCACCAGGGACGTGCCGTCCACCGGCGGCGTGATGAGGGTCCCGTCCCGAACCAGGAACAGGTTCTGTCCGCTCCCCTCGCTGACCAGCCCGTCCGGCTTGATGCCGATCCCCTCCACGAACCCGTTCGCCAGGGCTTCCAGCTTGATGAGCTGGGCGTTGTTGTAGTTCCCGGCCGCCTTCGCGGCCACGGGGAAGGTGTTGGGCCTCGGCCTCTGCCAGCTCGACACTCCCACGTCCACGCCCTTCTCCAGCGCCTCCGGGCCCAGGTACGTGCCCCACGGCCATGCGGCGATGTACGTCTCGAGCGGGCTGATCCCCGCCGGGTCCATGCCCGCCGCGCCGTAGCCCCAGAGCACCATGAGCCGGATGTAAGCGGAGCCGAGGCCGTTCCTGCGCACGGTCTCCACGCAGGCGTCCGCCAGAGCGTCCCCGGAATGCTCCAGGGGCATCCGGTACACGCGGCACGAGTCCTGGAGCCGGCGGATGTGGGCGCCCAGGCGGAAGATGGCCGGGCCGTCCTCCGTCTCGTAGCAGCGGATTCCCTCGAAGATCGACAACCCGAACTGGACCGCCAGGCTCAACAGGTGGACCTTCGCGTCGCCCCACGGGATGAAGGTCCCGTCCTTCCAGATCCATTCCGCTTCCGTCAGGCCCTTGGACATGCCCGCTCCTTCCTGCCAGGAGGTCGGCGCCCGCCGGGACCGCGCACGACCGGGCGGCGGCGCCGTATCGTCGTCGCGCTCAAACCAGCGACCGGAGGAAGCCGCCGTCCACGGCGATGGAGGTCCCGGTGATGTAAGCGGCCCGCTCCGAGGCCAGGAACGCCACCAGCGCACCCACCTCGCCGGGCTCCGCCAGCCGGCCCATGGGGATCATGGCCGCCCACTTGCCTACCTCCTCCTCCGGCGTCGTCCCGTTCAGCTCCGCGTTCTTCTTCGATAGCTCCTCGATCCGGTCCGTGTACGTGTATCCCGGCATGACGTTGTTCACCGTCACGCCGAGGGGCGCGACCTCGTTGGACAGCGTCTTGGCGAAGCCCGTCACGGCGGCCCGGACGCTGTTGGACAGGATCAGGTTGTCGATGGGCTCCTTGACGGCGATGGAGGTGATGTTCACGATCCGACCCCAGCCCCGCTCCTTCATCCCCGGCAGCACGCCCCGCACCAGGTTCAGCACGCTGTCCAGGTTGTTGCGGACGGCGCCCTCCCAGGCTTCCGGCGGCTGGCTGTCGAACGGCCCCGCCGGTGGTCCCCCGGTGTTCGTGACCAGGATGTCGATCCGGCCGTGCTCGGCCCGGGCCGCCTCCAGCAGCGTCTCCACGTCGTCCGGCACCGACACGTCGGCCTGCACCGCCGTGACGCGGACCCCCGCCGCCTCCCGGATCGCCGCGCCCGTCGCCTCCAGCGCCTCCTCGCCCCGGGCGCACAGAACGAGGCGAGCCCCTTCGCCGGCCAGCGCTTCCGCGCAGCCCCGGCCGATCCCCTTGCTCGATGCCGCCACCAGGGCGACCCGGTCCGCGATGCCAAGATCCATGTCAGCTTCCGTGGAAGTAGGAGTCCGATCCGTCGAGCCAGTCCTCCCGCGGTGGACAGAAGATGTCCACGTCGACCGTGTCCTCCAGCGCCTCGGCCCTGTGGGGGACGTGGCCGGAATGTGGAGCACCTCGCCGGACCGCACCACCAGCTCCTCCGACTCGTCCTCGCTTCCGGCTCATCGACGCCGGCCCGGCCCCCGGTCCAAGCCCCGGTCCGTATCCCCGTCCTCGAAGAATCGCCGGGTCTCCCGTGCCACGACGCCCGAGAGAAGGAGCAGCCCGACGAGGTTCGGGATGGCCATGGCGCCGTTCATGACGTCGCTGAAGGCCCAGACCGCGTCGAATCCCGCCGTGTGCTGGAGCTGGAGCACGGCGGCGCCCGTGAAGGCCGCGAGCACGAACAGCATGCGGTACGGCGTGATGGACCGCTCGCCCAGCAGGAATTCGATGGCCCGCTCCCCGTAGTACGCCCAGCCGAGGATCGTGGAGAAGGCGAAAAAGGTGAGGCCGAGGGAGACGATGGACCCACCCCAGTTTCCCGGCAGCCCGGTCCGGAAGGCGGCGACGGTGAGGGGGGCTCCGGTGTACGCCAGCCCCGTGGTGGGGTCCAGCCGGGTCCACGCCCCCGTGGCGATGATGGTGAAGCCGGTGATGGAGCACACGACGATGGTGTCGATGAACGTCTGGGTCATGGACACGAGCGCCTGCCGGGGCGCGTAGCGGGTCTGGGCCGCGGCCGCGGCGATCCCGCCGGTGCCGAGCCCCGACTCGTTGGAGAAGATCCCCCGTGCGAAGCCCCACCGCACCGCCTCGCGCACCGTGGCGCCCAGGAACCCGCCCACGGCCGCCGTCGAGGTGAACGCCTCGGTGAAGACCAGGCGCGCGATGTCGTCCAGGCCGCGCCAGTTGATGCCCAGGACGACCAGCCCGCCCACCAGGTAGAACACGATCATGATGGGCACGAAGAAGCCCGTCACCCGGCCGATGGTCCGGATGCCTCCCAGGATGACGGCGGCGGCCAGGGTCGCCAGCGTGACGGCGGTGGCCACCGGCGGGATGCCGAACGATGACTGCAGGGCGTCGGCCACGCTGTTGGACTGCACCATGCAGCCGATGCCGAAGGCGGCGAAGGCCGCGAAGAGGGCGAACAGCACGCCGAGCAGACGGCCCAACCTCCCCCCCACGCCGCGGGACAGGTAGTACATGGGCCCGCCCGCCATGTTGCCGCGACGGTCCACCTCCCGGTAATGGACACCCAGGAGCGCCTCGGCGTACTTCGTCGCCATGCCGAACAGCCCCGTCACCCACATCCAGAACAGCGCCCCGGGGCCGCCCGACGCGATGGCCGTGGACACGCCGGCGATGTTGCCCACCCCCACCGTGGCCGCGAGCGCCGTCATGAGGGCCTGGAAATGGGAGATGTCGCCCTCCGCCCCTCTCTCGCGACGGACCACCAGGGCGAGCCAGAGCGAGTAGAAGAGCCGTCGGAACTGGATGCCCCGGAGCACCAGCGTCAGGTAGACCCCGGTCGCCAGGAGCAGCAGGATCGTGGGGAGTCCCCATACGGCCGCGCTGGCCCGTCCGAGCCAGAGCTGGATGGCGTCCATGGACGACCCGATGTTGCGGTTGCGCGCCCGGACGAGCCGGGTGTGTTTGCGGAACAAGCCATCGTAACCGGCTGTGCCGTGGCGGAGCAAGCCGGTATATTCACGACCTTACCGGAACCTGGCGGGGGGCGCGCATGGCGTTCGAAGACACGGGGGTGCGGTCGGAGCTGGCGGAGGCGGCCCGGGCCGTCGGGTACGACAACCCGACGCCGCTGCAGGAGGCCGCCATCCCCGTGATCCGGCGCGGGAGCAACGTCCTGCTACGGGCCAGCGCGGGCGCCGGCGTGGTCGCGGCGTACACGCTGGGCCTGCTCGACCGGGTCGTGGAGGAAGATGCCACCACCGGCGACGCACTCCGCCCTGCCGTGCTCGCGCTCGCCCCGGACGACCACGCGGCGAGCCTCGTCGCGGAGTCGGCCGGCCGCTTCGCGCGGGTCGTCGATCTCCGCGTCCGCGCCCTCGCGCCCGGCTGGGATCTGGACGCGGGCGCCGACTTCCTCGTAGCCACGCCCGATGCGGCCCTCGCCGCCGTCCAGACCTCCCGCCTGAAGCTGGACGGGCTCCTGGCCCTGGTGCTGGACGGCGCCGGGGTCATGCTCGACCTGGCGGCTGAGGCGCTGGAGACGGTCACCACCACCGTGCCCGGGCCCGCCCAGCGCATCGTGGTGGGCGATCCGGACGTCGTCGGGGACTTCGTGGAGCGGCATGCCCGGCGTGCCCTGACCTTTCCCCCGACGCCGCCGGAGGAGGAGCCGGCGCCCTTCGAGACGGCCGTCCGTTTCGCGGCCGTCCCGGCATCACGGAAGGCCGAGGTCGCCGTGCGCGTCCTGGTCGCGGCCGGGGGCGGCACGGTCATCTGTCCGACGGCCGCCGAAGCGGACCGCGTGGCCTCGTCGCTTTCCGTCCGGGGGTTCGATGGGACCGTGGTCCCGCCCGACGGCGAGACCGACGGCTTCGTCCTGAGCTGGAGCCCTCCGTTCGATGCGGACGAGCTGGCGCGCCGCCATGCATCGGGCGGCGCCGTTCTCGCCCGGCCGCGCGAGCTGCCGCACCTGCGACGGATCGCCGCGGACGCCGGCGCGTCCCTGGAGCCGATCCCCGAGCCACCGGCGGAGGCGTCCGCCCTCCGGGCGTTCCGGGACGCCATCCGTGACGCCGCACGGACGGGGGACCTGGCCGCCCAGCTCCTGGTCCTGGAGCCGTTGCTCGAGGAGCTCTCCATGGCCGAGGTGGCCGCCGCCGCCGCGCACCTGGCCCGACGGCGCGTGCCGGAGGCCGCTGCGCCGACACCGGCGCCGGAGAGCAGGGCCCGGGCACCGGCGCCGGAGCAGGCTTTCACGCGCCTCTTCATCAGCGCCGGCGAGCGGGACAACGTGCGGCCCGGGGACATCGTGGGGGCCATCACGGGGGAGGCCAACGTGTCGGGCGACAAGGTCGGCAAGATCGAGATCGCCGACACCCATACCCTGGTGGAGGTGGACCGGGACGTGGCCGAGCGGGTCATCAGGGCCCTGAACGGGACGAGCCTCCGTGGACGGAGCCTTCGGGTGGACTTCGACCGGAAGGGCGGGCGCCGTTCTCCCAGGCGGCGCTCCTGAGATGCGAAAGAGCCACGGCCGGACCGGCCGTGGCTCTCTTGCGGGTCGCGCGGGCGCGATTGCTACTTCTTCACCGCATCCTTGAGGGCCTTGCCAGGACGGAACGACGGGGACACCGTCGGGCCGATCTTGATCTCGGCGCCCGTGCGCGGGTTCCGGCCCATCCGAGCCTTGCGCTTCCGCGTCTCGAACGTGCCGAAGCCCGTGATCTGCACCCGGTCGCCACTCTTCAGCGCGCCCGTGATGATGCCACCCTTGGCCGCGAACAAGGCGTCGACGGCACGCTGTGCGTCCGCCTTCGTGAAATCCGTCTTGTTCGCGAGCGACTGGACCAGTTCGGTCTTGTTCATGGAGTAGCTCCTCCTGAAAGTGAATAGATGCTGGGGATCCTGCATACAACCGTGCGGGGGCAGCTGACGCCCGCGACCCTGGTGGCCCGGCTGCGGTGTCCCCTTGCGGCGACTCCGTCGCCTTGCCGATTATGCGTCCCGGAGGCCACGACCTTCATTTTTCCGCGTCGCTCCGGTAAAAACGCTTCGGTACGTTAGGAAGCGCGAGAATTCCCGTCAAGGGACTTCTTCGCACGCTTACAAGCAATTCGGGGTGTTTGCGCCCCTCTGTCCACTCGAAAACACCTGATTCGCTGATGAGCCCGAGCCCGACGGACGGTACCGACCAGCGCGCCGAGCTGTTGCAGCAGCGCGAGTTAGCGGTTTCGCGGGAGATCGCGGAGGCCTTCCTTTCGGCATCCTCGCCCGTAGGAGTTTACCGACTCGCGCTGGCCCGCGTGACGCCGCTGGTGGAGGCGAGCTTCGCGTCCATCTTCATCCGCGACGCCGCCGATCACGAGCTGCTCCGGCTGGTCTGTGCCCAGAACTGGCCCCAGGCCTCGGCCCGCTTCCTGGACCGGATTCGCATTCGCGTCGGTCGCGGGCCCACGGGCCGCGCCGTTGCCGAGACGCGGCCCGTGGAGGTGGAGGACGTGTTCGGGGATCCCGCTCTCGAAGACTGGTGGGAGATCGCGCGGGAGCTGGGGTTCGTGTCCCTCATCGCGCTGCCGCTCCGGGGTGACGAACGGGTGCCGGGGGCGCTGACCTTCTATTTCCGCGACCCTCGCACCTTCAGCGACGGTGAGCGGGGCGTGCTGGAGCGGATCGCCGGGCAGCTCGCCCGGATGGTGGAACGGGCCGACCTCATCGATGACCTGCGGGACTCGAACGAGCGGCTTCGGCAGCGGAACCGGGAGCTGGAGCGCCAGATCAGATCGGGCGCTTCCGGCGGCGGCGCTCCCTGAGGTCGAAAGGGGTCCGGGCAAGGGAGGGCAGCGCGGAGAACGGAGCGTAGACACGACGTCGCCGGCGAAGTCGGATTCCGTCGGTGCGCGATGACTCCGCGCGTACGCCCGAACGCCTTCGCAGCAGGCCCCGTCGGGATCGCCAGGCTACGCGGGCGTCCGGTCCGTCCAACCCATCGCCTTCCGTCCTGCCGCGGATGTCCGGGGCCAGGCCCCGGTGGAGGGCGTGGGAATCTGGCGTTCCGGCACGGGCTGCGGCCATGCAGGCTCCGGGTACGAGGGACTGTTCGTTGAAGGCTCGGGGCCGCCGACATCGCGCGGTCCCGATGAACGGGTCGCACAGTGGAGGTGATCCGCTGGGCTCGTGCGACCCCGGAAAGATAGATCCGCGCTCCCGGGAGGGCAAAGCCCGCTCCGGGAGCGCGGCACGAAGCGCCGGCCGTCTCGAAGCGGCCCGGCCCCCGCAGATGTGCTCCCCGCTACAGGACGCCCAGCTCGCTCGTGGCGTCCGTGCCGTACTCCAGCAGCTCCAGCGTCCAGTTGTACCGGTCCGGGCCCTCGGTCGCGCTCTCGCCCGTCGACCGGCTGTACTTGACCATGTGGCCGGGCACGTCGTCGTTCAGCCACCAGTCGAGCGTCCCTCCCGCCATGCCGCCGTAGCGGATGTGGCGGGCCTGGAAGGTGCCTGCCGGGACGCCCACCGATTCGACGCCGACGGTGGCACCCTCCACGCTCTCCGGCGTCAACTTCGTCGGCTGGACGTAGTTGTACGTCCCTTCTTCCACCGGCATCTCCTTGGCCTGCTCCTCGCCGGGCATCTTCCCCCGCATACGCAGGACCTCGCCGGATTCGCGGTCGAAGAGCATCTCCACGGTCAGGCTGTCGACGCTCTCGCCGTCGTCGATGACGTACTTGACCCGCCACCACTCGCGGCCCTCGTCCGTCCGGGCCAGGAAGGCGCGCTCGAGCTCGGAGGGCCGCCCCTCGTCACCGGTCTCGGCGAGGCGCCAGCGCGTCCATTCGCCCGGCTGGTAGTCGGCCTCGGAGACGGTGTACGAGCCCGAGTGGAACGCGACGCTGAAGAGGTAGTTCACGTACACGGCGGACATGTCCGGAGTCCACATGTCCGGAAAGCGGGCCGACACGGCGGCGCCTGCCATTTGGCCGGTCCTCTGACCGACGGCTTCGCCGATGCCCTGACCGGTCCTGCGCGCGGCAGTGTCGATGGCCTCTCCGATGACCGTGCTGCACCCGGCGAGCCCGACGCTGAGAGCGAGAGCGATGACGGTACCCCTGCGCGACATCATGGGAACGTGCCTCCAGCAAGTGACCGTTGCGGAAAGGGCGGCGGAGTGCCGCCCCGGGAAAACGCAAGATACCGGTCGTGCCGGTCGCGTTCAAGCGAGCACGCGTCAAAGGGGCCGGATCCTGAGGGCGTGGATCGCCGGATACCCGCCGGACGATGCGCCGAGGAAGTACATACCGTGGCCGTAGTCGATGCCCGTGATGGCTGCGTCGAACCGGAAGCTGTGACGGTATGCGCCGTCCAGGTCGTACACGTCCAGGACCCGGTTCCGGTACTCGGACATGCCGCGGAAGGCGAACACGACGGTGGAATCGGTGACGGCCACATCGCCGAGAGCGATGCGCGAGTCCGCGAGACGCGTCACCGTCCGGTTGCCGCTGGCCGAGACGTCGGCGCCGGGAAGGTCGAAGTACTCGACGTAGCGGTTCGGCTCGCCGAACCGGCCGTCTCGCCAGCGCGTGAATCCGCGGCCGAAGTAGAGGCCCAGGTAGCAGTCGCGGGCATCGGGCGACCCGGCGAGGGCGGTCTGGACGATGAGGCCGGCGGCGCGGGCGAGGTCGGGCCAGGGCAGTGCCCGTCGCTCGGTCGCTCCGTCGGGTCCCAGCAGCAGGACGGGTGCGGAGTCGGCCATGGTGGTCAGCAGCATACGGCCGTCCGGGAAGACGCACATCCCGCTCACGTAGGAGACATCGCGGAGGGGCATGGACGGGAGCCAGTCGCCGTCCGGTCGGAGCCGGGCGATGCGCGCGTTCTGGGCGTCCACCACCAGGACGGTCCCGTCGGCGGCTACGGCGAGGGCGGTGGGATTGCCGAACTCGCGGGGCCCGGCGCCGGGGCGGCCACGGATCCAGCGCAGGCTCCCGTCCTCGAGGTCCAGCGCCACCACTCTGGGGCCGCCCCGGTCGATGACGTAGAGGGCATCCGCACCGACGGCGGTGCCGATGGGGATGAGCAGCGTTGTGTCGGCCTCGGTGCCGCCGGCCACCCACACGGTGTCGGCCTGGAAGGGTCGGAAGCGGCGCTCCTCGAACGGTTCGGCGCGGGCGGTTGCCAGGGCGCCTGCCGTGACCAGGCAGCCGAGGACGATGGCGAGACGTGAGGCGGTCGGCAGAGTCATGGCGTCTGCTCCGATGGTTCCGGGATGCCGGCGGCGGCGGCGACGCGGCCGAGGATGTCCACGGCCGGGTCCGGCCGCGCGAAGAAGTCGTCGCCCGGCGTACTGAACCGGATGCGGCCCTCGGCGTCGAGGACCACCAGGAACGGCGTGCGCCGGTAGCCGAGGGAACGCAGCGCGCGGACCGTGCGCCGCCCGGCGTGCTCCACCACCACCGGCCCGACCCGGTCCACGAGACGCCGCTCGACGGCGTCCGGGTCCCGGTCCGGCACGAGGACGACGACGCGGTAACCGCGCAGCGCGTCACGCCGGAACGCGCGCAGGAAGTCCACCGTCCCCTCGCAGTCGGCCTCCTGCAACACGGCCACGGCGGTGAGCGGCCTGGTTGGGTCGGGCGTGGGCAGGCCGAGCCCGCCGGCGATCGTGGGCCCCGTCCTGGATGTCATCGCCAGGAACAGGACCGCTAACGCGATGACGGCCAGCTCGGTGGTGCGGTGGACGGGCATGGATGCCTCCAGGTGTTCCGTCGACAAGGTCGGACCGCGCCGGGATCCGGTCCATGGTTGTACGGGACACACTCACTGCTGGGCGTCCCTGTAGTAGTACGTGGTGCTCTCGACCGAGCAGCAGTACGTGTCGGCGCCACAAGGCTCGTACTGGTGGCACAGCCTGAGGGTCATGCAGGACGGGGTGATGATGCCGTTGCACGTCTCCGTGGCCGCGAATCCATCCAGCGGCCGCGGGTCCGCGAGGTGGGCCAGGGCGAAAGCCGCGACGATGATGACGATGCGTGCGAGCATTGCTGCCTCCTGGTCAGGGTCGAACCGTCCCATCCATGGCGCCGCCGTCGGGGCGACGCCATGGCGGGACGGGACGACCGGAACGAGCCTCAGCCGGCACTGGGGAAGTAGTAGTAGTCGGTCTGCTCGCTGGAGCAGCACCGGGTGATGGAGGCCGGGCCACCTCCGCAGACGCTCCACGAGGTGCAGGTCTTCACGGTCCTGCACAGGGGCTGGGTGACGCCGGAGCACCGGTCCGACGAGGCCAGGACGGGCGAGCTCGCCGCGTCGAACGCGGCCCAGGACAGGGCCAGGAATCCGGCGGTGAGCAGGAGTCGGAGACGCTTACGCATGGAAACCTCCGTGCTGGGGTGTGTGTCCCCGCGTGGTCCGCGGGGTGCCGGCCCGACCGGTCAAGGGCCGTGCCTGGCCTGTTCGGACGAGGGGTCCGACGCGGTTGCTGCGCGAGTGAATGCGGCGCACGGCCGGTCCGCGGGTGGGGCATCCGCATGGCCGGTCGGGACACGGCGGGCGGACTCTCCGGTCAGTGACCGGTCAGTCGTCGATACCGAGGGAGCGCATCCGCGCCCGCAGCGTGGTTCTTGACATGCCGAGCTGCTGGGCGGCCCGGGTCCGGTTCCCACGGCACCGGGCCAGGGCATCCCGGATGAGCTGGCGCTCCTCGTCCGGCGTGCCGTGGAACCGGTAGCGGCCCGAGCGGGAGTGCCGCGCCGCCGGGACGCGGTCCCGAACGACTCTTCCCGGTAGATGGCGGGTGCCGAGGCGCGGCCCGTCGCAGGCAAGCACCGCCGATTCGATGGCGTGCTCCAGCTCCCGCACGTTGCCGGGCCACGCGTAGCGTTCCAGCGCTTCCAATGCCGACGGCTCGAAGGCGTGGGCGGGGCGCCGGTGCCGCTCCCGGTGGCGCGCCAGGAAGATGCGGGCGAGGAAGGCGATGTCGCCGTCGCGACGGCGGAGTGGCGGGATCTCGCAGGTCAGGACCAGGAGCCGGAAGAGCAGGTCGCGGCGAAATGCGCCCCGGGCCACCGCCTGGTCGAGATCGGCGTTTGTCGCGGCGATGATGCGGGCGTCGGTCCGGATCACCCGTTCGGCGCCGATCCGGCGCACCAGGCCGTCGTCCAGCACGGTGAGCAGCTTGGCCTGCATGGCTGGAGGCAGCTCGCCGATCTCGTCCAGGAAGAGCGTGCCGCCGTGGGCCTGCTCCAGGAGCCCGCGGTGGGCCTGGCCCGCCCCGGTGAAGGCACCGCGGACGTGGCCGAAGAACTCGGACTCGAAGAGCGTCTCGGGTACGCCGGCACAATTGACCGCCACGAACTCGGCGTCGGCCCGGGACGAGGCCTGATGGATGGCACGGGCCAGGAGCCCCTTGCCGGTTCCGCTCTCACCGGTCAGGAGCACGGGAGCCTGGACGGCGGCGGCCCGCACCCCGAAGGCCCGGACGGCGGCCAGGGCGCCGCTCGTGCCCAGGAGCGCCCGGAACGGGTCGTCGCGTGTCGCGTGTTTGCTCACCGGAGCGTCGTGATGCGTGTGCACGGATCCATCAAGGCATCCTCTGTGGGGCGATGCCATGGCCGATCCGGCCGGAGGGTAGTCTCGACGGATGGTGGTCATTACATTCGGCAGCCTGTCACGAAATCCCATCACGGCCGTTACCGGTCAGGCGGAGCCGGCGTCGGCGGACGTACGCCGAGCCATCACCCCAGTGCGAGGCGAGGCATGACCAAGGACCAGACGGGCGAGTTCGCGAGCGAAGCGGCGACGGAAGTGGGCGGCAAGGGCCGGACCGCCGCGGAGGCCGGTGCGGACACGTCGTTCTTCGGACACCCCCGTGGGCTGGCGACGCTCTTCTTCACGGAGATGTGGGAGCGATTCAGCTACTACGGGATGCGGGGCATCCTCATCCTGTTCATGACGGCGCCGGCGGCCACGGGCGGGCTGGCCTTCGACGTGCCGAAGGCGGCGGCCATCTACGGCCTCTATACGGCGTTCGTCTACCTCCTCGCCCTGCCCGGCGGCTGGCTCGCGGACAAGGTGATCGGCCAGCGCAGCGCCGTGCTGTGGGGCGGCGTACTCATCGCCGCCGGTCAGTTCTGCCTGGTCGTGGAAGGGTTGACCACCTTCTACCTCGGGCTCGTCCTCCTCGTGTTCGGTGTGGGCCTGCTCAAGCCCAACGTCAGCACCATGGTGGGCGAGCTTTACGCCGAGAGCGAAGGCGCCAGGCGGGACAGCGGGTTCACCATCTTCTACATGGGGATCAACATCGGGGCGCTGGTCTCGCCGCTGGTGGCCGGGTACCTGGGGGAGAACATCTCGTGGCGTCTCGGCTTCGCCGCCGCCGGCCTCGGCATGATCCTGGGACTGGCCCAGTACCTGTGGGGCGCCCGCTACCTGGGTGACGCGGGGATCCCGAAGACCGATCGGCAGACCCGGGTCCGGGCGGGCCGCCAGTTCGGCCTGGGCTTCGGCGCCGCGGCCGTCATCTTCGTGGCGCTGCTCGTGCTGAACAACACCGGCACCGTGGGCATCACCATCGAGGCCGTGGCCGCGGCCGGGACCTACCTCATCGTGGGCATGGCCGTCCTGTACTTCCTGTACATGCTGGCGTTCGCCGGCCTGAGCGGCGTCGAGCGGAGCCGCGTCATCGTCGTGTTCATCCTGTTCATCTTCTCCGCCGTCTTCTGGTCGGGCTTCGAGCAGGCCGGCTCCTCCCTCAACCTGGTGGCCGAGCGGTTCACGGACCGGATCATCCTCGGCTGGGAGATGCCGGCGAGCTGGTTCCAGTCGGTGAACCCGATCTTCATCATCGCGTTTGCACCGGTGTTCGCCTGGCTCTGGGTGGCGCTGGGCAAGCGGGAGCCGTCCAGTCCCGCCAAGTTCGCCCTCGGTCTCGTGCTCCTGGGCGCCGGGTTCCTGGTCCTGGTCGTCGCCGTGTCCGGCGCCTCCGCCGCGGACCGCATGAGCCCCATGTGGCTGATCGTGATGTACTTCCTGCATACGACGGGCGAGCTCTGCCTCAGCCCCGTCGGACTCAGCCTGGTGACGAAGCTGGCTCCGCAGCGCATGGTGGGACAGATGATGGGGGTCTGGTTCATGTCCATCTCCCTGGGCAACCTCATCGCTGGCCAGGCCGCGGGCTTCATGGAGTCCATGTCGCTGCCACAGCTCTTCGGCACCGTCACGGCCATCACGGCCGGCTCCGGCCTCGTGCTCTTCCTCTTCATCAGGCCCATCCGGAAGCTCATGAGCGGAGTGCACTGAAGCGCACGGCACGCACCCCTCGGCCGCCCCGGCGCCGGAACGCGCCGGGGCGCCTGCCCGTTCGATCCGTCAGCGGCGCTGTCCGGCGCGGAGCGAGACGGACGTTGTCAGAGCGGAGGGCCGCCGGGCGCGGGCTACATGGTGCCCCTGCTCCGGCGTTATCATTGACCCGGGAACAGACCACACCGGTGGGAGGTCCACCCTGCGATACGTGAAGAGTGCCGCACTCATCGGCCTGGCGGCCGTGGCGTGCGAGGCCGAGCCCGATGCGCCGCAACTGACCGGGTCCGTCTATGTCGACTCCGACCCCGTGGGCGCGACGATCTGGGTCGACGACATGGCCGTGGGCGGCCCGACGCCCGACACCGTCCACGATGTAGCCGTGGGGTCCCGCGTCATGGGCGTCACCCTGGACACCATCGGATTGCGATACAGCTACTTCGACCAGGTGGCCGTCGACGACGACACCATCAACTCCGTCCGCTGGCCGCTGTTCGCCCGCTGCGCCGTGTCCTCGTGTCTCACCCCCGCCGCGAAGACCTACCGGGCGGCCGGCCTCGCCTTCAACGTGGCCCCGAACGGGACGCTGTTCTTCTCCACCGAGGGCGATGGCATCGTCTACCCCCAGGACAGCGGCAACGGCTACGCCGCCGCCGGCGTCGCCATGCTGGCCGGGTTCCTGCGCGGCCTCGAGCCGGCCGTCGGGGCGAGCATCTACGACTACTGGTACTACGCCGGCCGACCGGCCACGCGGGTCGAGCAGGTCGGCGGCACCTTCGAGCTGCGCCAGGAAAACTGGATCCTGCCGCCGTTCCAGAACCAGCCCATCGCGACGACCGCCCGCGGCGTCTCCATCGACCACACCATTACGGCCGACGACGCCGAGCCGGGGGTCCTGTTCGTCAGGCTCGTCTTCCGCAACCTCACGGACGACTCCCTGTACCTCGCGGTGGACGCGCCCCTCAACACCGCGCCGGACCAGACCTACGAGACCGCCTATGCGGCCCTCGCCCTCGACATCGACGTGGGCACCGCCGGCGACGACTACATCAGCTACGTCCCGGACCAGGACATGGCGTTCGTCTACGACTCCGACTTCCTGGAAGAGGGGTACGAGACCCTCGCCGATCGGCCCGCCCTCGTGGGCGTGCGCCTGCTGGAAGCACCGGCCGGGACCTCCGCCGTCCTCAGCGGATGGCCCCAGCAGTGGGACTGGACCACCGGCAGCGCCCAGGAGCAGGTGGCCTGGCTCTTCCTGAGCGGCACGCACGAGGAGAGCATCATTCCGAACCACCCCGATGCGGCCATCGGCTACGTGCCCGGGGCGCCCACGGACGTCCGTCTCGTCGTCAGCGCCGGGCCCTTCGACCTGGCCGCGGGGGATTCCGCGATCGTGCGCTTCGCGGTGGTCCTCGCCGAGCCCGTCCAGGGGTCCTACACGTCGGGGACCACCGTCGACCCCGGTGATCCCTTCGATGCGAACCGGCCCCTCCTCGACATCGCCGCCGACCTGATCCAGCGAGCCGCCGACGCAGGTCAGTAGCCGCTTACCGGCCCCCTCGCTCCTCCATGCGCCGCTTGAGCTCCGCCAGCCGCTCCTCCGCCGTGCGCTGACGGTCGTTCTGCTCGAGGCGGTCGAACTCCCGGGCCTCCCGCTCCGCCTCGTCGTCCAGCGTCTCGTAACGGCCCGGCCCCACCCCGGCCGCCGACTCCTGCCGGCGCAGCGCATCCTCCATCTCGTCCAGGTCCCGCTTCCAGAGGTCCCGCTCCGCCTCCAGCGCCCGGGCCTTCCGCTCCAGGACCGCCGCCCGCTCCTCGTGCCGGTCCGCATACTCCCGCGCCACCCGCACCGTCTCCTCGTCCCCGATGTCCTCGGCCATGCGCGCACGACGTCGGGCCGTCTCCGCAGCCTCCTTCTCGTCCCGCGCACGGGCTCGCGCACGACGCACCTCGTCCTCCAGGCGCGACAGGTCCGACCGCGCCTCGGCGATCTCCTTCCGCATCCCGCCCAGCCGCGCGGGACCCGCTTCCTCCCCCTGGAGCTCCTGCCAGAAGTTGTCCACCGCCTGACGCCAGGCGGACTTCAGCTCCTCGAACATGACTGCGATGATACGATAAACCGGGCGGAACGGCGAGGTGAACTGCAGGCGGGAGGCGGAAGGCGGAAGGCGGGAGGCGAGAGGCGAGAGGCGAGAGGCGAGAGGCGGGAGGCGAGAGGCGGGGGGCGCAAGGTGCCGTGGTTGACGTGTCTCGGTCGCAGGGTTACAGTTAGGCGTGCTTATACCATAGGGGGGTATCCTAATGGCGACGGATGCGGGCGAAACGGGGCGCATGGCGGTGGGCGTGTCGCCGGAGCTTCAGGAGCCGGCGCTGAACCGCCTGAAGCGGATCGAGGGTCAGGTGCGGGGTCTGCAGCGGATGGTGGGGGAGGGTCGATACTGCGCGGACATCATGGTACAGATCGCGTCGGTGCACGAGGCGTTGCGTGGGGTGGGGAAGCTGGTAATGCGGAATCACCTGGAGCATTGCATCACGCACGCGATCCGGTCGGGCGATCCGGTGGCGGCGGAGAAGGCGTACGACGAGGTGCTGGATCTCATGTACCGGCACGCGCGCTGAGTGGGCACGCCTGCGGCGTGCGGGGTAGGGGCGGGCGCAGGCCCGGGAGGGTGGGGTCCGGGTGTGGTCCCGGGTCCCGGGTCCCGCACGGGCACAGTTACACGGGCATGGTCGGATCGAGGGGTAGGCGATGGGTGACGTGACGACACGGGAACGGGGTGAGGGTGTGGCGGGATCGTCGGAGAAGGCGATCCCGGCGACGATCCGTGTGGACATCCCGCTGACGGGGATGACGTGTGCGGCGTGCGCGTCGCGGATCCAGAAGAAGCTGGGCGGCTCGGAGGGCGTGCGGGACGTGGCGGTGAACTTCGCGACGGAGCGGGCGACCGTGGAGTACGAGGCGGACGCGACGGGAGTGGGTCGTCTGGTGGAGGCGGTGAAGAGCATCGGGTACGGGGCCCGGGTGGACGAGCTGACGCTGGACATCGAGGGGTTGGAGTGGGCGGGGTCGGGGGAAGGCGTGGAGCGGGAGCTGGAGAAGCTGCCGGGCGTGGTGGAGGCGGTGGCGAACCTGGCCAGCGGGCAGGCGCGGCTGGTGTACGTTCCGGATGCGTTGCCGCTGGACGGGCTGGGTCCGGCGGTGGAGCGGGCGGGGTACGCCCTGGCGGCGCCGGTGGAGGCGGCGGATCCGGCGGAGCGGGAGCGCATCGCCCGGGCGCGTCAGTACCGTGATCTCCGGAACCGGTTCTGGTTCTCGGCGCTGGTGGGCGTGGTCGCCATGCTGGTGTCCATGCCGCTCATGGCGGGTGAGGCGGCGACGGCGGATCTGTTCCACCGGCTGATGATGCCGTTGAACGATGCCATCCGATCGCTGTTGCCGTGGCTGTACACGGCGGACCCCGGGCTGCTGCGCTGGTCGCTGCTGCTGCTGGTGACGCCGGTCGTCTTCTGGGCGGGTCGTCCGTTCTACCGTGGCGCGTGGAGCGGGTTGCTGCACGGCACGGCGGACATGAACACGCTCATCGCGGTGGGCACGGGCTCGGCGTACCTGTACAGCGCGGTGGTGACGGTGGTGCCGGGGGTGTTCGAGGCGGCGGGTATCCCGGCGGGCGTGTACTACGAAGCGGTGGTGATGATCATCGCCCTCATCCTCCTGGGCAAGATGCTGGAGGCGCGGGCGAAGGGCCGGACGTCGGAGGCGATCCGGAAGCTCATCGGTCTCCAGCCGAACACGGCCCGGGTGGTGCGGGACGGTGCGGAGCGCGACCTGCCGGTGGAGGAGGTGGCGGCCGGCGACGTCGTGCTGGTGCGGCCGGGTGAGCGGATCCCGGTGGACGGAACGGTGCTGTCGGGCCGGAGCGCCGTGGACGAGTCGCTGCTGACGGGTGAGCCGATCCCGGTGGAGAAGGCGGAAGGCGACGAGGTCATCGCGGGGACCATCAACGGGACCGGCTCGTTCCGGTTCCAGGCGACGAAGGTGGGCCGGGACACGGCGCTGGCCCAGATCGTCCGGATGGTCCAGGAGGCCCAGGGCTCGAAGGCGCCGATCCAGCGGCTGGCGGACCGGATCGCGGGGATCTTCGTGCCCATCGTGATCGTCATCGCGGTGGTGGCGTTCGCGGTCTGGCTGATCTGGGGCCCGGCGCCCTCGTTCCTCTTCGCCCTGGTCTCCTTCGTGACGGTGCTGATCATCGCCTGCCCCTGCGCCATGGGTCTGGCCACGCCCACGGCGGTGATGGCCGGGACGGGCGCCGGTGCGGAGCGAGGGCTGCTCTTCAAGGGCGGCGAAAGCCTGGAGACGGCCCATCGACTGCAGACGGTCGTGCTGGACAAGACGGGGACCATCACGGAGGGTCGGCCGCGGGTCGTGGACATCGTGGCGTCCGATGCCCGGGCTGCGGCCCGGCCGCCGACCGCCGACGGCCGACCGCCGTCGGATCCGGGCGGGGACGACTCCCGGCGTGATGCGTCCTCCGAGCTGCTCCGTCTGGCCGCATCGCTGGAGCGGGCGAGCGAGCATCCGCTGGGCGCGGCCATCGTGGAGGCTGCGGAAGAGAGGGACCTTCCTCTCGCCGACGCGACGGAGTTCCGTGCGGTGGGTGGCCGGGGCGCGGAGGCCGTCGTGGACGGCCGGCGGGTTCTGGTGGGGAACGGCGCGTACCTGTCCGAGAGCGAGGTGGACGCCGGTGCCATGGCGGCGGTGGCGGAGTCCATGGCGGCGCAGGCCCGGACGCCGGTCTTCGTGGCGGTGGACGGCGTGGTGGCCGGGGTCGTCGGGGTGGCGGACCCGGTGAAGCCGACCAGCAGGGACGCGGTGCGTCGGCTGCGGGCCATGGGCCTCGAGGTGGTGATGCTGACCGGTGACCACCGCCGCACGGCGGAGGTCATCGCGGCGGAGGTCGGGATCGACCGGGTCGTGGCGGAGGTTCTGCCCCGGGACAAGGTCCGGGAGGTGCAGCGGATCCAGGGCGACGGCCGTCGTGTGGCCATGGTGGGCGACGGCATCAACGATGCCCCGGCGCTGGCCCAGGCGGACGTGGGGATCGCCATCGGCACGGGCACGGACGTGGCCATGGAGGCGTCGGACGTGACGCTGGTGGGTGGCGACCTGGGCGGCGTGGTGACGGCGATCTGCCTGTCCCGCCGGACCATGCGGGTCATCAGGCAGAACCTGTTCTGGGCCTTCTTCTACAACGCCCTGGGCATCCCGGTTGCGGCGGGCGTGCTGTACCCCTTCTTCGGCATCCTGCTGTCGCCGGTCTTCGCCAGCGCGGCCATGGCCATGAGCAGCGTGAGCGTGGTGAGCAACTCGTTGCGGCTACGGCGCGGGGTCTAGCCGACTCGCCGGTCCACGACGTCGGCGAGGGTGTGGAGCCAGTGCCGGAGCTGGGAGAGGACGAGGAACTGGTCGTGGCAGCGCCGCTGGGCGGACTGGCCCCAGCGCACGCGGGAGGCCGGGTCGGCGAGCATGGCCTCCAGGGTGTGCGCGATCTCGTCCATGTCCTCCGGGTCGTCGACCATGCGGCCGTCGATGTCGTCCCGGACCTGCTGCCGGAGCCCCACGGCGCGGTGGTTGCCCAGCACGGTGTTGTGCTTCCACATCCCCTCGGTCAGGGTGAGCCCGAACCCCTCGCGCAGGGAGTTCTGGACCACGATGGAGGCGGAGCGCTGGAGCACGTTCACCATGAGGGCGTTCTCCCGGGGCGAGACCATGGGCAGCGTGACCAGGGCGATGTCCGCCTGGATCTCCGGCTCGAAGCCGGCGTAGTCCGCGATGAGCTCGTTGAGCACGACCTGGCCCTCCGGGTCGTCCTGGATGGACTCGGGGTCGGGCCCTGCCAGGACCATGCGCACCAGCTCCATGCGGCGGCGGTGCGTCGGGTCGCCGTTCCCGCTGGACAGCTCCCGCTTCAGCTTGCGGAAGGCGTGCATGAGGGGCCGCCACCCCTTGAGGCGGTCCCAGCGGCTGACCTGGAGCACGATGGGCCGGCTGAGGAGCCCGATGTCCTCCGGGTGGACGGCGAAGTCGAAGGTGCCGTCGGGCTGGAGGCGCATGGCCTTGTGCTCGTAGTCCCCCGTGAGGATGGGCCCGTGCATCACGCCCAGGTCCGAGTTCCAGATGATGCCCACCAGCTTGTGCAGGGGCAGCTCGCGGTTCTTCTCGCTGAGGGGGTCGATGGCCGGGTGGATCACGGAGACCCGACCGGACAGGTAGCCGGGGATGTACTCGGGCGCGCTGAAGACGGCGTGGTCGTAGCGCCGGGCCCAGGGCTCGAGGAAGCTCCAGGCGGCCTTGGTCTGGGGCACGTGCTCGTCCAGCCCGATGTGGCAGCGCCAGACCGTGGGCAGGTCGAGCTCGTCCTTGACCATGGCGCCGGCGCCGAGGGGCTGCGGGTCGTGCACCACGAGGATGTCGTCCTCCCCGACCATGGTCTTGATGATGTCGGCGTTCTCGCGGGAGACCGACTCGTAGAGCTCCTGGTCGCCGGCGGTGAGCTCCGGCGTGCCTTCGCCGTGGATCAGGTTGTGGATCCGCTTCGTGAGTCCGAAGAAGGCCTGGCGCTCGGAGCCGATGACGAGCCACTCGGCGGGCACGCCGAGGTCCCGGAGCAGGGTGATCTGGGTGGGCAGCATCTCGGCGACGCCGCCGCCGTGGGCGGTGGAGTTGACCATCCAGAGCGACCGGCCGCCGAGGCGCGGAACCAGGCGCCGGGCTTCCTCCCGGAGCTGGTTCACCGCCGGGGCCAGGTGCGCCACGGCCGCGTAGTCGGACAGGGTCTTGTGAGCGCTGACAGCGACTCGTTCCACCATGGCGCGTACCTTCGCGAATCGAGTTTGTCACCGTGGCCGGGGTCGTCCGGCGCGAGCATGCCCGGGTACGAGCAGGATGGAACTCAGGATCGGGCGTCGGAACGCCTTGTGCAACCCCGTTCATGAACCGCCGCGACCGCCTCCGGGTATGGAAGGCGGCGGATCCGACGTGAAAGGAGAAGAGGATATGGCGAAGACGACGTTGAAAGTGGAGGGAATGACCTGCCAGCACTGCGTGTCGGCGGTCGCCGACGCGCTGGAGAATCTGCCCGGCGTGACGCGGGCGGACGTGGACCTGGACGAAGGTCGGGCGGAGGTGCTACACGACGACGGCTCGCCGGACATCGAGGCGATGAAGTCCGCCGTCGACGAGGCCGGCTACGCGGCGCACCCCATGGTGTAGGCGGTTCGGTGGCGGGCTCAGCCCGCCATGCGCGCGGTGTACCCGGCGCCGCGGATCCGCTCGAGGATCTCGTCGACGGTGACCTCGTCGTCCTCGATGTCGAGGACGGCCCCGGGCTCTTCGTGATCGAAGCAGATGGCGTAGATGCCGGGCAGCCCGTCCAGGGCGTCCCGGACCGCCTGCTCGTCCCCGGCGCTCCGGAGGCCGTCGATGTGAAGCTTGAGCTGGGCCATGGCTTGAATGATACGTCAGGCGGACCGGCGCGTCACACGGCCGGCCCGTCGTCGTGCGTCAACGGCGCCGCCATACGTTGTTGGACCGGTCCACGTCGGGGAAGTGGCCGTTTGCGTCGATCTCCACGCGCAGCACCGGCGGTCCGGGCGCGACGGTGACCAGTGCCGCCGTCCGACCCCGGAGCCAGATGTCCTGGGAGACGACCACCCGCTCCGTCGTGCCGTCTTCCCGGGTGACCGTGAGGTGGACGGGCATGGGGATCCAGCCCCGGTCCCGGACGTGGATGCGGGTGGCGCCGTCCTCCGTCCGGACCACGGACTCGATGGCCTGCTCGAGCACCCAGGGAGCACCGCTCTCGGTGCTCTCGTAGTACCACGCCCGCCAGAACCAGTCGAGGTCCCGACCGCTCATATCCTCGAAGGTGTTCCAGAAGTCCCAGGGGTACGGGTGCCGGAAGGCCCACCGGTCGAAGAAGGTCATGTAGGCCATGTTGAAGGCCGGCTCGCCCAGGACGCCCCGGAGGGCGTGGAGCACGGATGCCGGCTTGGCGTAGGACGCCGTCCCGAAGGCGTCCTGGTAGTGCCAGTCGGACCAGCGCATCATCTCGCCCTCGGTGCCGGAGAGCGCCTTCCGGATGTAGCTCTGCTGGTCCGGCGTGTACGTGTCCAGGCCCGGGAAGAAGTCGGCCTTGGCGTTGTTCTCGTTGAAGGTCGTGGTGCCTTCGTCCAGCCACGAGAAGCGCCGCTCGTTGGTGCTCACGATCATGGGTACCCACATGTGGGCCAGCTCGTGGGCCGTCACGGCGTAGAGCGCGCTGTCGCCGCGTGTGTCGTAGTCTCCCATGAGCGTCATCATGGGGTACTCCATGCCGCCGCCGATGATGCCGGCCCCTTCCACCGCCGTCATATGGGACCAGGGGTAGGGCGTGCCGGTGAAGCGTGAGAGGAAGCCGATGGCGTGCTGGACGTAGCGTGACGCCTCTCGCCAGCGCGGTGCGTCCGGCCGGTAGAGCGCATCGGCCCGGGCGTAGTCGATGGCGCCGTCGCCGTCCCGGTCGCCCACGTCGATGCGCGCCGCGTCCCACAGCGACCGCCGCGTGACGCCGAAGGCGAAGTCGCGCACCGAGTCGGCCACCAGATGCCAGCGCAGGGCGCCGTCTCCCGAGGGGGTCACGGAGCCGAAGTCGTCGGCGGTGATGACGGCCACGACGTCGTCACTCCGCTCCGCGCGACGCAGCCGTTCCAGGATCCGGGGCGCCAGCACCTCCTCCCGGTTCTGCAGCGTCCCCGTCCCCACCACCACCCACTGTTCCGGCGCCTCGACGGTCACGTCGTAGCGGCCGAAGTCGGAGTAGAACTCGGCCCGGCCCGTGAACTGGTCGGCGTGCCAGCCGATGACATCGTCGTAGACGGCCATCTGGGGGAACCAGTACGCCAGGTACAGGAGGTCGTCGCCGCTGTGCCCCATGCGGCCGCTGATTCCGGCTTGCGGCAGGTCGAACGACCACGCGAGGTCCAGCACCGCCGTGGTGCCGGGGGCGACGGGACGGGGCGGCGTCACGAGCATGAGCGTGCCGTCGATGCCGTACCCGCCGCCCTCCGCCAGCTCCCGGCCGTCCACCACGACCCGGCGCAGCTCCAGCCCGCCGGTCACCTCCGCCGTCTCCCGCCGGACCCCGCCGAAGGCGTGGAAGTTCTGGAGCAGGTTCAGGTACAGGTAGTTCAGCGTGTCCGGCGACTGGTTGTGATACGTGATGGTGCCCGTCGCCTCGAGCCTGCGGTACTCCGGCGACACGACGACGTCGATGTCGTAGTCCGCTCGCTGCTGCCAGTACGCGGGCCCGGGCTCGCCGGTCCGGGTGCGGGTCGCCTGGTTGATCGCCTGGTTGAACCGGGTCGTGTAAGGGACCGGGTACGGCAGGGGCCGCTCCAGCCGGATGGGCTCCACGGTTTCGGTGCCTGCGGGACCCGGCGTGGCCTCCGGCTCCCGGGCCCGGGATGCGCAGGCGAAGAGCAGCGGCAGCAACAGGAGTGAAAGGCGGTGGCGCATGGCGGGGCTCCTTCCAGCCTGAACACGACGGGGTCGCGCGAGTGTACGCCGACCGGGCGCCCGGCGTCAACCGGGTCCGGGCGGTGCCCGGCGTTGCCGCGCATGGAGGCCCGGAACACATTCCATGGGGGGGGTGGCGAACCGTGCGTCCGCTCCCGGACGCTGGACGTAAGGAGGTGGTCATGCGGAACCAGACAATCCATCGCGGCCTCGGCGTGGCGCTCGTGGCGCTCCTCGCCGGGTGCGGCGGCGGAGACGAGATACCGGAAGACGCGCTTACCCGGGCCCGGGAGGCCAGCCAGTCCATGGCCGAGGACCTCATGGGCAAGCTGTTCGCGGGATTGGACGTGGGTGGCCCGGCCCAGGCCGCGGAGGTCTGCGCGGACATCGCACAAGCCCACACCGCCCAGTACTCCACCGGCGACCTCTTCGTGCGTCGGGTCAGCACGAAGACGCGGAATCCGGCGAACCGCCCGGACCTGTTCGAGCTGGACCAGCTCCGGCGCATGGAAGCGCTCCACGATCAGGGCCAGCTGCCCGCCGAGGTGAGCGCCGTGGCCGAGATCGGAGACCGGCGCTTCCTCCGCTACATGAAGCCCATCGTGCTCATGGAGCCGTGCCTGACCTGCCACGGCGATCCGGAGCAGATCCCTGCCGAGGTCCTGGCCCTGATGCGGGAGCGCTATCCGCAGGACCAGGCCACCGGCTACGAGGCGGGCGACCTGCGCGGGGCCTTCTCCGTCATGCTGCGCCTGGAGTAGGGAGGGCGAGCTCGCGGCGGGGCGACCCTCCCTGTTGATCCCGGAGCCCGGCCCGGCCGCGATCTCCGGGCGGGCCACCGGGAGTCATCCCTCGAACGTCTCCCCGTCCTCAGCCCTTCAGGCCCGTGAGCTGGATCCCCCGCACGAAGTACCGCTGGGCGAAGAAGAAGAGGACCAGGATCGGCAGGATGGCCACGACGGCCGCCGCCATCTGGTAGGGCCAGTTGGAGTAGTAGAGGCCGGCGAACCGGCTGATGCCGACCTCGATGGGCCGCATGTCCATGGAGCGGGTCACGATGAGCGGCCAGAGGAAGCTCTTCCACTGGTCCACGAAGATGAAGAGGGCGACGGTGGCCAGTGCCGGCTTCGACAGCGGAAGCGCGACCCGGGTGAAGACGCGCCACTCGCCGGCCCCGTCCACCCGGGCCGCGTCCTCCAGGTCCCGGGGCACGGAGAGGAAGTACTGGCGCAGCAGGAAGATGCCCCAGACCTGGACGAGCTCCGTGACGATGAGTCCCTGGAAGGTGTCCACCCAGCCGAACCCGTTCACGAGCAGGAACCGGGGGATCAGCAGCACGATGGCGGGCACCATCAGCGTCGACAGGTAGAGCAGGAACACCCGGTCCCGGCCGGGAAACTCGAGCCGTGCGAAGGCGTACGCGGCCGTAGCCGAGGTGACCAGCGTCCCGGCCACGATGCACACGCTCATGACGGCGGAGACGAGGAAGAACCGGTCGAAGGGCAGGGCCGTGAGGGCTTCCGCGTAGTTCGCCCAGCGCGGCGAGGCGGGGAGGAGCGGGGGTGGGAAGCCGAACACCTCCAGCTCGTCCATGAGCGACGTGCTGATCATGTAGAGGAACGGGATCGCCGCCAGGATCGCCAGCGCCACGGCCAGGCCGGTGCCCAGGAGGTTCCGGATGCCCCTGTCCCCGGCTACGTGACCGGGGGACGTGGGGGACCGGGGGTTGGCCGGGGCGCGTTCGTCGCCGGTCGCGGGCCGCATCGCCGAGCGACCTTCGCCGGACACGCTGCCCCGCCCCGATGTGGAACGGAGAACCGGAGAGCCAATCTCACCAGACCCCCAGCCCCCTCTCATGACCGGACCCTCCCACCCAGCCACCGCCACTGCGCCAGCGTGATGACGAAGACGATGGCGAACAGCACCCACGCCATGGCACTGGCGTAGCCCATGCGCAGATACTCCCAGGCGTTCCGGTAGATGTGGTAGACGATGACATCGGTGGCGTGGAGCGGCCCGCCCTCGGTCATGACGTAGACCGCCGTGAACACCTGGAACATGAAGATGACCATGGTGACCAGGATGAAGAATGTGGTGGGCCGGAGCATGGGCAGGGTGATGTGGCGGAACCGCTGCCAGGCGTCGGCCCCGTCGATGCGGGCGCTCTCGTACAGGCTGTCCGGGATGTTCTGCAGCCCGGCCAGGAAGATGACCATCATGTAGCCGGCGAACATCCAGACGCTCATGAGCATGAGGGAGGGCATGGCCGTGGCGGGTGCCGAGAGCCACGTGCCCTCCGGGAGGCCGAGCTGGCCGAGGATGTTGTTGAAGAGGCCGAACTCCGGCTCGTACATCCACTTCCAGACCAGGCTGATGGCCACGAAGCTCGTCACGTACGGCAGGAAGAGCACCGTACGCAGCAGCCTGACGCCCCGGAACGGGCGGTTCACCAGCAGCGCCAGCCCCAGCGCCACGGTCATTCCCACTGGTACGAACAGGACGTAGAACGCCGTGTTCAGGAGCGCCCGTCCGAAGTCGGCGTCGGCCAGCAGCGCGCCGTAGTTGTCCAGGCCCACGAAGGGCCGGGCCGGCTCCACCAGGTTCCACTCGTGGAACGAGAGGTACAGGCAGAAGGCGATGGGTCCGATGGAGAAGAGGAGCAGGTGCAGCAGCGACGGGGCCAGGAACGCCCAGCCGTGGAGCGCCTGCCGCAGCCGGAGCCCCCGGTCGGCGATGCGCAGCAGCGTGAGCCCGACGCCGGCGACGGCCGCGGCCAGCCCCAGAGCGATGAGGGCGCCGAGCCCGCCCCCCTCGGCCGTCGTGTACGCGGCGTAGCCCAGCACGGGCGCCAGCACGGCGGGGGCCGCCACCCGGAGAGCGGCCCTGTCGGCAACGCTCCGGGCCCCGGCGGGATCTCCCCGTGGGAGCGGCCGCCCGTACCACCACGCGGCGGCCACGGACAGCACCCAGGCCAGGACCCCCCAGCCGAGGACGGTGGGCGGGACCGGCGGCGGCAGAGCCGAGCGACGCGCCACGAGCACCGCCCCTTGCACCGCCCAACCGTCCTCGTCGCGGACCGGTACCAGGCTGGCTGACCGTCCGTCCACGGTGAGGTTGAACGGCCGGTCCACCGCGAGGAGCCGCTCGACGGTGGCGGAGGGGAGCGACCGCGGGAGGGCGGCGGCTCCCGCGTCCCGCCTCAACCCGTCCGGCGCCCGGGCGTAGACGGCGTGCTCGTAGACGATGACGGACGGGTCTTCCACCGCCGCGACGAACCCGTCCAGCGGCTCGCCGCCCCGGCGCAGGTACGGCTCCCATGCCGCGGCGACCCGCTCCGCCAGGTCCAGGTCGGCGGCCCGCACCACCTCGCGCCAGCCGGAGCCCACCCGCCACGCGGCCGTCAGCACGGCCGCCGCCACCGGCACGGCCACGAAGGCCGCGATGAGCCGACGCCGTTCCCGACTCACCGCGACCTCGCCAGCAGCTCGTCGATGCGCACCGCCAGCTCGCCCGCCACCTCGTCCACCGGCTCGCCCCGGACCAGGGGCCGGTCCAGCAGGTCGAAGAGCAGGTCCTGGACCTCCCGCCAGCGGGCCACCCGCGTGCCCCAGGGGTGGCGCCCGTGGCGGGCGGCGGCGAGGAACACGGCCTCGCGCCCCGTCGTGTCCGCCGCCACCACCTCCCGGGCCACCTCCGGCATGGCCGGCACGGCCAGCCCGCTCCGGGCCCGGATCCGCTGCGCCGTCTCCGACGCCAGGAACGCCGCGAGCTGGATCGACCAGCGCCGGTGCGCCGCGTTCCGCGGCACCGCCCAGCCCGAGGCGTACAGCACCGTCACCGGATCCACACCCTCCCGCACGGGCATCGGCACCACGCCGTACCGCAGACGGCCCGCCCGCTCGTGGGGACGGAACGTGGGGCCGGACCAGTGACCCGACTGCAGCATGCCCAGACGGCCCGTGACGAACATCCGGGCCAGGGAGCCGCCGCCGCGCCGGAACATCTCCACCCTCGGCGCCACATGATGCTCCCGGACCAGGTCCAGGTAGAAGGTCACCGCGTCCACCGTCGCCGACGCGTCCAGGTACCCGCTCGCCCGGCGGGCGTCCGGCGACAAGAGCTCGCCGCCCCCGGCCCAGATCCACGCCTGCAGGTAGAAGAAGTCACGGGGCCACCCGAACCCCCACACGTCCATCTCGCCGTCGCCGTCCGCGTCCCGCGTCAGGCGACGCGCCGTCTCCAGAAAGTCGGACCACGTCCAGCCCGCCTCCGGGTACGGCACGCCCGCCGCATCGAAGACCCCCTTGTTGTAGTAGACGACCATGGGCGTGAAGTCCTTCGGGAAGGCCCACAGCGCTCCGTCGTCCGACCGGAACAGCTCGACCAGGCGCGGATGGAAATCCGCCACGTCCACCGCGACACGGTCCAGGTACGGCGCCAGGTCCAGCAGGACGCCCGTCTCCACGAAGGCCGGAATGTCGATGCCGTCCAGCAGGAACACGCCCGGCGGCGTGCCCGCCGCGATGGACGTCAGCACCTTCTCCCGGTAGATCCCCGCACCCTCCAGCGACTCGACGCAGACCGGAATGTCCGGATGCCGGACCCGGAACGAATCCACGATTTCCTGGTCCAACGACAGCTCCCGGTAGTCGGCCCAGGACACCACCCGCACACACCCCCTGTCCGTGCCTCCACAGCCTGTCACAATCGCCGCGATGACGGCGATCCAGCGCCGCCTCCGTGTCGCCCGCGCCGCCGCCGTCGCCATCGTCGCGGCGACCGGCGCCGGGGCATTGAAATAGGAAAAAAAGTGCATTAAATTATTATGCTCGTTTGACCCATCTGTTCATGGAGGACGCATGGACGAAGTGGCCAGGGACGCGAAGCGGCTACTCCTCCGTTACGGGGCGCCCATCGCCGTCGTCGACAAGCTGCCGGAGTCGGATCGGATCACGTATGCACGTTCCATCATTCGCACGACGCTCAGCGAGCGGCCGAAGAAGGTCAAGGAGCTGCTGAAGGAAGGCGGCTGGACCGAGACGGACTGATCGAGGCAGGGCAGCAAGAACGCACCGTCCCCCGTGCCATGGCGCGGGGGCGGTTTTTTTTGTTGTCACAGGTCCTCCAGCCGCGTGCCGGAATCGCGCCGGAACAGGTGGACGTGTCGTGGTTCGGCGTGGAAGGTGACGGGTGAATCGGGTTGCAGGCCCGGCCGCTCGGTGGTGCGGGCGATGAGCGGCACCCCGGCGTCGGTCCGGCAGTCGATGAGCGTTTCGGAGCCGAGGGGCTCCACGGCCACGACGGTGCCGGTGCCGATGGCGTCGTGGTCGTGGTCCGGCGGGGCGGAGCCGGTCGTGACGCTCACGTGTTCCGGCCGGATGCCGAGGATGGCCTCCCGGGCGTCGGGGGCTCCAGGGAGCGGAACGGTGAGGCCGCCGCCGCGGAAGGTGGCGTTGTCGTGGTCGGTCTCGATGACCCCGGCGCAGGTGTTCATGGGCGGCGAGCCGATGAAGCCGGCGACCATGAGGTTGGCGGGCCGGTCGTAGACCTCGAGGGGCGGGCCGACCTGTTGGAGCCGGCCGGCATCGAGGATGGCGACCCGCTGGCCCATGGTGAGGGCTTCGGTCTGGTCGTGCGTAACGTAGACCATGGTGGTGCCGAGGCGCCGGTGGAGCCGGATGAGCTCGGCGCGTGTGTGGACGCGGAGCTTGGCGTCCAGGTTGGACAGGGGCTCGTCGAAGAGGAAGGCGGCGGGCTCCCGGACGATGGCCCGGCCGAGGGCGACGCGCTGGCGCTGGCCGCCGGAGAGGGCGGCCGGCTTCCGTTCCATGAGCGGCCCGATGTCCAGGATCTCGGCCACGTGCCGGATGCGGCGCCGGATCTCGGTGCGTGGCGTTTTCCGCATGCGCAGGCCGAAGGCCAGGTTGTCCTGGACGGACATGTGAGGGTAGAGCGCGTAGTTCTGGAAGACCATGGCCACGTCCCGGTCCCGTGGCGATCGCTCGGTGATGTCGGTCTCGCCGAGGAAGATGCGTCCCGCGCTGGGCGCCTCGAGCCCGGCGATGAGCCGGAGCGTGGTGGTCTTGCCGCAGCCCGAAGGGCCGAGGAGGACGAGGAACTCGCCGTCGCGGATGTCGAGGTCCAGCTCCTCGACGGCGACGACATCGCCGGGGAAGACGCGTGTGAGCCCCTGGAGGCGGAGGCCGGCCACGTCAGCCCCCGTGTACCGCCGGGTGCCGGTGGGCGGCCGGTACCGGGCCGGTGGCGGTGGACCCGGTCCCCCGGGTAAACGGTGGAGCGAAGGCGGTCGGCGATCGGCGGTCGGCGGTCATCCTCATATGGCGATCGTCGCCAGGATGGTGTACAGCACCGCACCCGCGGTGGCGGCGGTGAGGGCCAGGGGGAGCTGGGTGAAGACGTGGTCCATGAGGTCGGCGCCGGTGGCGACGGAGCTCAGGATCGTGGTGTCGGAGATGGGCGAGCACTGGTCGCCGAAGGTGGCGCCGCCGAGGACGGCGGCGAAGCACAGCGTCATGTAGAACGGGTCGGGGTTGACGGCGTAGGCCAGGGGCATGGCGATGGGGTAGACGACGGCGTAGGTCCCCCACGAGCTGCCGATGGAGAAGGCGACCATCATGTTGATGAAGAGGAAGAGCGCCGGCAGGATGGGCGGCACGATCAGGTCCGCGGTGAGCTCGGTAATGTAGGCGGCGGTGCCCAGGGAGCCGGAGACGGCGCCGAGGGTCACCGCCAGTCCCAGGACGATGGCACCGATGGTGACGCCCTTGCACCCTTCCACGAAACCGTCGATGACCTCCTGAAGCGGCATTCTCTTCAAGAGGGCCAGCGCCATGGCGCTGAGCACCGAAAGGCTGAACGCCTCCTCGATGGGCACGTTGATCTGGGAGATGTCGCCGCGGACCAGTCCCGGCACGACGCCGGTCAGAGCGACGCCGATGAGCACGAACAGCGGTAAGGCGAAGTCCTCCAGTCCGGTACGGTAGTCGCCCGGGATGTTCAGCTTGGTCAGCTCTTCGGACGCCAACGGCTTGGCGCCGGGCCGGTTGAGCTGGCCCGTCTCCCGGGCGCGCTTCATGGCCTGGCGCATCTTCTTGCCTTCCCACGGCAGCCACTCCATGGCCATGAGGAAGGTCATGGTGACGGCGAAGATGGCGTAGAAGTTGAAGATGACGGCCTGGAAGAAGAACGAGGTCGCCATCTGCTCGGTGGCGAAGAGCGGCGTGGTGCCCACGACGAGCCCCGAGACGTAGAGTGGCCAGGCGTTGAGCGGGATGACGGTGGCGATGGGCGACGCCGTGGAGTCGACGATGTAGGAGAGCTCCTCGTGGCTGATGCGCTCCTCGTCGGTGACGGGCCGGACGGTCGTGCCGGCGAGGATGGTGGAGATGGTGCCGCCCTGGTGGAAGACCACGCCCATGAGCCAGGCGAAGAACTTGGCGGTCCGGGGGCCCCGCACGATGCGCTGGCCCGCCCACTGCGCGAAGTGCTGCGCGCCGCCGGTCCGGGTCCAGATGCCGATGAGCCCGCCGAGCGCCCAGAGGTAGACCAGCAGGATCACGGCGTACGACCGGCTACCGATGGCCGGCAGCAGGTAGGCGTCCACCAGGTTGTACTGGGTGCTCACGATCCCGCCCATGAGGATGCCCATGAAGAGGGCGCTCACGACCTCTCGGGTGATGAAGACCAGGAGCAGCGTGGTCAGCGCCGGCAGGACGGAGCCGAAGCCGTAATGCTCGGTACCCGGGACCTGGCCCCTGCCGCCCTGGATGATGCCCAGGATGAGGGCAACCACGATGATGACCCCGGCGGCAATGAACCGTGTCCGGCTGCTCTCCTCCGGCGGTGGCCCCGGCTCGCCCTCCATGCCCAGGGCTTCCGGGGCGGACGGGGTCTGCTGCTTGCGCGACTCGTTGCTGGGTCCGCTCATGAATGGTTCAACGACCGAGAGGGAATGCGAAGCCTACCATCACGGCGGCAACGGCGTGCGTGGCGTCGAGTCCGGCGTCGCCCGACTCGATGGAAAGAAGGCCGTACGTGTAGCGTGCGTCGAAGAAGAAAGTGCTCTCGCCGAGGGCGAAATCGATGCCGAGCCCGGCGGTGGCGCCCAGGTCGGTGGCCCGGGGGTGGAACCGCTGCCCGGCCGCGTCGTCGTCGCAGTTGACGGGGTCCGACGAGCCGTCCTCCGGCTCGAGCCGGCAGCCCAGGCGGAACGACAACACGGGTCCCGCGAAGGCGCTCAGCAGGACGGTCTCGCCGGGGTATCCCATGCGCAGCAGGATGGGCACCTCGGCGAAGGTCATGGAGAGCCGGGCGGCGGGCAGTCCCGGCAGTGTGTCGGCCCGGCTGCGGAACCCGTCCACGCCCTTGGCGGTGTAGAGCACCTCGATCTGTGCCGCCAGGTTCGAAGCGAGGCCGATGCCGTAGAAGGCGCCGCCGGTGAAGCCGGGCTGCTCGGTCGCGGCTCCGGCGTCCCCGCCGTTGAGCCCGCTCAGGACCGCCCCCGCCTTCAGGCCGAAGGCGCTCTGTGCGGCCGCGTTTCCGGCCACGCCCAGGACGAGCACGGCGATCATGGCTGAGAGACGTCGCGTCACGGTACCTCCCTGGTGGGTTCGACCCGTCATTGTATGGTCCCGGCGTGCGGGTCGCCACCGTCCGGACCGGTCCGGAAGTCCACGACCCGCTCGGCGTCGAGCACCAGTTGAACGGGCGTGATCCAGCCCTGCCCGAAGGGGCGGGTCGAGAGTTGCGCCGGCGTGCCGTCCACCATCACGTTCGCCGGCGGCTTCCGCAGGACCGGCTCCAGCAGGAGGGTGAGGGGCACGGCGCCCCGGTCCTGCCGGACCCGGAAGGTGTGGCGGTGCCCGTCCCGCCGGTAGTCGAGGGCCACCTGGGCCTCGCCGATGCGGAGGTGCCGCGCCTCGAAGCGGTCCCACGCGGCGGGGAGCTGCGGCCGGAGGCGCAGCCGTCCCACGGCGGCGTCCGGCTCCGCGCCGAGCAGCCCGTAGACCATCGGTGACACCGCCATGGCGGTGGACCACGCCTGGTCGGGGCACACGCCGGCGGCGTGCCGCTCCGAGCCGTGCAGGACCTCGTCCCACGCCCCTCGCTGGCGGAACCGGGCCAGCTCGACGTTCATCATCCAGTGGGCGAAGCCGGCGTCGCCTCGGCCGGCCGCGTACTCGGCCCAGGCCGCCCAGCCCGTGTAGAGCGGCCAGACGGCGCCGCCGTGATAGCTCTCGGGGTCGTAGTCCGGGTCGGAGGCCGGAAGCATGCGCACGCCCCAGGGCGCCGTGAAGTCGTCGGAGGCCATGGCGTCGAGCCAGCCGGCGGCCCGTTCCCGGTCCGCGACGCCCAGGAGCAGGGGCACCGCCTGCATCACGCTGACGGTGCCGTTGCGTTCCCAGCGCCGCCCGCCCCCCTCCCCCTCGGGCGCGTCGCGGCCGGGCCGCCGCACGTTGATGGCGTAGCGGCTCGCATCCGGGTCCCAGAAGGTGGCTTCGAGGGCCTTGCGTGCAGAGAGGTGGCGTGCCTGGAGCTCCGCCGCCAGAGGCTCCCCGATGCTCTCGGCGGCCCGGCCCAGCTCCCGGAGCGCCGCGGTCCAGACCCCCGCGTTGTAGTAGGTCACGGTGCCGCCGCCGAGGCGCCCGAACTCGATCCAGCCGTGGCCCACGCCATCGTTCTCGATGAGGTCGTCCCCGTCCCGGTCCGTGGACAGGCAGAACCGGTAGGCCGCCTCGATGCGCGGCCACTGCTCGCGCAGGAACGCGGCGTCCCCGGTCCAGGCGTGGTAGCGCGCCGTGAGGAGCAGGTAGAGGGGGGTGGCGTCGGCGGCGTCGTAGTGGACGGAGCCGCTGGTGGTGCATTCGTGGAGGATCTTCCCGGACAGGTCCTGGTGCGCGCCGAGGAAGGTGAGGACGTCCCGAGCGACGTCCACATCGCCGGCGCCGAGGGCCGCCAGCGCCGTCCACACGGCGTCGCGTCCGAAGTACCAGGCGTAGCCCGGCCGGCCTTCGTGGAACCAGTCGTCCCGGGAGCCCCAGTACCCCGCCACCAGCGACCGGCCCAGGCCGGGCGTTTCGACGGCGTAGGAGGCCAGCCGCTCCACGGCCCAGGCCAGTGCCGCGCCTGCCCGCTCGTCCGGAGCGTCCAGCCGGAGGCGTTCCTGCCGACGGCGCTCCACGCCGCCTTCCCGGGCCCGTACCAGGGCTCCCGGGAACCGGAGCCGTCGGAGCACCCGGTCCAGCTCCGCCTCGTCCGTGGCGCAGGCCAGCACCATCCGTGTCCCATCCGGGTCCAGGCGGAGACGGACGTCCACGGCCAGGCTCGACCGGCCGCCCGAGGTGGCATCCCGGACCGCGAACGACTCCGGCTCCGCGCTGAACCCGTACCAGGCCTGGTCTTCGCCATCGGCGAGGAGGAGCGTCCGGCCGTCCCGTCGCCAGCGCGGCACCGTTGCCTGCGCCGGGTAGGGCCACATCAGTCGCAGGTCGGCACGGAAGGAGAGATCCGCCGACACCGGCTCCGCGGCCGTCCACTCCAGCAGCGCGCACGGCAGCTCCGGCGGCACGAACACCCGCTCGGTCACGGCGACGCCGTCCACCTCCAGCTCGCGGCGAATGCCGGCGGGCGTGACGGTGGCCGTGTGGGCCACGGCGCCTCGCAGGCGCGGCTTCGCGGCGATGCGGAAGGGGTGGACCCAGATCTCGTCGATGCCGCGGGCTTCACCACCCGAGAGGAAGGCCCGGCTCCCGGCGAGGGTGAACGGTCGGTCGTCGGCCACGCCGCCGGCCATGGCGAGGTGGGCCTGGAACGGGGGTAACGGGTCCAGCTCCGGGGTCGGGGGCAGGTCGAGCTCCGGGTCCTCGATGGGGCCGGGCGTTCTGCGCCGCCAGTGCCGGGTCGGGATGGCCATGGTCCGGGGGCCGCGTCGGCGGCCGGGATCCGGGACGGCGTTCCCGGCGTCGGCCTCCCGGGCCAGGCGCACCTCGCCGGCGGCGTGGAGCGCGCCCGTCTCCGGCGTGGGCCGGGGGATGGCCCGGCCCGCGGCGTAATGCAGCGCGTTCCAGGCCAGGCGGCGCACGTGACGGTGGAAGGGCCCACCCTCGATGTGGAGGGGCAGGTACGCCCCGATGCACAGGGTGCGGCACTCCGTCGCCGGTGCGCCCTCCATGGCCTCGTATTCCCAGATGGTGGCCCGGTCCGGGTTGACGTGGATGTAGCTGCGCTCCACGGCCACGACGCGGCCCCGTGCCGGCCAGGCCGGTGCGCGGTAGGTCACGCCGCCGTGAGTCTCGCCTTCCCGGGGCGCCCAGGTGAAGGTGCCGCTGCCGAGGTCCTGGAAGAGGGGGTGGGACCGGAAGGCGGCGTGGCCCCGGATCCGGGGGAACTCGGCGAAGCTGTCGAAGAGGAAGAGCTCGTCCTCGGCATCGTGCCAGGTCGAACGGAACGCATCGTTGGGAGGCTCGGGCTCGATGCCCAGCGTGAAGGGGAGGGCGGCCGCACCCCCCGTGAGGAGGACCGCGCCGCACTCCAGCGGCTCGATGATCTCCTGGAAGGCGGTGTCCGGCTCGATGACCGGCTCCTCGGCGTGGACCCACAGCACGTCGCAGCCACCGGTCGGCCCGGCGTCGGACAGGGACCGGGCGTCCAGCGCCACGGGACACGCCTCGAGCCAGCGCCGGATGCCCGCGGTCTCGGCGCCGGGCCGGTCCGCGAGCAACAGGACCCGGAGGCTCACGGCTCGACCTCGATGGGAATGCCCAGCTCGGCCTGGCCGCGGACCGCACCGTCCACCTCGAGCCGGATCGTGGTGCCGTTCCGCTCCACGGCCACGTCGTGCCCGCGGAACGGCAGGCCGTCGATGCGCAACCGCTCGATCCGCAACGGCAGCGGGTCCACGACGATGGCGCCGTCGTGTCGGGGCCTGAACCCGACGGCCCAGCGGATCACCAGGTCGTTCATCCAGGAGTGCTGGTAGTCGTCGATGCCACGGTAGGTCGAGGGCTGCCCCGTGAGGGGAGAGTAGTGCTCGAAACAGTTCGGCCGCTCCGGATCGCCGTCGAAGAAGAGCATGCGGACCGTCCGCTCCAGGAGCTCGGCGGCGGGCTCGCGGAACCGCTCATCCAGCTCCGCGGCCCTGCCCAGCGCCTCGACCAGGTGGGCGTTGGCCATGGGCCAGACCCGGCCGTTCCAGGGGCAGTTGCGGCGCACCCCCTTCCAGCGTCCGTCCGGATCGAAGGAGGGGTCGTCCGCGGCGGTGGACGGCACCGGGTACGGCAGCCAGAAGCGGTCCGGGTCCAGGAGGTTGGCCTCCAGCCCGTCCAGGTGCTCGGGCCCCGCGATGTCCGTCATGTACGGGTAGAAGCAGACGGCCGCGGCGACGCCGGTCCTCCGCATGGTGGCCGGGTCCACGTCGGAGAACATGCCGGCCTCGCCGTCCCACATGTGGCGGCGCACCGCCTCGGCGATGCGGTCCGCGGCGGCGTCGTGGATCGCCACCTCCTCCGGGCGTCCCAGGCGCGCCGCGGCACGGGCCAGCGCCCGGCGGAGCCGGTAGGCGTAGACCGTGAGGTCCACGCCCTTGAGCCGGATGCGGAACTCGAAGTGCTGCCGGTCCGCCTCGGGGTCCACGACGGTGTACCGGCTCATGTACTCCTGGCCCGTCTCGTACGGGTCCCGGATGTCGAAGAGGCCCGTGCCGTCCGGATCGCGGTCGGCGTCGAGCCAGTCGGCGTAGCGGAAGAGGCGCGGATAGGCCTGCTCGAGGAAGCCCCGGTCCGGGTGGATCGCCTCCAAAGCCGACAGCGCGCCGCCCCAGTCGGCGATGTAGGCGTCGGCCCGCCGTTCGTGGTCCAGGTAGACGCGGCCGGGCAGGGACCCGTCCTCGCGCTGGCGGTCCAGAAAGGTCATGAGGGCGCCCCGGGCCCTGGCCGGGTCATGGAGCCAGCGCAGCTCGCGGACGTGGCACCAGGCGCTGTACGCGATGGGGCAGTGGAAGTATTCGATCCCCTCGGCGCAGGTCGGGTGGCCGTAATTGCCCGCGGGCTCGATGAAGCTCAGCCGAAGGCCGTACCAGCGGTACGGCAGGTAGCGGTCGAGCCAGGGGTCCGTGCACTCGATCGCCGGCGCGGCTGCCAGAAATTCCGACCAGGCCCGGTGCGCGCTGTCGGCCGCCGGGAAGACACCCGGGCCCACGGCGGGCTCAGCAGCTTCCGGCGTCCGCTGGTCCCGCCAGCGTAGGACCGGGTCCGCGGGCATCATGTGGAAGGTCGCCCGCGCCCAGTCGCTGGCCCCCGGGTTCAGCCGCATGGCCTTCTGCAGAGCCATGAACACGACGGTGTGCTCGGTCCGCTCCCGGTCCTCCGCCAGGAACGCCGCGTCCGGCAGGTGGTCCGGCTCGCCGTGGAACGGGGTGACGTGCCACAGCGGCTGGGGGTCGTCGCGGTGCTCGGCCTCGTGGATCGCCCAGCCGTCGGCGTCGGCGAGGGTGAGGGCGCAATTGAGGACGAGCCCGTCGGACCGGCGCTGAGCGTCCGTGACCCGTGCCTGGAACGCCAGGCCGTCCGTGCCGCCATGGTGCCTGGACGCCATGCCGGCGGCCTGGGCCGTCCAGGCCACGAGCCTGCAGGCATCCGGCGCCGTGCCCTCGTTCGTGACCCGGAGCTCGGAGGCGAAACGACCGCGGGGCAGTACGCTGCGCCGCTCCTCCACCTCCAGGTCGCCGGCCCGGTAGATCGTGACGAGGGTGGCCGGGGTCCAGTCCCGGCGCACGGGGTGGAGTAGCCGCTCGCCGCCCCGGTCGTCCGTCAGGGTGATGGTGAAGAGCGGCGCCAGGCCGTACAGGAAGACGTGGCCTCCGTCCCAGAATCCGGGACGGTGGAGCCAGAGGGGGTGGGGCGGGGCGAAGATCGTCCCGTCCCCGGCACCCAGGTAGTGCTTGTCCGTCCGGTGCAGGCGATCGAGGTCGTTCACGGCGTGTGCGGAACGCGGGGGCGACCGCCCTCAGTCATCCCGCTCGAAGTCGAGAGCCGCGGAGTTGATGCAGTACCGCTTGCCCGTGGGCTCCGGGCCGTCGTCGAAGACGTGGCCCAGGTGGGCGTCGCAGCGGCTGCAGAGCACCTCGTTCCGGGCCATGGCGAAGCTGCGGTCGTCCTCCGTGCGTACGTGCTCGTCGTCGGCCGGCGCGTAGAAGCTGGGCCAGCCCGTCCCCGAATCGTACTTCTCGCCGGACCGGAACAGCTCCTCTCCGCAACAGACGCACCGGTACACGCCCCCCCGCTTCTCGTCCCAGTACTCCCCGGTGAAAGGCGGCTCGGTGCCCTTCTCCCGCGTCACCCGGTACTGCTCCGGCGTGAGGCGCTTCCGCCACTCGGCATCGGACTTCTCGACCTTGTCGCTCATGCGGTGCACCACCTCCCTGTCTGTGCTCGTCCCGGATCGCGGGCCCGTCGCCCGCCATCCGTCCCTACCAGTTCATGGCGAAGCTCACGCCCAGCTTGACCACCTGGTCGTCGGCCACGACCCCCTCGGGCGGCGTGCTGTTCCGCTGATACAGGTGGCTCACGGTCAGCGCCAGGTTCTCCGTGACCCGGATCCGCAGCGCCGTCTCCGTCTCCAGCAGGTAGTCCGACGCCCGGTCCCACACCGGCTGGTACTGGGTCGCCTGCGTCAGCTCCATGCCCTCGGAGATCCGTTGCCGCCCGCCGAACTCCCATTTCCAGCGCGCTCGCTCCTCCACCGTCCCCTCCATGGTGGACCCCTCCGGCGGCGACAGGTTCTCGTAGCTGTACAGCACCGCGCCGCTGAGGATGGCCTCCCGGGCGTCGGACCGGGCGAAGGTGTACTGGGCGCCGCCGCCGGCGTTCAGTCGCAGGTCCAGTCGCTTGATGGGGTCGTGCTCCGCATCGGCGAAGAGGGATGGGGCCCAGCTGCCCTGGGGCCGGAAATTGAACCGGAGGGCGCCCTTGACGTTCCGGGCCACCACCGCATCGCCGCTCTCGCCGTAACGGTTCCGGCCCGAAGCGATGATCTCGACGACGTTCGTGATCGTTCGGCTCAGCCGTACGTCAGACGTGACGACGGTGAGCTGCTCGTTCCCGCTGGCGCTGGTCACGGCCAGGTCCAGGATCCCGTGCCAGAGCGGCTCTTCCGCCGCCTGGTCCTGGGCGGAGAGGGATGGCGCGACCGAAAGGATCAGCGCCGCCGACAGGACGGCTCGCATCGTTGTTGTCATGGCAGTGTGTCGGTCGAAATGGTGTACGGCACAATTTCCGCCCCTGCCACGGCCATGGCAACCGCGTTTGCGCCGCCACCTCGGTGCGCTACCTTCGCCAGCGTCGGACCGTACTCGATCCCGCACCGTGATGACGAGCAGGAATCCTGCCGCGGCCGACCCGGCCGTCACCGCCCGTGAAGCGTTCGGCGCCGCCTTCGGCGGCGCGCCGACCGTCGTCGCGCGGGCACCCGGGCGCCTGAACCTGCTGGGGGCGCATGTGGACTACAACGGCGGGTACGTGCTGCCCGTCGCCGTCGACCGGGATGTGACCGTCGCGGCCCGGGGGAGGGCCGACCGGCGCGTGCGCGCCGTCGCCGCGGACCTGGACGCGGAGGACGCGTTCGGCCTGGCGGGCCTCGACGACCCGGGCGTCGGCTGGGCCTCCTACATCCGCGGCGTCGCCGCCCTCCTGGACCGGGACGGGGGCATCTCCGGGGCGGACCTGGTCGTGGCCGGAAACGTGCCCGTGGGAGCCGGGCTGTCCTCCTCGGCGGCCCTCGAGGTTGCCGCGGCTGCGGCGCTCCTGGCCCTGGTCGGCCGGTCCATGGAGGGTCCCGCCCTCGCCCGCCTGTGCCGGCGGGCCGAGGTGGAGTGGGCCGGGGTGAGCTGTGGCATCATGGACCAGTTCGTCGCGGCCCTGGCCCGGGCAGACCACGCCGTGTTCCTGGACGCCCGGTCCCTCGAGTACCGGCACGTACCCGTCCCGGGCCACGTGCGCATCATCGCCACGGACACGGGCACCCGGCGCGACCTCCAGACCTCGCGCTTCAACGAGCGGGTGGAGGAGACCCGGCGCGCCGCGGAGCTGCTGGGCGTGCCTCAGCTCCGGGACATCAGCCCTGAGGCGTTCGCCGAACGGAGCGCCATCCTGCCCGCGCCGATCCGGGCCCGCGCCCGGCACGTGGTGGAGGAGATCGAGCGCACCCGACGGGGCGCGGATCTCCTGGCCGACGGGCGGCTGGAGGAGTTCGGCGCGCTCATGTACGCCTCCCACGACAGCGCGCGCCGGCTCTACGCCTCGTCGTCGCCGGAGCTCGATGCCCTCGTGGAGGCCGCGGCCACCGTGGACGGCGTCCTGGGCGCACGGCTGAGCGGCGCCGGCTGGGGCGGCGCCACCGTCTCCCTGGTGGAGGCCGACGCCGTGGACGCGTTCGTCCACACGGTGCCGACGCTGTATCATGAAGCCACCGGCCGCACGGCCACGATCCACGTGTGCCGCGTGGCCGGCGGCGTCTCCCTGCTGGAGGCGCCCGATGGAACGCCGGACCCGGTCGCCGTCTGAGCGGCCGGCTCCGGCAACGAACCCGGACGACGGAGAACCATGCCCATGACGACCGCGAGGCGGACCCCGGGTCCGGTCCCGGCCATACTCTGCACCCTGCTCCTGGCCGGCGGACCCCTGACGGCCCAGACCTTCACCGTGGACCACGCCATCGACCTGACGCGGGTCGGCGACCCCGTCGTCTCGCCGGACGGCGCACGGGTCCTCTTCACCAGGACCGTGCTCGACTGGGACGACAACGAGCGGGACTCCCGGCTCTGGATCGCGAACATGGACGGCAGCGACGCCCGTCCGTACACGGCGGAAGAGGGCGACGGGCGCGCGGCCTGGTCCCCCGACGGCCGCTACGTGGCCTTCCTCCGTTCCGCCGGCGAGGGGGATGACCGGGCACGCCAGATCTTCCTCATCCGTACGGACGGCGGCGAGGCGCGCCAGCTCACGAAGCACCCCACGTCGGTGCGGGGGTTCGAGTGGCTGCCCGACGCCAGCGGCCTGGTCTACGAGGCGAACGACACCCTCCCCGACGACGTGGAGAAGGCCCGGGAGAAGGGCGCGGACGCCATCTTCGTCAACGAGGCGCCCAACGGTCAGGGTCGCGGCCACTGGTCGAACCTCTGGCACGTGGCCGTCGATTTCGACTCGACCCGCACCCGGCCCATCACCGAGGGCGACCGCATCATCGGCGACTTCGCCGTCTCCCCCGTCGGGGACCGCATCGCCTTCACGTACCGGACGGAGAACTTCCGCAACAAGGGCTACCTGTCCGAGATCGCGCTGGTGGCCGTGGAGGGCGGCGAGATCCGGGACCTCACGGAGAACCGGGCGCCCGAGAGCCGGCTGGACTGGTCGCCGGACGGCCGGACTCTGACCTTCGTCGCGCCGGACCTGGAGACGTGGGAGCTGGACCAGGGCAACCTGTACGCCATGGACGTGGAGAGCGGTGAGGTACGCCAGCTCATGCCCGGCTGGGACGGCAACCTGTACGGGTACGAGTGGGCGCCCGACGGCCGCACCATCCACTTCACCGCCCTCGAGCGCACCGTCTCGAGCCTCTACGCGCTGGACACCCGCAACGGTCGGATCCGGCGGCTCCTGGACCGGGTGGGGACCATCGGCTCCACCAGCTTCTCCCGGGACCACGACGTGGTGGCCTTCACCTTCGACTCGCCCACCTCGCCCGCCGAGCTCTACACCGCCCGGACCCGGGACATGGACGACATGGTGGCCATCACGGATGTGGCGGCGGATGTCCGGGCCCTGGACCTGGCCGAGCCCGAGGTCGTCCACTGGGTCAGCACCGACGGCCTGGAGATCGAGGGGCTGCTCTACCTGCCGCCCGGGGGCCGGACGGAGCCGGGCGCCCTCGTGGTGGAGATCCACGGCGGGCCGGCCGGCGTCTTCACCCGCGGGTTCGACCGGGACGCGCAGGTCCTGGCCGGTCAAGGCTACGCCATCCTCCAGCCGAACGTGCGCGGCTCCAGCGGCTACGGCGACGCCCTGCTCCGGGGCAACATGGAGGACATCGGCGGCGGCGACCTGCAGGACGTGCTCACCGGCGTGGACGCCATGGTCGAGCGGGGGATCGCGCACCCGGACTCGCTGGCCGTGAAAGGCTGGTCGTACGGCGGGATCCTGGGCGGCTACGCCATCACCCGGACGCAGCGATTTGCCGCGGCCAGCCTCGGCGCCATGGTGGCCGACTGGCCCAGCGAGTTCGGCGTCGGCTTCAACTACGACGTCACGCTCTGGTACCTGGGCGGCGATCCCTGGACCAACCGCGAGCTCTGGGTGGAGCGCTCGGCGTACACCCACTCCGACCAGGTTTCCACCCCGACCATCCTCTTCCACGGCGACGAGGACACGACGGACACGCCGGGCCAGTCCATGAACTTCTTCGTGGCGCTCCAGCACCACGACGTGCCGGCCCGCCTCATCCGCTTCCCCCGGGAGCCCCACGGCATCCGGGAGCCGCGCCACCACCGGACACGGCTGGTGGAGGAGCTTCGCTGGTTCCAGCACCATGTCCGCGGTGAGGAGGACTGGCAGGCGCCGGAACGGCCGCGAGAGGTCGCGGAAGAGGACGAAGAGGAACCGGGCCGCTGAGAGGGATGGCCGTCGCCCGCAGCATCGTGGCCGTGACGGTCGGCTTCGCGCTGGCCGGCCTCGCCATCGTCGTGCTGTTCGCCCTCATCTCGTGGCGGTCGCCGCTTGCGGAGGGGCCGGGGCTGCTGGTGCTCAACGGCGTGTTCGGCGCCGTGGCCGGCGGCCTCGGCGGCTACCTGGCCGGCATCCTCGCCGGCCGGGCGGCCCTGGGCCACGCCACGGCGGTGGCCGGCGTCTGGGCCATCGTGGCGGTCCTGCGGGCGCTGGCGACCGGAACCGAGAGCGCGGCGGTGGACGCCGCCAGTGTGGCGGGCGTCCTGGTGGGCGCCCTGCTGGGCGGGCTGCGGGCGAGCGCCGTGGAGGCCCGCATGCGCCGTCGCCGGGAGGCGCGGCTGGCCCGGCTGTTGGGCAGGGGCGGCAACGGCGGTGAACCGGGCGGGGACGCGGACGGCTGAGGCTGTCGCTCGACTAGAGCTCCGCGCGGCGTGCTTTCTCGACCCGCTCCAGCGCTTCCTGCATGGCGGGGCAGTGCCGGGCGGCCTCGTCGAAGTCTTCCCGCCGCAGCTCGTGGAGGGCGCACGGCGTCACCGCCCGGCAGGTGGCGGTACGGGGCTCGCCGTGGAGGAGCGCCATCTCGCCGAAGAAGTCGCCCGCCAGCAGGGTGGCCAGGTCCCGTTCCTTGCCGTCCTGGCGGACGGAGACGCGGACCACGCCCCGGGCGATGAGGAACATGGAGTCGCCGCCCTCGCCCTGCCGGATGATGGCCTCGCCGGCGGGGATGGTCCGGCTACGCAGCTTGTCCGCCACCTGGGCGAACTCGTCCCGGGGCAGCCCCTGGAAGAAGGGTACGGTCCGGAGCAGCTCCGACGGATCGACCCGGAGCTGACGGGCCGCGCCACCCCGGAGCCTGTGCACCTGCTGGCTCAGCTCGTCCAGAATCGGCTCGGCCACCGCCGGCGGCATGACGCCGGTTCTGGACTCCTCGGTGATGACGCCCATTTGCGTGTTCAACGCCATGCGCCAGGCGAGCTGCTCCTGCATGGCGTAGACGAATTCCGGGAACTGCTCGGCCGTGATGTCCAGGCGCTCCTTCGCCGTCATGTGCCAGTAGTCGTACTGGCTGCGGACCCGGTCCAGCGTCTCGGGGCGCACCGACTCCTCCGTGGCGACGGCGTCGATGGTCTGGAGCACCCGGCCGCTACCCTGATGGCGTCCCCAGACCTCCTCGTAATCCACGGCGGTGCGACCCGTGCGTACCCGCTCCACCAGCGAGCTCAGCGAAAGGACCCGGTCCAGCGTTCGGATCACGGGGGTCCACAGCCGGCCGCCCGGCGGGTGCACGGTGTACGGCGGCAGCTTGTCGTCGTGGCGCAGGGAGTCCGCCTGGATCTGGATGGACTGGATCAGGCCCCGGTAGGCCCGCTCACTCACGTGGCCGCCGGCGAACATCTCGTAATAGCTGGCCTTCTCGATGCCGAAGGCCCGCAGGAAGAGGAGCTGCTCCTCCGTGCTCGCGTCCACCTCCTCCTGACGGAGCGTGTCGAGCTCCTCCCGGACGCCCTGGATCCCCGCCACCAGGTGCCGCTCCAGCTTGTCGGCGATCCGGGCCGAGAACAGGCCGCCCCGCTGCAGCCCCGGGAGCTGGGAGCGCGCCCGCCGCCGGGCCGCCAGGATGCCCTCGAGCCGTGCGAACCGGTCCGACAGCGGCGGCTCGTCCAGGCCCAGGCGCCGCACCAGCGCTTCGATGGTCAGTCCCGGCACGAGCAGGGTGAAGAGCACGGCGCCCGTGACGATGGCCACGATGGTCTGGGCGGACGCCAGCTCGCCGAGGCTCAGGGCCAGGGCCAGGGCGATGGCGCCCCGGAGCCCGCCCCACCACATGACCGCCTGGTAGCGGGTGTCGATGGGCTCCTCCGCCGAGAAGTGGCTGATCATGGGCACCAGGCCGAACACGACGATGGCCCGCGCCGCGACCATGGCCAGGATGACCCAGCCGAGCAGGCCCAGCGCGCCCGCCAGGGCGCCCAGGTCCACCCGCAGTCCGACCATGAGAAAGATCAGCGCGTTGGCCACGAAGGCCATGTACTCCCAGAAGTGGTCGACGTAGCCGGTGATGGAAGGCGAGATCTTCGTGCGACCCCAGCCGCCGAGCGTGACGCCGGCGGCCACCACCGCCATGACCCCGCTCACGTGGAAGACCTCTTCCGCCACGAGGAAGCTGAGGTAGGCCAGGATCGTGGTGAGGGAGATCTCGATGTACGGGTCGTCCCGGACCCGGCCCAGGAGCTGGCCGGTGAGATAGGCGGCGGCGAAGCCCACGACGATCCCGCCCAGGAACACGACGAAGAACTCCACGACACCGCCGAGCGCCGTGCCGGCCGACAGCGTGCCGGCCAGCGCGACGCCCACCAGGATCTTCGCCAGCACGATGGAGGTGGCGTCGTTGAACAGGCTCTCGCCTTCCACGAGCACGGTCAGGCGCCGGGGCGCGCCGAGCTGCTTGAACAGCGCGATGACCGCCACCGGATCCGTGGCGCTGAGGATCGCGCCCAGCAGCAGCGCGGTGGGCAGGTCCATGGACGAGACCCGCCAGACGGCCAGCCCGATGAGCGCCGTGGACAGCAGGAGGCCTGGCACGGCGAGGGTGAGGACGGGCGCCAGGTTCCGACGGAGCTGACGCGCGTCCAGATTGAACGCCGACTCGAAGATGAGCGTCGGCAGGAACACGAAGAGGATCAGGTCCGGCGACAGCTCGTACTCCACCAGGCGGTGGAGGAACGCGGGTCCGGCGGCGGCGAGCTGGGCCAGCCCGATGCCGATGAGGACCAGCGCCACGGTGAAGGGGAGGCGCACCTTCTTGGTCAGGGCCAGCACGCCGGCGGCGACCAGCAGGAAGATGGTGACGGCCCAGACGATTCCGGCGATCGGCGAGGCCGGGTGCTCCATGACGACCTACCGCTCCGGCGGAACGTCGGGTGGAAGCTCGAACGGCGTGGCCCGCGCGGCCCGCGCCATGAGCAGGAACCGGCCTTCCTTCTCCGAGACCTCCGCTTCCCGGTAAATCCACTCGAAGAGTTCGTCCGCGCGCTCCGGCGCGACGATCACGCTCAGGTACTCCTTCTCGACCCGGTTGAACAGGCCGCTGGGGTCCGAGCCCAGGAAGCCGCGCGCTGAGTGGACCGAAACGCGCGTGAGCCCCTTCTCCCGATAAAGCCGCCCGGCCAGATCGTGACCGAGCCCCTTCGGCAGCACGCAGGAGATCAGGCGGTGACGCGACTCGGCTCTCACGGATGGGACCTTTCCCTGAGGCTCTCCAGAACCTCGTCCGGCACGTACGTCGCCGCCTTTTCCAGCGGGACCACGTAGGCGAACCCCATCCCCGGCGTGTCCAGGTTGCCAGCCAGGTAGATCACCTCGAGGATCCGGTCCACCTGGTCACTGGCCACCACGATGTTGATGACCTCCTTCTCCGCTTCCACCGCCACTCCGAGGATCCCCAGCCGCTCGCGCACCCCCGTGCCTCGGGCATAGTACACCGTCGCGCCCTGGGCGCCGGCTTCACGGGTCGCCCCCACGATGCTGTCGGCCAACCCCTTCTGGACGATGCACGTGATGAGCGCGACTTCCGTCAGTACCACGACCTCGCGATCCGCCATCCCGTTCCTCCGCCAGACGATTCGTCACTCTGCGGTCCGCCATCGGATGTAAAGACCGCACATGAGCACCGCCGCGATGGGCCCGAGGGAGGCCAGCGCCAGCACGCCGAACCCGTCCGGTGCTCGCACTGCGTCCCCCAGCCCCAGCCCCATGGCCAGCACCAGCGGGACGGTGACGGGTCCCGTCGTCACGCCGGCGCTGTCCCAGGCCACGTTCACGAACTCTTCCGATGAGAGCGCCGTCAACAGCAGCACCAGGGTGTAGCCCGGGATCAGGAGGGGGGCCAGCCCGATGCCGTAGACGAGCTTGACCACGCCCAGCCCGATCCCGCATGCCACGCCCACCGCGACCGCCGTCATGAGGAGTCGCTTCGGGAACGCGCCGTTCGTCAGCTCCTCCACCGTGATGCCCAGGGCGTTCAGCGCGGGCTCGGCCATGGTCGCCCCGAACCCGAGGAACCACGCGAACGCCACCACGATCACGATGCCGAGGGCGTATACATACAGGGGCGATCCCGGCACAGCGTCCATGGACGCGAACGCCGCCGGCAGCGCGCCACCGCTCTGGTCGCCCAGCTCTGCCAGGCCATACGCCAGGCCCACGTTGAACATCATCATCCCCAGGAGGCACAGCACGATGCCGTACGCCACGACGGCCCCGTGCGCCACTTTCTCCCGGGCCACGAACCGGAGTACGAGGAGCAGGAAGAGGACCAGCGGGACGATGGCCCGGACCGCCCCGACGAGGTCCGACACCGGGCTCCGATTGAGCCACGATGTGGTTTCCGTTGCTGCTGCCGGCGCCGCTGCTGGCTCGGTCAGCACGCCGAGCAGGAGAACGCCCGCCACCGGGAACAGCGACGCCAGGGTGACGATACCGAAGCCCGACAGGCTGCTCGTTGTCTTGCCCACCGCCGACGCCACGCCGACCCCGAGCGCGAGCACGAGCGGCACGGTGACCGGACCCGTGGTCACGGCGCCCGAGTCCCACGCCAGGCCGACCACCTCTCCGAGGCCCGGGGTCGCGGCCGCGTACCACGTCAACGCGAGGCACGGCACCACCGACGCGTAGACGAGCGGCTTCAGGCTCCAGCTGAATACGAACCGCAACGTGCCCAGCACCGCCGCGAGTCCTACCCCGGCCCCCACGACCAGCACCAACAGGTGACTCTGACCGGTCAACAGTCCGTGCAGGCGCGGCGTTCGTTCCGGAACCACGATCGCGCCCGCCGCCTTCAACGCCCCGATGGCCGGCTCCGCGAACGTCACGCTGATCCCCAGCAGGAAGACGATCATGAGCACGACGTAGAGGGGAGACCGGGTCGGCAGCGTCTCCCCGATCCGTTCGCCCAGCGGCATCAGCCCCTTCTTCAACCCTTCCATGAACAACATCAGGCCCACGATCACGCCCACCAGCGCCGCCGCCACCGCCGGACCGCCATCCACGGGCCGCCGGAGAAAGAGGAACTGGAACGCCACCAGGTACAGCGCCAGTGGCACCACCGCGCGGAACTGTTCCAGGAAGCGCGGCGTGACGTACGGCTTCAGGATCTGAACCACATCGCTGGGCCGAAGGTGTACCCTCTCCCCGGGGCCCGAGGAAGCCGAGACCACGTCGGCATAGCGGATCCGCCGATGGCGGATCGCCACCTCCTGCAGATAGTCGCCGAACCGGAACTGTCGCATGTGGGGACCCGGACCAGGCCGTGCAGGGCGCATCGGAACCGGCAATGAACGCCGCCAATGTGCGCAGGCACCGCAGGAGACGCAACGCTGATCGCACCCACCCGCGCATGGCCCGTACGGATCCTGGCGCGACCCCGGAGGCGCGCATGGCGCCCACGCTTGCGCCGCCCGCGCGGCCCCGCCCAAGTTGCTAGCTTCTGCCCTCGAACCCGGATCCGGGAGTACTGATGAGCCGCTCCGTCTGCCGTGAGACGCGATCCCGCTCCTCCACCCGACCCGGCTGGCTGGCTGCGGCAGCCGTGCTGGCGCTCGGCCTCGTCTCGGCCTCCGCCGGCGGACCTACACAGGCCGCCGGGCAGTCCGTCGACCTCCCGTTCCGGACCATCGGGCCGGCCACCATGAGCGGCCGCATCGTCGACATCGCCGTCGTGGAGTCGGACCCGTACACCTTCTACGTCGCCTCGGCCACCGGCGGTGTCTGGAAGACCACGAACAACGGGGTCACCTTCGAGCCGGTCTTCCGGGACCAGGCCACCCACAGTGTCGGGGATGTCGCTGTCCACCAGGCCCAACCCGGCATCGTCTGGGTGGGCACCGGCGAGCGGGCGAACCGCCAGAGCAGCTCCTGGGGCGACGGGGTCTACCGCTCCGACGACGGCGGCGAGAGCTGGGTCCACAAGGGCCTGACGGAGAGCCATCACATCGGCCGCATCGTGCTCCACCCCACGGACCCGGACATCGTCTTCGTCGCCGCCATGGGCCACCTCTGGGGGCCCAACGAGGAGCGCGGGCTCTACAAGAGCACCGACGGCGGCGACACCTGGCGCAAGGTGCTCCACGTGGACGAGAACACCGGCGTCGTGGACGTTGCCATGGACCCGCTGGACCCGTCCATCCTCTACGCCGCCAGCTACCAGCGACAGCGCAAGGCGTTCGGCTTCCACGGCGGCGGCCCCGGCAGCGGCCTGTGGAAGAGCACGGACGGCGGCGAGACCTGGCGGCTCCTGGGCCCGGAGCTCACCGGCGTGCCGGACGAGGTCGCGGGCTGGGACGGCGAAGGCGACCCACCGACGGTCCACGGCTCCAACGGGCTGCCCCTGGGCGACTACGGCCGCATCGGCCTCTCCATCCACCGGGCCGACCCGCGCATCGTCTACGCATCCATCGAGCAGGGCTGGCGGTTCAACGCGTCCACCGCCTACGTGGAGCGCCGCGCCGGGCTCTACCGCTCCGAGGACCGGGGCGGGACGTGGGAGCGCATGAGCGACTGGAACCCGCGGCCCATGTACGCGAGCCAGCCCGTGGTCGACCCCAACGACGACCAGCGGGTCTACATGATGAACTCGTTCTCCTACTCCGACGACGGCGGCCGCACCTTCGACGTGGTCCGCCAGTCGCTCCACGGCGACGACCGCTTCCTCTGGGTCGATCCCCACGACTCGCGCCACCTCATCAAGGCGGACGATGGCGGCGTCGGCATCTCGTACGACCGGGCCGGGAGCTGGCTCTACGTCACCTCGCTGCCCGTCAGCCAGTACTACCGCGTGGCCGTGGACAACCACGTCCCGTTCCGGGTCTACGGCGGGCTCCAGGACAACGGCTCCTGGGTGGGGCCGAGCGCCACGTACCGCCGGGAGGGCGTGCTGAACGAGGACTGGACCCGCATCGGCGGCGGCGACGGGTTCATCGCCCTGCCCGACACCACCGATCCCGACGTCTTCTACAGCGAGTCCCAGTACCTGGGCCTGAGTCGCCTGCGCCGGAGCACCCTGGAGAGCCGCGACATCCGGCCCGGCGACCCCACGGGCCACATCGGCGCCCGTCGCAACTTCGACTGGTTCTTCGAGGGCGAGCCCGAGGGGCCGCTGTCCAACGCCATGGAACCGGCCAACTGGGACGGCCCGTACATCATCTCGCCCCACGACCCGACGGTCCTCTACGCCGGCACGCGCCGCCTGTGGAAGAGCGAGGACCGGGGCACGAGCTGGCAGGACCTGGGGGACATGACCTCCGGCGAGGACCGTCGCGACCTGGAGATCATGGGCCAGGAGGTGAGCCCGTGGCTGCCCTCCATCGATGACGGCATCCCGTACTGGCCGACCCTCACCGTCATCGCCGAGTCTCCCCTTACCGAGGGCGAGCTCTGGGTCGGCACCGACGACGGCCGCCTCCGGAAGTCCACCGACGGCGGCGCGGGCTGGACCGACCTCTTCGACCGCCTGCCCGGCGCGCCCGCCGGGGCCTGGGTCGCCGGCATCGAGCCGTCACGCCACGACGCCGGCACCGTCTACGTCGTCCTGAACAACTACCGGGACGACGACTACGCCAACTACCTCTACGGCTCCACCGACGGCGGCCGGACGTTCGCCGCCCTCACCGGCGACCTGCCGCCGGAGCGGGTGCTCCGCACCGTGCGCGAGGACCCCCGCAACCCGGACGTGCTCTGGCTCGGCACCGAGCTGGGCGCCTTCTTTACCCGGGACGGGGGGCGCCACTGGTCCGGGCTGGACGGCGGCCTGCCCACCGCGGCGGTGAACGACCTGGTCGTGCACCCCCGGGACAACGACCTGGTGCTGGGCACCCACGGCCGCGGCATCTGGATCCTGGACAACGTGAACGCGTTCCAGGAGCTGACGCCGGACGTCGTGCGGGCCCGCGCCCACCTCTTCACCATCGAGCCGGCCACCATGATCCGCTACGGCCGGGAGAAGGCCCACACCGGCGACATGGTCTTCCGCGGCGAGAACCCGCCCGATGGTGCCATCATCGACTACTGGCTCCGCACGGAGCAGGATTCGGGCGACGTGGTCGTCACGATCCACGACGAGACGGGCGCCGGGATCGCCACGGTCGAGGCCGGCCTCGATGCGGGGGCCAACCGCGTCGTCTGGGACCTGCACCACGAGAGCCTGCCCCGCCGGCCCGGCGACGATGGTGGCTACTACGGGCGTCGCGGCCTGGACGGCCCGCCTGTCGTGCCGGGAGCCTACACCGTGCGCCTCGCCGTGGACGGCCGGCCGGTCGGCGAGCGGCCCGTCGAGGTGCGGGAGGACCCGCGCCTGGACGTCGAGCCGGAGGTGCGGCGGCAGTGGACCGCGGACCTCCTGCGCATCGCGGAGGTCTACCGGGAAGCGGTGGACCAGCTCGCCATGATCCAGCCGCTCCGGGAACGCATCGACCCGGACCGGGACCGGGAGGTCGAGCCACTGGACGAGCGGACCGCCGCGAGGGTGGAGACGCTGGCCGACGACCTGGACGAACTCTACAGTCGCATCACCGGGGTCTACTACAACGTCACGGCGTGGACCGGGCCCATGACGGAGGACCAGCGGAGCACGGAGGCGTTCGTCGCCGATCGGCTCCGGGACACGCGTCCCAGGACCGAGGCCTTCGGGGTACGGCGAG
>CAYQCY010000009.1:0-4346 GCA_964416095.1 uncultured Gemmatimonadaceae bacterium
AGAGGCCCCGGGCGGATTCGAACCGCCGAATAGAGGTTTTGCAGACCTCTGCCTTACCACTTGGCTACGGGGCCGTGCAAACGGCCCCGGCGGCAGCACCGGAGCCGTCGAGAGCGGGAAACCGGACTCGAACCGGCGACCTTCTGCATGGCAAGCAGACGCTCTGCCAACTGAGCTATTCCCGCGTCCCAGCAACGAAAAGCTAGCCGTACGGAGGGGTCGAGTCAAGGCGATGCGGAGGGCTCGGAACGGGCTGGCGCGGCGTCGTTGCCCGGCGCATCGGGCGGTGGGTATACTGCGGCAGAGGCATGTTTCCGCGCCACCCGAGCCCCGTCTGCCCATGAGTGTCCGTCACCCCGGAATGCCCGCCGCACCGCGGGAGTCGATCCGCCGCCCTCCGCGGTTCGTCAGGCGACGCGTCCGCCTCGCCGTCGTCCCCGTCCTGGCCGCCCTCGCCGTCGCGCCGCCGGCTACGACGACGGCCCAGCAGACCGGCGCCATCCGGGGCACGATCACGGACGCCGGCACCGGCCAGCCGGTGGCCGGGGCGGTGGTGGAGGCGACGGGGCCTGTCGATGCCGGCCCCACGCAGTCGTCGTCCGAGGGCCGTTACCTGCTCACGGGGCTCCGGCCAGGGAGCTACACCCTCACGGTCCGGGCCCTCGGCTACGCGCGTCGCACGCTCGAGGTCCGCCTGGGCCCCGGCGAGACGGCGATCCTCGACATCGCCCTGGCCTCGGAGGCGCTGGAGCTGGAGGAGGTGGTGGTGTCGGCATCGCGTCGGCAGGAGAAGGAGCTGGACGCGCCGGCGCACATCGTGACGGTCCGGGCGCCGGAGCTGCGGGCGCGCCCTGCCCTGTCGCCCATCGACCACATGCGCGACGCCACGGGGCTGGACGTGGCGAGCGGGGGGCTGATCCAGAGCAACGTGGTGGCGCGGGGCTTCAACAACGTCTTCTCCGGGGCGCTGCTCACGCTGGCGGACAACCGGATCACGTCGGTGCCGTCGCTCCGCTACAACGCCTTCTACCTGATCCCGCCGACGACGCCTGACCTGGACCGGGTGGAGCTGCTGCTGGGCCCGGCCTCGGCGCTGTACGGCCCGAACAGCGCGAACGGGGTGCTGCACCTGCTGACGACGTCGCCCTTCGACGCCCCGGGCACCGAGGCCAGCCTCGCCGTGGGCGGCCGGGCGTCGTCGTGCCCGCGGCGGGTGGACGGCTCGTGCACCTCGGAGCGGATCACGGAGCTGGCCGCGCCGGAGGACGGGCGGTCGGTGGTCCAGGGCACGTTCCGGACGGCGGGCACGCTGGGCGAGCGGGTGGGCTACCGGGTCTCGGGCCAGTACATGACTGGCGGCGACTGGCAGAGCTTCGACGCCTTCGAGGACTCGACGCGCGCGGACATCCTGGACGATGTCCCGGCGCCGGAGCGGGACGCGATGGCGGATACGCTGTCAGTGGCCCGCCGGGACTTCGCCATCGAGCGCTGGTCGGGCGACGCCCGGATCGACGTGCGGCCGGACGGTGACGCGGAGATCATCGTGGCCACCGGCGTGAGCAACGTAGGCAACGCGGTGGACCTGACGCCTCTGGGCGCGGCCCAGATCCGGGACTGGCGCTACACGTACGCCCAGCTCCGGGCCCATCGCGGCCGGCTTTTCGCCCAGGCGTACGTCAACGCCGCCGACGCCGGGGACAGCTTCCTGCTCCGGACCGGCGAGGCGGTGGTGGACCGGTCCCGCATGGTGGTGGGCCAGCTCCAGCACGGCACGGAGCTGGGGCCGGCCACGCTGACGTACGGCGCGGACATCCTCTGGACAAACCCGCGCACCGAGGGCACGATCCACGGCCGCAACGAGGACGACGACGCCATCTTCGAGGCCGGCGCCTACCTCCATTCCGAGCTGGCGCTGACGCCGTCGCTGGACCTGGTGGCGGCGCTGCGGGCCGACCACCACAACCGCCTCCCGGACCCCGTCGTCTCGCCCCGGGCCGCGCTGCTGTACCGGCTCTCGGACCGTCAAACGCTGCGGCTGACGTACAACCGCGCCTTCTCGACGCCTTCGGCGAACAACCTCTTCCTGGACATCAAGGCGGCGGAGCTGGCGGACGGGCGCCTCCAGATCCGGGCGTTGGGCGTGCCGGACGACGGGCTCTTCTTCCGCAGGGACTGCGACGGCGGCGTCCTGGGGCTCTGCATGCGCTCGCCGTTCGCCCGGGACGCGGGCTTCATCGCGGCGAGCGCCGGGACGTTCAGCGCGACGTCGGCCGTCTGGGACAGCATCGTGGCGCTGGTGCGGGACCCGCTCCTGGCGGCTACGGGCTTCGACCTGGCGGCGGCCGGCATCCCCGCGCCCGGCTCGGATGACGTGGGCACGGTGCTCCGCACCTTCGACCCGGGGACCCTGACGTTCCGGAGCGTGCAGGCCGACGCGCTCATCCCGGTGGCGCCGCTCCGGCCGACCATCACGAACACGCTGGAGGTCGGCTACAAGGGCATCATCCGGGACCGGCTGCTCCTGGAGGCGGACGTCTACTACACGCGCAAGACGGACTTCACGGGGCCCCTCATCGTGGAGACGCCGGCGGTCTTCTTCGACCCGGCGACGCTGCGCTCGTACATCGACGGCTACGTCGCCGACCCGACGCTGGCCTTCGCGGTGACGGCGGCCATCGCCGGGCTGCCGGGCTCGACCCTCACCGGCGTGCCGGTGGGGATCGTGACCTGGGACCACCCGCTGGTCACCGGGCCGAACATGTACCTCACCTTCCGGAACTTCGGCGAGGTGGAGCTGTGGGGCGCGGACGTGACGGCGAAGCTGCTTCTGGGCGCGGGGCTGGCGGTGGCGGCGTCGTACTCACGGGTCAGCGACAACTTCTTCGAGAAGGAGGAGGTGGGCGGGCTGGTGGATGTGCCGCTGAACGCGCCCCGGGACAAGGCCTCCGCGAGCCTGACCTACCGGGACGAGGCCCGGGGGCTGCGCGGCGAGGTCCGTGTCCGGCACGTGGGCGCCTTCCCCATGAACTCCGGCGCCTTCATCGGCGACCTCGACGCGTACACGGTGCTGGACCTGAACGGCTCGGTGGGCCTGCCCTTCGTACCGGCCGCCGAGCTGGCCGTCGAGGTGCGCAACGCCCTGAACCAGCTACACCGGGAGCTCGTGGGCGCGCCGGAGCTCGGGCTGCTGGCGCTGGCCCGGCTCCGGTACCGGTTCTGAGGGCTCAGACCTCCAGCGCCTCGGCGGCCTGCTCGTAGTCTTCCGGGCGCACGTACAGCACGTAGCCGAAGGAGTCCTCCCCGTCGGTGACGCCGTTGGAGGCGTAGACGTTGACGCCGGCCTGATAGAGCTTCTCGTGGATCCCGGCCAGGGCGCCCAGCTCGTCGTCGCCCTGGACCAGGAGCGCGGGGTGCGGCCCGTCCAGGTCCAGGCCGACCCGCCCCGCGGCGGTCTCCAGCGTCGCCGATTCGGACGGGAAGATGCTGAGCTGGGTGCGCGTCGGCCCCACGGGGATCGCCGTGAACGCGAGGAGGTCGATGCCGGCCTCGGCGAGGGTGGACAGGAGCTTGTACGCCTCGCCTGGCTGGTCTTCCACCGTGGTGTAGTAGTAGTCGACGCGGCGGATCTGGAACACGGTCGCCTCCCGGAAGATCGGCTGAGTTTGGCGTAAAGGTGGCGCCGCGGGGCGCCCGGCTCAAGAGGGAGGTCGTCGCGCCCGCACGATGGCGAAGGTGTCCCGGGCCCAGACCGGCGAGGCCTGGAAGCCGGCGGCGCCCAGCGCGGCCACCATGCCGTCCACCGTCAGTGGATGGTCCTCGCTCCGCTCCTTGGCGAAGTTCTCCTCCACCAGCGGCTCGGGGCAGCCGTGCTCCCGGGCGAAGGCGATGCGGTACGCCACGAGCCGCTCCTCCAGCTCCGGGTCCGGTTGCCGCACCAGGTCGCCCCAGACGAAGAGGCCGCCGGGCCGGATCCAGCCGGCCAGCCTGTCCAGCAGCGTCCGTTTCGGCGCCTCGGGCAGGTTGTGCAGGACCAGGTTGGAGCAGGCCGCGTCCAACGGCTCGGCGGGCTCGAAGTCCAGGATGTCCTCCTGCACCACGTCCAGACGACCCGGGCAGCGGCTCGCCGCCTCCCGGGCCACCGCCGCCATCTCGGCCGACGCCTCGACGCCGGTGGCCCGGAGCCCGGGCACCCGCTCCAGCAGGCGCGTCGTCAGGTATGCATCGCCGCAGCCGATGTCGAGGACGTGCGCCGGGTCCGACCACGCCACCAGCTCCACGAGCCAGTCCACCATGTCGTCGTAGGCCGGGACGAGCTGCCGGATCTTGGCGGCGTAGTCCCGGGACAG
>CAYQCY010000009.1:4446-50876 GCA_964416095.1 uncultured Gemmatimonadaceae bacterium
TGTCGTCGTAGGCCGGGACGAGCTGCCGGATCTTGGCGGCGTAGTCCCGGGACAGCGATTCGTAGAACTGGCGCGGCGTGGTCACGTCTGCCCAAGCAGCTCCCGGGCATGGCTGAGGCTCGTGTCGCTCTCCGGGTCGCCGCCCAGCATGCGGGCGAGCTCCCGGACCCGGTCGTCGTCCCGGAGCTCGCTGAGGCGGGTCAGGGTCGTGCCCTCGTGCTCGACCTTCTCCACCAGCACGTGGTGGTGTGCCCGGGCGGCGATCTGGGGCAGGTGCGTGATGACGAAGACCTGGTGGTGCTCGGCCACCTGCCGGAGCCGGGCACCGATCCGGACGCCGATCTTGCCGCCGATCCCGGCATCGATCTCGTCGAAGACCAGGGTCGGGACCCGGTCGACCCGTGCCAGGATGGTCTTCAGGGCGAGCATGACCCGGGACAGCTCGCCGCCGGACGCGACGCGGGAGAGGGGCCGGGCCTCGAAGCCCACGTTCAGCGCTACCAGGAAGGTGACGCCCTCGGCGCCGTGGGTGGTGATCTCGTCGTGGGGGTCCAGCCGGATCTCGAAGCGGCCGCCGGAGAGGCCCACCTGAGGGAGGGACGCCTGCACCTCGTCCGCCAGCGAGCGGGCGGCGGCGGTCCGGAGCTCGGTCAGGCGGGCCGCCCGCTCCTCCAGGGCGGACCGGGTCTCCTCCACGCGCTTCTCGAGCCGCCTGCGCTCGAAGGACGCGCCGTCCAGCATGTCCAGCTCGTCCCGGGCCTTCCGACCGGTCTCCAGGATCTCCTGGATCGTCTCGCCGTACTTGCTCTTGAGCCGGTAGATGAGGTCCTGGCGGCGGCGGATCTCGTCCAGGCGGGCCGGGTCGTGCTCGACGCCGGCCGCGTAGTCGCCCATCTGCCGGCCCAGCTCCTCCAGGTTGTAGTACGCCCCCTCCATGAGCTCGCGGGCGGGCGCCTGGGACGGGTCGATGCGGATCAGCTCGTCCAGACGACGCCGGAGCGCGCCCAGCGCCTCGATGACCGCGTCGTCGCCGGCGTAGAGCCCCTGGTGCAGCGTCTCCGAGAGGCGGGCCAGCTCCTCCGAGTGCTCCAGGCGGTTCGCTTCCTGCTCCAGCGCCTCCTCCTCGCCGGACTGGAGCTTCGCCTTCTCGATCTCGTCCACCTGGAAGCGCAGGAAGTCCGCCCGCTGCTCGATCTCACGACGACGCCGGTCCAGCTCCTGCAGCCGCTCGCGGGCCTCCCGGGCCTCGGCATGCGCCGCCGCCACGGCCTCCGCCTGGTCCGTGTGGCCGCCGTACGCGTCCAGGATGCCGCGCTGCTCGTCCGGACGGATCAGGGTCTGATGCTCGTGCTGGCCGTGGAGGTCCACCAGCAGCCGGCCCAGCTCGCCGACGAAGCCCGCCGTGGTGGCCGAGCCGTTGACCCAGGCCCGGTTCCGCCCCTCCAGCGCCACCTCCCGGCGCAGGATCAGGAGCCCGTCCTCCGGCTCGATGCCCTGGTCGGCCAGGAGGTCCAGCACCGCCCGGTTGGACGCCACGTCGAAGACGCCCTCCACCACGGCCCGCTCCGCGCCGTCCCGGACGTACTCCGTCGAGGCCCGCTCGCCCAGGAGCAGCGAGAGGGCGTCCACGATGATGGACTTGCCGGCCCCCGTCTCGCCGGTGAGCCCGTTCAGGCCGGGCTCGAGGCGCACGGAGAGCGTCTCGATCACGGCGAAGTTCTGGACACGAAGCTCGATGAGCATGGACGTCGGGTGGTCGGTGGTGTTGGGGGGATGATGGGTGGCGGCGGCGGGACGGCGCAATGGGAGGATGGGTTACGGGTCACGGCGCCTTGCCTCGGCGGGTGATGACGCCTCCGGCGGGGCGTCTTCCTCGCGGCCGTGATCTTCGACGGCGCGAAGCGCCCAAAGGCTGTGGCCCCGAAGGTCGTGCCCCGCCGGAGAACGACTCCCGTCGCGAAGATGACCTCGTGACCCGTGACCCGTGACCCGCTACTTGGTCTGCTCCGGCGCGTGCACGCCCCAGTTCAGCTTGTGCCGCAGCGTGGAAAAGAAGCTCTGGCCCTCGAAGCGGACGAGGGGCACGGTGGCGCCGCCCCTGCGCACGAAGAGCTGGTCGCCGTGGTTGAGCGGCTCGCCTTCCTGGCCGTCGATGGTCAGGACGAGCTCCTCGCCGGGCTCACGCACCTCGATGACGACCTGGCTGTCCGCCGGCAGGACCAGGGGCCGGACCGCCAGGGTGTGGGGGCAGATGGGCGTGGCCAGGATGCACTCCATGGACGGCACCACGATGGCGCCGCCGGCGGACATGGAGTAGGCGGTGGAGCCGGTGGGCGTGGACACGATGATGCCGTCGGCGCTGTAGGTGCCCACCTCCTCCAGCTCCTCGCCGATGTAGATGGCCAGGCGCACGACCCGCGCGAAGCCGCCCTTGTGCAGGACGGCATCGTTGAGGGCGATGTACGGCGCCTCCTCCGTGCCATCGGCGGTCCGGACCTGCGCCTCCAGGGTGAAGCGGCTGTCCAGCCAGATGTCGCCGGCCAGCACCTTGTGCAGGGCGTCCTCCAGATCGTCGGCGTAGACGGAGGTCAGGAACCCCAGGTGGCCCATGTTCACGCCCAGGACGGGGGTGTGGTACGGCGCCACCATACGGGCACCCTGGAGAAGGGTGCCATCACCGCCGAAGGTGAGGAGCAGGTCCACCTTGTCGGGCTCGAAGGTGCCAGCGGACGGGAGCAGCTCCCGTAGCTCCGCGTCGGCGAAGAGCTCGAGCCCGGCGTCCTCGCCGATGCGGGCCAGGGTGTCCAGGGCGGTGGGCAGATTGGTGTAGCGCCGCTGCCCTACGATCCCGATCCGACGATACCCGGATGGCGTCATGGCGTCGTTTCAACGGGCGTGGGCACGGCCGCGGATTCGACCAGCCGCTGGGCGCGCCGCGCGATTCCCTCGGGCGTGAGGCCCACGTCTTCGAGCTGCTCGCTGCGTGCAGCGTGGTTCACGATCCGGTCCGGCACGCCCATGACGGACACGGTCGGCGAAGGCAGGCCTTCCGCCTGCCGGTCCGCCACGCGCGCCGCCAGGTGAGCGCCGAATCCGTTCACCACGATGCCCTCCTCCACCGTCAGCACGGCGCGATGGCCGTCCAGGACCCAGGCGAGTGTTTTCTCGTCCATGGGCTTCAGGAACCTGCAGTTCACCACCGTGGCGTCGATGCCGTCCGCCTCGAGGCGGGCCGCCGCGTCCAGGGCGGGCAGGACCATAGTGCCCACGGCCAGGATCGCCAGGTCGCCACCCTTCCGCAACACCTCCCAGGTGCCGTACTCGATCTCCGGGATCTCGGCCAGGGCCGGCACGTCGTGGTCCGGGATCGTGTCCCGGGGATAGCGGAGCGAGAAGGGCCCCGCCCGGTGCCGGACGCCGAGGCGCAGCAGCGCCGCCGTCTCCGCGCCGTTCTTGGGCGCCGTGACCGTCATGTAGGGCACCGTCATGAGGTAGGCGATGTCGTACAGGCCCATGTGCGTCGGCCCGTCGGCCCCCACCAAGCCGGCCCGGTCCATGGCGAACACCACCGGCAGCTTCTGGATGGCCACGTCGTGGATGATGGAATCGTAGGCCCGCTGCAGGAAGGTGGAGTAGATGGCGGCGACGGGCCGGGCGCCCTCGGTGGCGAGGCCCGCCGCGAAGGTCACGCCGTGGCCCTCGGCGATGCCGACGTCGAAGAAGCGGTCGGGATAGGCCTCGCCGAAGGCGCCGGTGCCGGTGCCATCGGGCATGGCCGCGGTGATGACCACGAGATCCGGCTCGGTCTCGCCCAGCTCCACCAGCGCCCTGCCGAAGACTTTCGTGTAGGCTGGCGGCCCGCTGGACTTCTTGGTGCTGCCGCTGATCTTGTCGAAGGGCTTGGCGCCGTGCCAGACTACCGGGTCCTGCTCGGCCAGCGGGAAGCCCTTCCCCTTCTGGGTCAGCACGTGGACCACGCGCGGCCCGTGCATCTTCTTCACATCGGCCAGGGTGTTGACGAGCCCCTCCACGTCGTGGCCGTCCACGGGGCCGACGTAGCGGAAGCCCAAATCCTCGAAGAACATCCCGGGCACGAAGATGGTCTTGAGACTGTCCTCCAGCTTCAGGGCCAGGTGCTCCATGGAGGACGGGGTGTGGCGCAGCAGGTTCTTCACCTCGTCGCGGACCTTGTTGTAGAGCGGATTCGTCACGATCCGCATGAGGTAGCGGTTCATGGCGCCCACGTTCGGCGCGATGGACATCTCGTTGTCGTTCAGGATGACGATCAGGTCCCGCTCCGTGTTGCCCGCGTTGTTGAGCGCCTCGTACGCCAGCCCGGACGTCAGGGCGCCGTCGCCGATGACCGCGACGACCTCGAAGTCCTCGCCGCGCAGGTCCCGCGCCGTGGCGATGCCCAGGGCCGCGGAGATGGACGTGGCCGCGTGGCCGGCGCCGAAGACGTCGTACTCGGACTCGTCCCGCTTGAGGAAGCCGGAGAGGCCGTCCTTGGACCGGATCGTGGGGAACCGGTCGTTGCGGCCCGTCAGGATCTTGTGCGGATAGCCCTGGTGGCCCACGTCCCACAGCAGCTTGTCCCGGGGCGTGTCGAACACGTGGTGCAGCGCGATGGTCAGCTCCACCACGCCCAGGCCCGGGGCGAAGTGGCCCCCGGTCTTGCTGATCACATCGACGAGCCGCTCGCGCACCGCGTCCGCCAGGGCCGGAAGCTCGCTCCGGTCCAGCCCTCGCACGTCGGCCGGCGACGTGATCGCATCGAGCATTCCCACACACTCCTCCTTATATCGACTATCGGTCCCGCTCGACCGCGTACCTGGCGAGCGCGTCCAGCTCCCGGGAAGATACCCCGGCAGCGGCCAGCGCCGCGAGCGCCCCGGCCACCTCCTCCTCGGCACGCTGCCGCGCGCCTTCCACGCCGAGCAGCGCCGGGAAGGTCGCCTTCGCCAGCTCCGAGTCCCGTCCCCCCGTCTTGCCGGTGACCTCGCTCCGCCCCGTCACGTCCAGCAGGTCGTCCGCGATCTGGAACGCCAGGCCCACCGCCCGGCCGTACGACGTCAACGCCTCCAGCACGAGGGGCGGGGCCTCCGCCGCCACCGCACCCAGCCGGAGGGCGGCCGTCAGCAGCGCGCCCGTCTTCCTCCGATGGATCTCCTCCAGCTCCGTCGCCGTGATGGACCGGCCTTCCGCTTCCAGGTCCGCGACCTGGCCGCCCACCATCCCGCCCGCGCCGGCGGCGACGCAGAGCTCGTGTACCAGCGCCGCGCGGCCAGGTTCCCCCAGCCCGAGCGCCGTAGCGGCTTCGGCGGCTGCGCGACACGCCAGCGGGATCAGCGCCGCACCCGACACGATGGCGGGGGCCGTGCCGTGGGCCCGGTGGGTGGAGGGACGCCCGCGACGGACATCGTCGTCGTCCATGCCCGGCAGGTCGTCGTGGATCAGGGAGTAGGTGTGAACCAGCTCCAGTGCCGCCGCCAGGTCGTACACCGCCGGTGGCGGCTCGCCGTCTCGTACCGCACGGTACGCGGCCACGCACAGGATCGGACGCATGCGCTTGCCGCCCGTCCCCAGGGCGTAGCGGATCGGAGTCGCGACCCGGTCCGGCGCACCGGCCAGCAGCGCGTCCGTGACCCGGGTCAGGGCCCGCTCCACCTCGCGGCGCTCCCGGTCCAGGAGATTCTGGACGTGGCGCTCGGCGGTCATCACGACCCGGGCCCTTCCTCCGTGGCCTCCGCCTCCGTCTCCAGCAGCTCCTCCACCCGCAGCTCCGTCGCTTCGAGGATCGTCCGCGCGCCCCGCAGGTGCCCGATCCCCTCCTCGAAGAGCTCGAGCGCCGCCTCCAGCTCCAGGTCGTCCCCTTCCAACGCGTCCACGATCTCCTCGAGACGCGACAGATGGGCTTCCAGCCCTTCCCGCTCCCTCATCCGTTCTCCCGGTCCGGCTCCACGCCATCCACCGTGCAGTGTACCCGCCCGTCCACGACGCGCAGGCGCAGGCGCGACCCGGGCTCGAAATCGTCCACCCGACGGAGCACGCGCCCGTCGGCGTCCTGCGCAACCGCGTATCCCCGGCCCAGGGCCGCCAGCGGCGACAGGGCCTCCAACCGTCCCGCCGAGCGGGCCAACCGCTCCCGTCTCGCCCGGATCGCCGCGCCCATGGCCAGGCCCAGGTCGTCCCGGAGAACCGCCAGCTCCCGGAACCGGTCCCGCACCCGGGCCCGGAGCGCCGCGGCCATGCGCTCCCCTCCGAGCCCGACCGCCCGCCGCACCGCCTCGCCGTCCGGCACCGTGTGCTCGGCCGCCGCCGACGGCGTGGGCGCCCGGTGGTCCGCCACCAGGTCGGCGATGGTCACGTCCACCTCGTGCCCCACGGCGCTCACCACGGGAACGGGGCACTCCGCGATGGCCCGGGCCACCGTTTCCTCGTTGAAGGCCCACAGGTCCTCCACGGACCCGCCGCCGCGGCCCACGATGACCACGTCCACGCGGCCGTCGCGGGCCACCCTGCGGATCGCCGCCGCCACCTCGGCGGCGGCGCCGTCGCCCTGGACCCGCGTCGCGGACAGGACCACCGTGGTCCACGGCGCCCGTCGCTCCACCACGTGGAGGATGTCCTGGAGCGCCGCCCCGGACGGCGAGGTCACCACGCCCACACGCCGCGGGTAGCGCGGCAGCGGGCGCTTCCGCTCGGGGGCCAGCAGCCCTTCCACGTCCAGCTTCGTGCGCAGCCGCTCGAAGGCCAGCCGCCAGAGCCCGTCGCCGCCTTCGCCCTCCAGCACTTCCACGATGAGCTGGAAGTCGCCTCGCTTCTCGTAGATCGTGACCCGGCCGAAGGCCCGGACCTGCATCCCCTCCTCCGGGTCCGTGGGCAGGCGGGCCGCCGCCGTCCGGAACATGGCGCAGCGGAGCTGGGCGTCGGCATCCCGCAGGGTGAAGTAGCAGTGGCCGGAGCCGGCCCGCTTCCAGCCGGTGACCTCGCCGCCCACCCAGAGGGCCGCGATGCGCTTCTCCAGGAGCTGCCGCGCGAGCCGGTTCACATCGCTCACGGAGTAGGCCCGGACATGCACCGCACCGCCCGGGGAGCCTTCATCGTCCGGCGAGGCCGCCCGGGCGGCGGAAAAGAGGTCCAGCGTCAACGCGCTAGCTCCCCGCCGTGGCAGAGGCCTCGTGGATCCGTCGCGCGGCCTCCAGGGTGTTCTTCATGAGCATGGTGATGGTCATGGGCCCCACGCCCCCGGGCGAGGGCGTGATGGCGGAGGCGACCTCGGCGACCTCGTCGAAGGCCACATCCCCCGTCCACCGGTACCCCTTCTCCGAGTCCGGGTCGTCCACCCGGTTGCTGCCCACGTCGACCACCACGGCGCCGGGCTTGACGTACTCCCGGGTGACCATCTCGGGCCGACCGATGGCCGCCACCAGGATGTCCGCTTCGCGGGCCATGGCCGGCAGGTCCTGCGTCCGGCTGTGGGCCACCGTGACCGTGGCGTTGCCGCCCTCGGCCTTGCGCAGCAACAGCAGGGCGAGGGGCCGGCCCACGATGTTGGACCGGCCGATGATGACCACGTGCTTCCCTTTCGGGTCGTTCCCGGACCGGAGCAGCATCTCCACGATGCCGGCCGGGGTGCACGGCGCCAGGACGTCCTCGTCACCGGCGGCCAGCAGCCCGACGTTCACCGGATGGAAGCCGTCCACGTCCTTGGCCGGGTCGATGGCACGGATGACCTTGCCCTCGTCGATGTGGTCCGGCAGGGGAAGCTGCACCAGGATACCGTGTACCTCGGGGTCGGCGTTCAGCCCCTCCACGACCCCGAGCAGCTCCGCTTCCGGCGTGTCGGCCTCCAGGGTGATGTTCTTCGAGTAGAAGCCCGCGGCCTCGGCCGCCTTGTGCTTCATGCGCACGTACTGGTGACTCGCCGGGTCGTCCCCCACGAGCACCGTCGCGAGGCCGGGCTTCGCGCCGGTCTCCTTCTCCAGCGCCGCCGCGTCCTCCGCGATTTCCGCGCGGATCGTCTCGCTCAGGTCCCTCCCGCTTATGATCGTGGCCATGGTCTGGCTCCCGTTTCGGTCACGCTCTCTTCTCATGGCTTCCCGTACGCCCGGCGGCGCCGGGCCGGGTAAGGTGCAAGACCTACCGTGCGAAGTCCACGCTCCGGGTCTCCCGGATCACCACCACCTTGATCTGGCCGGGGTACTGGAGCTCCTCCTCGAGCCGGCGGGCGATGGACTCGCTCAGCTCCGCCATGGTCACGTCGTCCACGTTCTCCGGGTCGACCATGACGCGGACCTCGCGGCCGGCCTGGATGGCGAAGCAGCGTTCCACCCCGCTGAAGCCCTGGGCGATGCGCTCGAGCTTCTCCAGCCGCTTCACGTACGTCTCGAACATCTCCCGGCGTGCGCCGGGCCGGGCACCGCTGATGGCGTCCGCCGCCGTGACCAAAAATGTCTCCGGGTAGCGGTGCGGCTCCTCGTCGTGGTGCGCCTTGATGGCGTTCAGGACCTGGTCCGGCTCGTCGTACCGCGCGCACAGCTCGTAGCCCAGCTCCACGTGCGTGCCCTCGTGGTCGTGGGTGAGGCCCTTGCCCACGTCGTGGAGCAGTCCCATCCGCTTCGTCATCGGCGCGTCCAGCCCCATCTCCATGGCCATGTTGCCGGCCAGGATGGCGACTTCCTTGGAGTGGAGGAGCTGGTTCTGCCCGTAGGAGGTACGGAACTTGAGGCGGCCCAGGACCTTGATGATCTCCCCGTGAACGCCGTGGATGCCCAGCTCGTAGAGTGTCTCCTCGGCGGTCCGGATCATCTCCTTCTCCACCTCTTCCCGGCTCTTCTCCACCACCTCCTCGATGCGGCCCGGGTGGATCCGGCCGTCGGAGACCAGCTTCTCCAGGCTGATGCGGGCCGTCTCGCGCCGGACCGGGTCGAAGCCGGAAAGGATGACCGCTTCCGGCGTGTCGTCGATGATCACGTCGATCCCGGTGGCCTGCTCGAAGGCCCGGATGTTCCGGCCTTCCCGGCCGATGATGCGGCCCTTCATCTCGTCGGACGGCAGGCTCACCACCGACACGGTGCTCTCGGCGGTGTGGTCCGCGGCGATGCGCTGGATCGCCAGGGCGATGATCTCGCGGGCCTCCGACTCCGCCTCGCGCTTCGCGTTCTCCTTGATCTCGCGGATCGTGTTCGACGCCTCCGCCCGCGCCGCCTCCTCCATCTCCTTCACGAGCTGGCGCCGCGCATCCTCCGCCGACAGGCCCGCCAGCCCCTCGAGCTGCTTCCGCGAGCGCTCCACCAGCGCATCCAGCTCCCGCCTCGCCTCGCCCAGCTCCACCTCCCGCTCGTCCAGCGCCCGGCTGTGCTCCTTGAGCAACTCCTCCTTCTGCTCGATGAGGTCGTACTTCCGGTCCACGTGGGCGCGACGCTCCTCCAGACGCTGCTCCGCACGCTCCACCTCCTCACGGCGCCGCGTCTCTTCCCGCTCCCATTCCTCCTTCGCCTCGTACGCCGCCTCCTTGCCCGCCAGCTCCGCCGCCTTGCGGGTCCGATCCGCTTCCTCCCGTGCAGCGGCGATGATCGCCTCCGCCTCCTGCCGGGCTCCGGACCGGGACCGACGCAGTCGTAGCCGCTCGGCCCACCAGCCGAGCAACACGCCAGCGACGGCGCCGGCGATGACGATCGCCACGACCGGAACGGTCCATTCCATGTAACACTCCAGAAACGGCGCCGAACCACGGCGCCCAGGTAGGCTAGACTTTGCTTGAACCTACGCCACTTCAGCGAGGCGATGCAAGATCGACATCCGGTGCGAGACGCGCTTCCACGTCGTCCGCGAGGCGGGCGGCCTGGCGCGCGAGCTCGGTGCGTACCACTTCGTTCTCCTCCCGCGCCTGGAAGAGCTGGTCGGTGAGGGCGAGGGCCGCCAGGATCGCCGCCTTGTGCGCCTCGAGCAGCGATCCCTGCTGCACGATCTCGCCGATGGTCTCGCTCACGTACGCGGCGCAGCGCTCGGCATACTCCACCGAGGCGTCGGTGCGAATCGTGTACTCCTCGTCACCGATCTCCACCGTCACGACCGTCCTCTCGCCCGGGCTCACCGCTCCTCCTGGAGGAATTCGAACCGGTCCACCAGCCGACGCACCCGCTCATGGGCTTCCGCCATGCGTGTCCTGAGCCGCTCGTTCTCCTCGGCGAGGCCATCGACCCTGCGCTGGAGCTCCACGGGATCCAGGCCGCCGGACGACAGGCGCTTCACCGTGGCCTGGAGCTCCGCGACCTTCCGCTCCGAGCCTTCGAGGCGGCGCCGCCAGGCCGCGTTCTGATCCAGCAGCCTGCGCACCACGCGCTCCAGGCGATGATACTCGGGCGGCAGTGGGCCGTTCTTCTTATGCCCGCCGGCGGACATCCAGCTCCTCCTCGAGACGCTTCAGCACCCGGGCCACCGCCTCATCCGCCTCCTCGTCGGTCAGGGTGCGCTCGGGAGAGCGGAAGCGCAACCGATACGCGATGCTGCGGGTGCCTTCCTCGATCCCCTCGCCGGCGTACACGTCGAAGACGATCACCTCTTCCAGGAGCGGGCCTGCGGCCTCCCGGGCCACCGCTTCGACCCGGTCGGCGGCCATGGCGTTGGGCACCAGGAGCGCCAGGTCCCGGTCGATGGCCGGGAAGGCGGGCAGTGGCCGGTAGCTGATCTCCGGCGCCGCGTACATCGACTCTCTCAGCGTCAGCTCGACGGCCCACAGGTCGCCGGCCCACGCGGGCGCGTCCAGGACATCGTCCCGGACCCGACCACCCCAACCGACGACCTCGCCGTCACCGTCCCGGATCCGGAAGCGCACGTCGGGGGCGTAGATGACCGGGCCCGCGCCGTCCCGCCAGGGCTCCAGCGCGTCGCTGCCCAGGGCGGCGGCCCGGGCCACCTCGTGGAGGATGCTCTTCAGGTCCCAGGCGTCGAACGGCTCCGCCTCCTCCGACCAGTGGGGCGGCCGGCGCGCCCCGGTGAAGACCGTGGCGAACCGCGTGGTCTCGGCCGGCCGGCCATCCGGCTCACCGCCGGGCGCGAACACGGTCCCGACCTCGAAGAGGCGGACGTGGCGCACGCCCCGGGCGAAGTTCAGCTCCACCGCCCGCACCAGGTCCGGAACGAGGTCCCGCCGGAGCCGGCTCTCCTCCATGGACAGGGGACGGAGCAGCTCCACGTCGCCCTCGTCCTCGGGCACGAACGGCACGCGCCGGGCCTCCCTGAAGCCGCGCGCCACCATCGTGTCACGGAGCCGCTCCTCCAGCGGAATGCCCGGGTCGTCGGGCACCGCGCTGGGCCGGAACGGGTGCATGTCGTCGGGGAAGGCGTCGTAGCCGTGCCGCCGCGCCACCTCCTCGATGAGGTCCACTTCCCGCTCCACGTCGTAGCGCCGGTGTCCGGGGATGCGGAAGACCAGCTCGTCCTCCCGGGAGACCGCCTGGAAGCCCAGGGGCTCCAGGTACGCGACGATGGTCTCCGCCGGGATCGCGGCTCCGAGCACGCTCTCCACCCGAGCCGGCCGCAGCGGGACGGTGCGCGGCTCCAGCGGCGACGGATAGACGTCTACCGCCTTCGTCTCGAGCGTGCCGCCGGCCACGGTCAGGATCAGCTCCGTCGCTCGCCGCGCCGCCAGCTCCGTGGTCTCGGGATCCACCCCCCGTTCGAAGCGGAAGCTGGCATCCGTGGACATGCCCAGGGCCGTGCGCGTCGACCGGATCGTCTTGGGATCGAAGAGGGCGCACTCCAGCAGCACGTCCGTGGTCTCTTCCGTCACCTCCGAGTCCTCGCCGCCCATGACCCCGGCGATGGCCACCGCCCGGTCGGCATCGGCGATGACGAGCATGCTCTCGTCCAGCCGCCGCACCTCCCCGTCCAGCGTGGTCAGCGTCTCACGGGGCCCCGCGCGCCGCACGATGATCTCGGGACCACGGAGCCGGTCCACGTCGAAGGCGTGCAGCGGCTGGCCCATCTCCAGCAACACGTAGTTCGTGGCGTCCACCACGTTGTTGATGGGACGCAGCCCCGCGGCCCGCAGCCGGCCGGCCAGCCAGCCCGGCGACGCTCCCACCTTCACGTCCCGGATCAGGGTGGCGGCGTAGCGGGGACAACCGACCGGATCGTCGATGGTGATGCGGACACCGCCCGTCCCGGCCGACGTCGCTCCGGTCTCGAACGCCAGCGTGTCCGCCTGCTCCGCCGCCGCCTCGGCGTCCGGGAACGGCGGCAGGACCAGGTCCGCCTCGCCGCCCGGCGCCAGCTCCCGCGCCACGCCGCGGTGCGACAGCAGGTCCGGCCGGTTCGGCGTCACGTCCAGGACCATGCGCACGTCGTCGAGGCCCAGCGCCTCCAGCAGCGGCGTGCCGGGCTCGAACGACCCCTGGAGCTCCATGATGCCGGTGTGGTCCCGACCCAGCCCCAGCTCCCGCTCGCTGCACAGCATGCCGCGGCTCGCCTCGCCCCGGATCTCCACCGCCCGGATCTCCGTGCCAGCGGGCAGGCTGGCGCCCACGGGCGCGAAGGGGTACAGCGCGCCGTCCCGCACGTTCGGCGCCCCGCACACGACCCGGACCGTCTCGCCGCCCACCGCCACGTCGCAGAGGGAAAGGCGGTCGGCGTCGGGGTGGGGCTCGGACCGCTCGACCCGGCCCACCACGAGCCCCTCCAGCCCGGCGCCCAGCGCGACCATCTCGTCCACCGGCGCACCGTACATGGCGAGACGCTCCGCGACGGCCTCCGGCGAGTCCTCGATGGTCGGGGCGACCGCGCGCAACCAGCGGTAGCTGACGTCCATATCAGAACTGCTCGAGGAACCGCATGTCGCTGTCGTACAGCAGGCGGATGTCCGGGATGCCGTAGCGGAGCATGGCGATGCGGCCCGGACCCATGCCGAAGGCCCAGCCGGTGTACCGCTCCGGGTCGTAGCCCACGGCCTCGAACACGTTGGGGTCCACCATGCCGGCGCCCATGATCTCGATCCAACCCGTGCCCTTGCAGGCGCTGCACCCGGACCCGCCGCAGATCGTGCAGGAGACGTCCACCTCGGCGCTGGGCTCGGTGAAGGGGAAGAAGGACGGCCGGAACCGGGCCCGCGTCGACGGGCCGAAGAACTGGCGGGCGAACTCCGAGAGGGTCGCCTTCAGGTCCACGAAGGTGATGCCCTCGTCCACGGCCAGGCCCTCGATCTGCTCGAAGGCCGGGGCGTGGGACGCGTCCCAGGTGTCGCGTCGGAAGACGAGTCCGGGCACCACGACGCGCACCGGCGGATCGTACGCCTGCATGGTCCGGATCTGGACCGGAGAGGTGTGGCTGCGGAGCAGGACGCCGTCGTCCAGGTAGAAGGTGTCCGCCATGTCCGCCGCCGGGTGGTCCAGCGGCGTGTTCAGGGCGACGAAGTTGTACCAGTCCGTCTCGGCCTCCGGGCCCCGTACGCGGGTGAACCCGTACTGTGCGAAGATCTCGCAGATCTCGTCCATGACCAGGCTCACCGGATGAAGGCCGCCGGACCAGGCGGGGCGCGCGGGCAGGGTCAGATCCAGCTCCTGGTCGACCTCGCTCCGTCCGGCCAGCGCTTCGGATCGCGCCTCCAGACGTTCCTGTACCGCCTCCTTGACCTCGTTGGCCCGGGCCCCCACCGCCGGCCGGTCCTCCGGCGCCAGCTCGCCGAGACGACGGAGGATCGCGGTGATGCGCCCGTCCTTGCGCCCGAGCAGACGGATGCGGACGGATTCGAGCTCCGCCGGTGTCGCAGCGGCCTCGATCTCGGCTTCCGCGCCGGCCTCCAGCTCGTCCAGCTCCCGGATCAGGTCCGCCATTCGGCTGCTCACGGATGCGGTACGACCCGGCGCTCCCCGCACCACCGGGTCGGGGGAATCAGTCCAGCTTCGCCTTCGCCTGCTCCACCAGGGCACCGAAGGCCTCCGGGTCCCGTACGGCGAGGTCCGCCAGCACCTTCCGGTTCACCTCGACACCGGCCAGCTTGAGCCCGTTCATGAACCGGGAGTAGTTCAGGTCGTGCTGCCGGGCCGCGGCGTTGATCCGCGTGATCCAGAGCCGGCGGAACTCCCGCTTGCGCTGCTTCCGGTCCCGATAGGAGTACTGCCAGCCGCGCTCCACGGCGTTCTTGGCGATCCGCCAGAGCTTCGAGCGGGCGCCCCAGTACCCCTTCGCCTCGCGCAGGTATTTCTTCTTCTTGCGGTGTCTCGCCACCGCCGACGTTGCCCTCGGCATGGATCACCCGCCCCCGAGAAGCCGCTTCACACGCTTCTCGTCCGCTTTGTGGACCAGCCCCGGCTTGCGCAGTTGACGCTTCCGCTTCGCCGTCTTCTTCGTCAGGATGTGACTCTTGTTCGCCTTGTAGCGCCGGATCTTGCCCTTGCCGGTCTTCTTGAACCGCTTCGCGGCGCCCCTGTTCGTCTTCATCTTCGGCATCGTCCCCCCTACTTCTTCGGTACGAGGATCATCGTCATGTTGCGGCCCTCCATGTCCGGCGCCGACTCGATCTTGCCGACGTCGTCCAGCTCGGCCGCGACGCGATCCAGGACCTCACGGCCCAGCTCCGGGTGCGCGACCTGACGCCCCCGGAACATCATCGTGACCTTGACCTTGTTGCCCTCCTCCAGGAACCGCCGCGCATGGCGCGTCTTGAACTCGAAGTCGTGGTCCTCGATCCCCGGACGGAACTTGACCTCCTTCACCTGCACGTTGTGCTGCTTCTTCTTGGCCTGCCGTGCCTTGCGCGCCTGTTCGTACTTGTACTTGCCGTAGTCCATGATCCGGACCACCGGCGGTCGCGAGTTCGGCGCGACCTCGACCAGGTCCAGCCCCTCGTCTTCCGCAGAGGCGAGCGCTTCCTCGATCGCCATGATGCCCAACTGCTCGCCATCGCTCCCGATGACGCGGACCGGGCTGATCCGGATCTGCCGGTTCACGCGCGTCCGATCGTTCGACGTTATGGCTCTTGCCTCCCGCGACAGGCGAAAAAAACGGACCCGCTTGGACGGGTCCGAACGAAACGCACACCGGCGTCGAACGCCTGCTCCGACGGCGGTGAGCGATTCCGACCCGGCGGTACCGCACGCGGCGGACCGAAAGGTGGGGAGCCCCTGCTCCCACTTCCCCGATTTTCCGGCCGGAAGATAGCCGCGGGGCCGGTCTCCGTCAAGCGTTCATGCGGGCTTTGGACCGGACCTCCCCGAGCAGGCGATCCACGAAGTCCGGCCGGTCCATGACGTCCTGCTTCCGCTCGGCGCCGTGCCGCCGCACGGCTACCGTACCGGCCTCCGCCTCCCGCCGTCCCACCACCGCCAGATACGGCACCTTGTCGGTCTCCCCGTCCCGGATCTTGTAGCCGAGCGTCTCGGACCGGTCATCCAGCTCCGCCCGCAGGCCCGCCTCCCGGAGCCGGTCCGTGAGCTCCCGGGCCGACGGCACCTGCTCGTCGGTGATGGGCAGGACCCGCACCTGCTCCGGCGCGAGCCAGAGCGGGAAGAGGCCGGCGAAATGCTCGATCAGGATGGCGATGAAGCGTTCGAAGGACCCGAAGATGGCCCGGTGGATCACCACCGGCCGGTGCTCCGCGTTGTCCTCGCCGACGTAGGTCAGCTCGAAGCGCTTCGGCGCCGAGTAGTCGAGCTGGATGGTGCCGAGCTGCCAGAGCCGGCCCAGGGAGTCCTCCACGTCGAAGTCGATCTTCGGCCCGTAGAACGCCCCGTCGCCGGGCTTGAGCTCGTAGTCGAGGCCGGTCGCCTCCAGCGCTTCCCGCAGCGAGGCTTCGGCCCGGTCCCACATGGCGTCGTCGCCGATGCGCTGGACGGGCCGCGTGGAGAACTTGGCCTGATACGCCAGGTCGAGGGTCTCGTAGAAGTAGCGGACCATGTCCACGAGCCGCTGGACCTCGTCGGCCACCTGCGCCTCGGTGACGTAGATGTGGGCGTCGTCCTGCTGGAACTGGCGCACGCGGGTCAGGCCGCCCAGCGCGCCCGAGACCTCGTTGCGGTGCAGCACGTCCTGGGTGGCGAGCCGGTACGGCAGCTCGCGGTAGGAGCGCTTCTCCGCGGCGAACATCAGGTGGTGCGACGGGCAGTTCATGGGCTTGAGCGCGTAGGCCAGCTCGCCCGACTCGTCGTCCCGGACCAGGAACATGTCCTCCCGGAACTTGGCCCAGTGCCCGGAGATCTCCCAGAGGGACCGGTCGTACATGAGCGGCGTCTTGACCTCCATGTAGCCGCTCCGGTCCAGCACCTCGCGCATCCAGTCCTCGAGCTCGCGGTAGAGCCTGCTGCCGCGGTCGGTCCAGAAGGGGGCGCCGGGGGCGGAGGAGTGGAAGAGGAAGAGGCCCAGCTCCCTGCCCAGGCGCCGGTGGTCCCGCTTCCGGGCCTCTTCCCGCAACTCCAGATACTCGTTCAGGTCCTTCTCGCTGAAGAAGGCGGTCCCGTAGATGCGCTGCAGCATCTGGCGTGAGGAGTCCCCGCGCCAGTAGGCGCCGGCGGCGTTCAGGAGCTTGACGTGGCGGACCAGCCCCGTGCTGGGCACGTGGGGGCCCCGGCACAGGTCGATGAAGGGCCCGTTCCGGTACACGGAGATGACCTCGTCGTCGCCGAACTCCTCCAGCCGTTCCAGCTTCAGGGGATCGTCGGCGAACAGCTCCCGCGCCTCGTCCCTGGACACGACGCGCCGCTCGAAGGGCTGGTCCGCCTCCGCCACCAGCACCATGCGCGCCTCGATCCGCTCCAGCTCCTCCGGCGTGAAGGGCTCGTCCACGTCGAAGTCGTAGTAGAACCCGTCCTCGATGGGCGGTCCGAACCCGATCTTCGCTTCCGGCCGCACCTCCCGGACGGCAGTCGCCAGGACGTGCGCCGCCGAGTGCCGGAGCACGTCCAGCGCGTCCTCGCTCTTCTCGGTCAGGATCTCCAGCTCCGTGTCCCCGTCCAGGGGACGATCCAGGTCGATGACCACGCCGTCGGACCGGGCGGCCAGCGCCGCACGGGCGAGTCCGGGCCCGATCTTCTCGGCCACGTCCCTGGGCGTGGCGCCCCGCGGCACCTCCATCACGGAGCCGTCGGGAAGTCGGATCCGGATGCTGTCGTCGCGCTCTGGCATCGCTCTGCGTGTCCGTTGAACGAAAAACGGCCTCTCCTGTCGGAAGAGGCCGCGTGTCCATGAGGCGCCCGGAAGATCAGTGCTTTCCAGGATGCACGCCGCCCCGTCCGCAAGCGGTCGTCGTCGTGGTCGTCGTGCTCGTCGTCATGGCTGATCTCCCGTTGCGCCGGTGAACATAACCGGCATCCGGAAAGGGGTCAATCCGGCGAGGATCCGGTCGATCCCCGGGCCCCGTGGCAGGGCCACCTTCGCGGTCGGGACAACGCGGGGACGCGGAAGGAGGCGGACGCGCGGAAGCCGCGGTCGCGAAGGGTTGCGCGTCACGTCGCCGTCCGACAAAAGGCCTTGGAGGTCGGCCTGCGACGGGTACGCAACGGCAGGCCGCGAGCGTCCCGCGTCTCCGCGCGAGGATTCAGCGCTTCCGCGTTGAGAGGCGTTTGCACCGTGCCCGCAGCCCGCCGAGGATCCGTTCCCAATCGACGCTACCTGTTGCACCACAGTGAGTTACGGAGAAAACCCAGTCGTTTCCGGGGAACGTCCTGGCCGCCCCCCCTGGAATCCGGGGGCCCGCCCCTCTACCTTGTGGCCCACCCCGACACACGGATACCAGACGAGTGCGATGATGGACCATCATACGAACGGGTCGCGGCCCGGACGCGGGACTGTGCACGCGAACGGGCTGGGGCGCCTGGCCGCGAACCTCCGCTGGGCGTGGCACGACCCGACCCGGGCGCTGTTCCGGGAGCTGGACGGAGCGCTGTGGGAGGAGACCCGGCACAACCCGGTCGCGATGCTGCGGATCATGTCGGCGGAGGCGCTGGAGCGGCGCATGGCGGATCCTTCGCTGCGAGCCCGGGTCGATGCGCTGGCCGCGGAGCTGGAGCGCTACCTGGAGGACACGGACACGTGGTGGGCGACGACGCACGGCCACGAGGACGACGGCCCGACGGCGTACTTCTCCGCCGAGTTCGGGCTCACGGAGTGCATGAGCGTCTACTCGGGCGGGCTGGGCGTGCTCGCCGGTGACCACCTCAAGTCGGCCAGCGACCTGGGCATCCCGCTCGTGGGGGTCGGGCTGCTCTACCGGGAAGGCTACTTCCGGCAGCACATCGCCGAGTCCGGTGCCCAGACCGAGTCGTACCGGCGCCTGGACTTCGACGCCCTGCCCCTGGAGCGGCTGCGGGACGAGGACGGTCGCGACCGGACCGTCGCCCTGGCCTTCCCCGGGCGACAGGTCTTCGCCCGGATCTGGCGGGCCGCCGTCGGGCGGGTCCCCCTTCTCATGCTGGACACGGACCTCGACGCCAACGACGCCGACGACCGCGCCATCACGGCACGGCTGTACGGGGGGGACAACGCCATGCGCATAGCCCAGGAGATCGTCCTGGGCATCGGCGGGCTCCGGGCCCTGGACGCCCTCGGCATCCGGCCCGGGACCTACCACATGAACGAGGGCCACTCCGCCTTCCTGGCCCTGGAACAGGTCCGCACGACCATGCACCGGGAAGGGCTGGACCTCGAGGAGGCCGTCCGGGCGGCGGCCCGGGGCAACGTCTTCACCACCCACACACCGGTGCCCGCGGGGCACGACCGCTTCTCGCCCGAGCTCATGGCGACGTATTTCACGAGCTTCGCCCGGGAGCTGGACGAGCCGCTGGAACGCATCCTCGCCCTGGGCCGCCAGGAGCCGGACGATGCCGAGGAGCCGTTCTCCATGACCGTGCTCGCCCTCAACGTCTCCGCATACCGGAACGGGGTCAGTCGCCTCCACGGCGCCGTGAGCCGGGCCATGCTGCGGGGGCTGTGGCCCGACCGCCCCGTGGACGACGTCCCCATCGGCCACATCACGAACGGCGTCCACCTGGACTCCTGGGCGGCCCCCGAATTGAAAGCGCTCCTGGACGAGCACGTGCCCGGCTGGCGACGCGACGGCGGCGATCGCGAGGCATGGGCGCGACTCGCCTCCGTATCCGACGAGACGCTGTGGGAGCTGCGCCGGTCTCTCCGGACACGACTGGTGGAGCAGGTGCGGGCCCGGATCGCGGCCGTAGATGGCAGCGATGCGGACAGGGTCGAGCCCCTGGATCCGGACGCCCTCACCATCGGGTTCGCGCGACGGTTCGCCACCTACAAGCGGGCCACGCTGCTGCTCCGGGACGTGGACCGCCTCGACCGCCTGCTCAACGATACGGACCGCCCCGTCCAGATCCTCTTCGCCGGCAAGGCCCATCCCAGGGACAAGGCGGGCAAGAGCTTCATCCGGGAGATCGTCCGGCTCTCCCACGAGCCCCGCTTCCGCGGCCGGATCCTGTTCCTGGAGAACTACGACATCGCCCTGGCCCGGGCCCTGGTCCAGGGCGCGGACGTGTGGCTCAACAACCCGCGCCGTCCCCAGGAGGCGAGCGGGACCAGCGGGATGAAGGCCGCGGTCAACGGTGGCCTGAACGTCAGCGTCCTCGACGGCTGGTGGGACGAGGCGTACCGGGACGCCGAGGCCCGGGGCGTGGCCCTGGGCTGGGCCATCGGCGAAGGACTCGCCGGTGAGGACGTGGGCGGCCGGAAGGAGCTGGACCGGCGCGACGCGGCTTCCCTCTACGCCGTCCTCGAGAAAGACGTCGTGCCCACCTTCTACGACCGGGAGGAGACGGGTCGGCCCGCCGCCTGGATCGCCCGCGTGCGGAACGCGATCATGGAGGTGGGACCGGCCTTCAACACGCACCGCATGGTGCGCGATTACGTGGAGCGCTACTACCTGCGCACGGCCCGCGTCCGCGCTCCGGCACGCTGAGCCGGCCGCTGCGGGTACCCGGCGAGGGTTCCCGACACTACCCCTCCACGGCGCCGGCGCCCGCCTCTTCGCCTTCGGCCGGGTAGCCCCGGGCCAGGACCCAGATCGCCTCGATGACGCTGGCGGCATCGTCCACCGCCGCCGCCACGGGGCCGTACACCGCTTTCCCTTCCGTAGTCACGTCGTCCAGCGCCTTCAGGATCGCCTCCGACGGCTCCATCCCGGACTCCACCAGCAGCACCGCGCCGTGGTCCATGGTGTCGGCGGCGGACAGGACCAGCGAGGGAACGGGGATGTCCGCGCCGCTCAGACCGTGCGGGCCGCCCGTGCCGTCCCACCGCTCCCGCATGTGGTTCACGATGCGGAGCACCGCCGGCTCCGCCTCCAGGTCGAACAGGAGCTGGGCCGTCCGGGTGGCCAGCTCGCCCGGCGTCGCGGCGGGGCCCAGCAGCCGGCCCAGCTCGTGGGACCGGGCCGCCGTGTCCAGCGCCTCCCGCTCGTCGTCCGGGAACTCCCCGCCCATGGCCGATGCCAGGGTGCCCGCCAGGCGGGCCACCCGGTACCCGTGACCGGCACCCGCACTGGACCGGGCGTCCGCCAGCTCCAGCCAGGCCGAGGGTACCGTCCCCTTCACCACGTCCCCCCGCTGTTGCACGTCGGACCGGGCCAGGTGCTCCGCCGCCTCCACCAGCTCCAGGCGCGACACGGCCTGACGCACCGCCGCTTCCAGCTCGAAGAGCTCGAACGGCTTCAGGATGTAGCCCGTGGCCCCGAACCTGAGCGCGCGCTGCGCCAGCGCCTCGTCCGAGTCGCCGGTGATGACGATGACCGGCTTCAGCGGCGAATGCGTGAGGAGCAGCCGCAACAGCTCCACGCCGGACAGACCCGGCAGGTGGATGTCCGTGAGGACCACGTCGAACGGCGCCCGCTCCCGGGACATGCGCAGCAGCACCGACTCGGCATCCCCCGCCTCCGTCACCGTGAACCCCCTCTTCCGCAGGTGGTTCGCGATGACCTCGCGGACCGGCGCGTCATCCTCCACCACCAGAATCCGCCGCGACCCTTCCTTCGTCACGTTCGCCGTCATGGACCTCGCCGCTCCGTCCCTCGCATGTGGCTCCCGCCCGCGGCCGCGGTCGGGGTTCGCCGTGAGTATCGACCCGCTACCGGAGACCTTGAGCCGGCCGCGCCTCCAGCGCAACTCCCGGATGTACGAAGGCCCCGCCGCGATGGGACGGGAGCCTCCGGCACGGACGATGGAGCCGGGGCCGGCCGCCGGCGACAGAGCCCCGACCGTGCCTCGCCGGGTACCCCTGCCCCCTGGGCCTGCCCCTGCCCCGCCGCGCGTAGCGCGGCCTAGTACATCCCGCCCATGCCGCCGCCCGGCATGCCGCCGCCCGGCATGCCGCCGCCTTCCTCCTCCGGGTGCTCCACCACCACGGCCTCCGTGGTGAGCAGCAGCCCGGCGATGGACGCGGCGTTCTGCAGCGCCGTGCGCGTGACCTTGGTGGGATCGATGACCCCCGCCTCCACCAGGTCCTCGTACACGTCGGTCTGGGCGTTGTAGCCGAAGCTGCCCTTCTCGTTCCTCACGCGCTCGACCACGATGGAGCCTTCCTGGCCCGCGTTGTTCGCGATCTGACGGAGAGGCTCCTCCAGCGCACGCAGCACGATGTCCACACCGACCTGCTCCTCCAGGCTGTCCAGCTTGAAGGACTCGGCCAGCGCTTCCTTGACCCGGATCAGGGCGACGCCGCCACCGCACACGATGCCCTCCTCCACGGCGGCACGCGTGGCGTGCAGCGCGTCCTCGACACGGGCCTTCTTCTCCTTCATCTCCGTCTCGGTGGCCGCGCCCACGTTGATCACCGCCACGCCGCCGGCCAGCTTCGCCAGCCGCTCCTGCAGCTTCTCCTGGTCGTAGTCCGACGTCGACTTGTCGATGGCCGCACGGATCTCCTCGATCCGGCCCTTGATCTTCTCCGGCTCGCCGGCGCCATCGACGATCGTCGTGTCGTCCTTGTCGATCACGACCCGCTTCGCCGAGCCGAGATCGTTCATGACCGCGTTCTCCAGCTTGAAGCCCGCCTCTTCCGCGATCACCTGGCCACCGGTCAGCACGGCGATGTCCTGCAGCATCTGCTTCCGACGATCACCGAAGCCCGGCGCCTTCACCGCCGCCACCTTCAGCGTGCCCCGGAGCTTGTTCACCACCAGCGTCGCCAGGGCCTCGCCTTCCACATCCTCCGCGATGATCAGCAACGGCTTGCCCGACTGCGCCACCTTCTCCAGGATCGGCAGCAGGTCCTTCATGGCGCCGATCTTCTTGTCGTGGATCAGCACCGCCGGATCCTCCAGCACCACCTCCATCCGCTCCGGGTCCGTCACGAAGTACGGCGACAGGTAGCCACGGTCGAACTGCATGCCCTCGACCGTCTCCAGCGTCGTCTCGAGGCCCTTCGCCTCCTCCACCGTGATGACGCCGTCCTTGCCCACCTTCTCCATGGCGTCGGCGATCAGCTCGCCGATCTCCATGTCGTTGTTCGCCGAGATCGCGCCCACCTGCGCAATCTCCCTCTTGCCCTTCGTCTCCGTCGACAGGCCCTGCAACTCCTCCACGACCTTCTCCACGGCCTGTTCGATCCCGCGCTTGATCCCCATGGGATTCGCACCGGCCGTCACGTTCTTCAGACCCTCGCGGAAGATCGCCTGGGCCAGCAACGTCGCCGTCGTCGTGCCGTCACCCGCCAGGTCGCTCGTCTTCGTCGCGACCTCCTTCACCATCTGCGCCCCCATGTTCTCCACGGGGTCCTCCAGCTCCACCTCCTTCGCCACCGTGACGCCATCCTTCGTCACCGTCGGCGATCCGAACTTCCGGTCCAGTACCACGTTCCGGCCCTTCGGGCCCAACGTGACCCTGACCGCCTCCGCAAGCTTGTCCACGCCACGCTGAAGCGCCGCCCGCGCTTCCACGTCGAAATGAAGATCCTTGGCAGCCATCGCTGCGTACCTCCCTCAGTTGTGTCGTGCGTCGTCTCGTTCGCCTACTTCTCCAGCACCGCCAGCACGTCCGATTCCCGCAACACCAGATACTCGTCCGTGCCCACCGTGATCTCCGTGCCGCTGTACTTCCCGTACAGCACCCGGTCCCCCTCCTTCACCTCCATCTCCACCCGCGTGCCGTCGTCCGTCACCCGGCCCGGACCCACCGCCACGATCTCGCCCTGCTGCGGCTTCTCCTTCGCCGTGTCCGGAATGTACAAGCCGCCACGCGTCTCCTCCGTCTCATCCAGCGGCTTCACCACGACCCGATCCGCCAGCGGCCGGATCTTCAACGCGGAAGTAGTGGCCATCGCTACCCTCCCTGATGGTTGTGGGCTGACATACACCTCATGGAACGTACTAGCACTCCTGATCTTCGAGTGCTAACAACAATCAAGATAGCGTGGACGGTCGGCCCGCGTCAATGGGATACGGCGATTGGATACGGCGGAGCAGATACGGCGGATCAGATGCTGCGAGCAGATACGGCGAGCAGATACGGCGAGCAGATACGGCGGATCAGATGCTGCGAGCAGATACGGCGAGCAGATACGGCGGAGCAGATACGGCGGATTAGATACAACGATTGGATACAACGATTGGATACAACGATTGGATACGGCGATTGGATACGGCGAAGGCCGTGCGGGGTGGTGGGTGTGGTTGGTGTGCTGTCGGGTGGAGGGAACGGCGGCCCATCAGGCCATGGTGCCGCCCGGAGGATGGCGCGATGGTGGCGTATGGTGAAGAACGAGCCGTTCGAACTGCCGGTCCAGCGTCTCGCCCGGATGCTGGCGCACGACGTGAAGGAGCTTCTGCGGCGGCTGGGCCCGGCGGTCGACGACGACCTGCGCAAGCAGCTGACCAGAAGTGTCAACTCCGTCGTGCTCAACGTGAGCGAGGCCCTGGGAAACGACCGCCCAGCCATGAAGGCCAACTTCTTCCGTATCGCCAAGGGTTCCGCCAGCGAATGCCTCGGCGGCCTCAGGATCCTGGACAGGCCGCACATTTTGACCCGAGATTCGCACCGCACGGTCCACCGCCGTGCCGTGAACCGCTCCCGTCAGATCCTCGGCCAGCTCAAGCGCCTGACCCGCCGCTTCGACCCCCATCCCCCACCACCTCGCCGTCACTGACCGTACCATCTGCTCGCAGTATCTGATCGCAGTACCTGATCGCAGTACCTGATCGCAGTATCTGCTCGCAGTACCTGATCGCAGTATCTGCTCGCAGTACCTGATCGCAGTACCTGTTTGCCGTACCTGTTTGCCGTATCTGTTTGCCGTATCTGCTCCGCAGTATCTCATCGCAGTATCTCATACGCCATCCGGATGCCGATGAGGGTGAGGTGGAGCTCGACCTGCTGGATGGAGCGGCAGTGGGGGCTGATGAGGGGGGCGAGGCCGCCGGTGGCGGCGACGAGGATGTCGTCGGCGCCCCATTCCCGGGCGATGCGGCCGGCAATGCCGTCGATGCTGTCGACGGCGCCGAAGAAGATGCCGCTCTGGAGGGCGGTCTCGGTGCGCCGTCCCACGACGGTGTCGGGTCGCCGGAGGTCGACGCGAGGCAGCTTGGCGGTGCGGCGCATGAGGGTTTCGGCGCCGGTCTGGATGCCGGGCGCGATGACGCCGCCACGGAAGACGCCGTCGGCGCCGATGCAGTCGAAGGTGGTGGCGGTGCCGAAGTCGACGACGATGGTGTCGCGGTGGTAGAGGCGTGAGACGGCGAGGGTGTTGGCGATGCGGTCGGCGCCGACGGTGAGGGGCTCTTCGAAGTCCAGGCGGATGGGCAGGTTGGAGGTTGCGTCGACGACGACGGCGTCGGCGCCGAGGTGTCGCTCGCAGGTCTGGACGAGGACGGGGGTGAGGGGCGGCACGACGGAGGCGATCCCTGCGCCCCTGATCTGGTGCACGTCGTGGTCGGCCATGCGGATGAGGGACCGCAGCACGAGGCCCATCTCATCGACGGTCCGTTCGAGGCGAGTGCCGAGTCGCCAGTGGCCGATGAGCTCCTCTCCGTCGAAGAGGCCGACGGTGGTCTCCGTGTTGCCGACATCCAGGGTGAGGATCATGGCTGTTCGCTGGTCTGGTGGAGCAGGCGGACGGTGCCCGCGTACAGGTGGCGGAGGCGTCCGTCGTCGAGGCGGAGGCGGAGCGCGCCGTCGGGTGCGAGTCCTTCGGAGCGGCCCACGGTCCCGTCCACGGCGATCCGGCGCCCGCGGAGGGCGTCGCGCCGGCGGAGCCGATCGAGCTCGCCGGGACCCAGGGGCCCGGCGGGGTCGGTGAGGGTGGTGAGGGCGGCGACGAGGCGGTCGGCGGTGTCGGCCCGATCCACGCATCTGCCGGCTTCCGCGGCCATGGACGTGGCCGTGTCCCGGAGCTCCGGCGGGAAGTCGGACCGGGACTGGAGCACGTTGAGGCCCACGCCGGCGATCATCCAGCCGCCGCCGGAGGCGGATGCGCTCTCGCAGAGCACGCCGGCGATCTTGCGGCTCTCGGCCAGGATGTCGTTGGGCCATTTGACCTGGCAGACGGAGGTGATGGCCCCGTCCACGGTGTCCGCCACGGCCATGCCGACGCGGAGCGGCAGCGCGCCGGACGGCTCCCGGACGCGGTAGAGCACGGACAGGAGGACGGCCTGGCCGGGGGCCGCGAGCCAGGCGCGTCCACGCCGTCCGCGGCCCGCGGTCTGTTCGTCGGCCAGGACGACGGTGCCGTCGGGTGCGCCGGCTTCGGCGCGTCTGCGTGCCACGTCGTTCGTGGAGGCCACGTGCCGGAAGACGTGGAGCTCGGGGACGCGCCAGCGCGTGCGCCAGCGCTCCACGGAGCGACCCTCCCAGGTGTCCAGGCCGGCGCCGTTCACGTCCACGTCAGCCCCCGAGAGCCAGGTAGAGGAGGAAGAGGATCCCCACGCCCCACACGTAGTAGGCGAACAGGTGGAACCGCTGCCTTCGCACGAGCCAGACGAGGGACCGGATGGCCGCGACGCCGGCCAGCAGGGCCGTGAGGAACCCGAAGCCGAGGGCCGGGCCGCCGATCTCCGCCGCGCCGTCCATGTCGAGAAGCTGGAGGAGCGCCGCCCCGGCGATGGCCGGGATGGACATGAGGAAGGAGAACTCGGCGGCCCGTACGCCGTCGACACGCCCCCAGAGCCCGGCGGCGATGGTGGCGCCGGACCGGGAGATCCCGGGCAGGATGGCGAACGCCTGGGCCAGGCCGATACCGGCGGCGAGGGCGGGTCCGGGCAGCCTGCTCTCGCCTCCGCCGGTGCCGCGTGTGGACCACACGATCGCGCCGGTGACCAGGAGCATGAGGCCGGTGACGATAGGCGTGTCGAAGGCCGTCTCCACGGCGTCCTTGAGGAAGAGGCCGACGAGGACGGCGGGCACGGTGGCCAGGGCCAGGAGCCCGATGTAGCGCCAGGCCTCGGGGTCGCGGCGGACGGCGCCGGCGACCAGGTACGCCAGGCGACGCCGGTAGACCACGACCACGGAGAGCAGGGTGGCCGCATGCAGGACCACCTCGAGCAGGATACCGGGCGCCGGCACGCCCAGGAGCCGCTGGCCGATGACCAGGTGTCCCGAGCTGGACACCGGCAGGAACTCGGTGAGGCCCTGGACGAGCCCGAGGATCACGGCGTCGAGATAGCTCACCGGAGCAACGTGCGGTAGTAGTCCTCGTAGCGCGGCACGATGCTCTCGGCGTCGAAGCCCTTCGCCACCTCGCGGGCCGCTGTGCGGGTCTCCCGTAGCCGCGCGTCATCCTGCAGCAGCGCCACGGCCCAGTCGGCCATCTCCTCCACGGCACCCGGCGGCGCGAGGTAGCCGGCCTCCGGCGGCACGACCTCGGGCACCCCGCCCACGCGGCTTCCCACCACGGGGACCCCGCAGGCCATGGCCTCCAGAGCGACGAGCCCGAAGGCCTCCAGCTCGCTGGGCAGCAGGAACAGGTCCGCGCACGCCAGGAGCTCGGCCACGGACTCCTGCTTGCCCAGGAAGAGGACGCGGTCCTCCACGCCGTGCTCCCGGGCCGTCTCCTGCGCCCTGCCCCGTTCGGGTCCGTCCCCGACGAGGACCAGGCGCGACGGCACGGAGCGCGCGACGCGGGCGAAGATGCGAACGGCATCGCCGATGCGCTTGACCGGCCGGAAGTTTGAGATGTGCATGAGAATCATCTCGTCGTCGGCGGCCAGCTTGGCCCGGTGGCAGGGCTCCCGGTCGGGCCGGTACTCCTCCAGGTCCACGAAGTTGGGAATGACGCGGATCCGATCGTCGGGGACGTGGAACCGCTCCACGGTCTCCCGCTTCAGGTACTCGGAAACGGCGGTGATCCCGTCCGACTTCTGGATGGAGAACCGGGTGATGGGAAAGTAGGACGGGTCGCGACCCACCAGGGTGATGTCGGTACCGTGGAGGGTGGTGACGACCTTGAGCCCGTTCTCGCCCAGGAGCTCGTTGGCGATCCACGCAGAGGTGGCGTGAGGGACGGCGTAGTGGACGTGAAGCAGGTCGAGGCCGTTCCGGACCGCCGTGTCGTGCATGGCCACCGCCAGGGCCAGCGAGTACGGCGGGTACTCGAAGAGGGGGTAGCTCGGCACCTCCACCTCGTGGTAGTAGATGCCCTCGATGAAGTACGGCAGCCGGAACGGCTGGGCGTACGTGATGAAGTGGACCTCGTGACCCCGTCTTGCCAACTGGATCCCCAGCTCCGTCGCCACGACGCCCGACCCGCCGTACACCGGGTACCCGGTCATGCCGACCTTCAGTTTCTTCTCGTCCATACCGCCGCCACTTCCTCCACCAGGAGATCATCGGGGAGCGTGCCGTCCAGACGGACCGCATCCTCCGGGAGTTGATGCTTGAACCACGTGAGCTGCCGTCGCGCGAATCGCCGCGTGGCACGCTGGACGGCGTCCACGGCCTCGTCCAGCGACAGCTCGCCGGCCAGGTGCGCCACCATCTCCGGGTAGCCCGTGGCCGTCATCCCCGGCGCCGCCGGATCGTAGCCCGTGGCCAGCAGCCGGCGCACCTCCTCGACGAACCCTGCCTCCACCATGCGCCACGCGCGACGGTTGATCCTGTCGTACAGCTCGTCCCGGGGCAACGTGAGGAGGAACACCGTGGCGTCTACGGGTTCCTCGGCCGGCGGACCGTGCTCGTGCCACCACGAGAGCGGCCGGCCGGACAGGAGCGGCAGCTCCAGGGCCCGGAGCAGCCGTTGCCGTCCTCCACCTTTCCCCAGCCTGGCCGCCGTGGTGGGGTCCAGCACGCCGAGCCATCGGCGGAGCTCGGCCGTGTCGAGCCCGTCCAGGACCGCCTCGAGCCGGTCCCGCCGGCGACGGTCCATGGGCGGCTCCCGGAAGAGCGGCCGGGTGAGGGCCCGGAGGAAGAAGCCCGTACCGCCCACGAGGATGGGCAGACGCCCGCGGCCACGGATCGCTGCGATCCAGCGCCGGGCGTCCCGGGCGAACCGGCCGGCGTTGTAGCGCTCTCCCGGGTCCACCAGGTCGAGCCCGTGATGGGGCACGCGGGCGCGCTCCGCCAGCGTGGGCTTGGCCGTGCCGATGTCCAACCCGCGGTAGACGGTGCGGGAGTCCATGGCGATGATCTCGCCGTCGAGCCGCTCGGCGACGGTTAGGGCCAGTGCGCTCTTTCCCACCGCCGTCGGCCCCACCAGGGCCAGGACCGATCCGACGGTCACGGCTAGCCCGTCCGCCCGAAGCGGCGCTCCAGCTCATCGATGCTCAGCCGCACGACGGTGGGGCGGCCGTGCACGTCGTGGTAGGGCAGCTCTGTGGCGAAGAGGTCCTCGAAGAGCCGACGCATCTCGTCCCGGGACAGCGGCTGCCCCGCCTTGATGGCGCCCTTGCACGCGAAGGTCATGGCCAGCCGCTCGTACTGGTTGCTCGCCGCCCGGGTCAGCTCGCTCCCCTCGGCGAGCTCGGTGATCATGTCCCGCAGGCAGCGCTCGGCATCGAAGTACGGGTGCGGGTTCGGCGCGGCGCTCACCAGCACGGTCCGTCCGCCGAACGGCTCCAGCTCGAAGCCGGCCCGGGCGAACAGGCCCTGCATGTCCTCCACCACCGAGTACTCCGACGGCGACAGCTTGAGGGTGAGCGGGAACAGCAGGCGCTGGCTCGTCTCGCCACCGCCGTCGAACGCCGCCATGATGCGCTCGAAGAGAATGCGCTCGTGGGCGGAATGCTGGTCGATGATGATGAGCCCGCTCCGGGTCTCCGCGAGGATGTACGCGTCGTGGAGCTGCCAGAGGGCGTAACGGGCTTCCTCCACGACGCCGTCCGCCGCATCCTCTTCCTCGTCCTCCTCCTCCATGGCCTCCGCCAGCGAGCGGGCTGCCACGAAGAGGGCCAGCTGGTTGGCGTCGTCCCGAGCCTCTTCGGCCTCGCGCCCGTGTGCCGGACGGGCCCTGAGCTGGGGAAGTGGGGGCCGTCGGTCCAGGGTCGCCGCGCTCTCCAGCGACGCCATGGCCTCCCGCACCGCCGCCTGCACCGCCTCCTCCACCGCCGGCCGGTCCCGGAACCGGACCTCCGCCTTGGTGGGGTGCACGTTCACGTCCACGCCGCCCTCGGGCACGTCGATGTAGAGCAGGAGCGACGGCTTCGCGCCCCGGGGCACCGTGGTCCGGTACGCCTCTTCCGCGGACCGGACCAGAGCCCGGTCTTTGAAGGGCCGGCCGCCCACGAACAGGTGGACCCGCCGTACGGCGTCGGAGGCAGCGTCCGGCCGCGCCACCAGGCCGGCCACGGACAGGCCGGCGCGCTCGTGGTGCACCGGCACCAGACGCCCCGCGAAGTCGTCCCCCCACAGGTCCGCAACGCGGGCCACGAGATCACGGGCCGGCGGCAGGTCCAGCAGCTCCCGCCCGTTGGACTCCAGACGGATCGCCGTGGACAGGTTCGCCAGGGCCAGACCGATGACGGCGTCCACGATGGCCCGCGTCTCCACCGCCGCCGATCTCAGGAACTTGGCCCGGGCGGGGACGTTGAAGAACAGGTTCCGTACGGAGACGGTGGTCCCGCCCTGCCGCGCCACATCCTCGGCGCCGAGGACCCGCCCCGCCGAGACCCGGAGCCGCGTGCCCACGCCGCCCGGCTCCGCGGTCTCCAGGGTGAGCCGCGAGACGGAGGCGATGGACGGCAGTGCCTCGCCCCGGAACCCGAAGGTCCGCACGTGCCGGAGGTCCGCCTCGCTGTCGATCTTGCTCGTGGCATGACGGTCCAGGGCAAGCATGGCGTCGTCGCGGCCCATGCCCGTGCCGTCGTCCGCCACCCGGACCTCCGTCTTGCCACCGTTCCGGATCACGATGTCCACACGGGTGGCGGCGGCGTCCAAAGAGTTCTCCACCAGCTCCTTCACCACGGAGACCGGCCGCTCCACCACCTCACCGGCGGCGATCTGGTTGGCGAGCGTGTCGGACAGGATATGGATCCGTCGCATGGGTACGACGATCCCCCTTCGGGCCGGCTTTGTCAAAGGAAGACCCTCAGGGCTCCAGACGATACAGCCGGTTCGCGTTGGCTCTCGTCGCCCCGGCGACCCGGTCGACGGGCTCCTCGCGCATCCCGGCCACCGTCTCCACCACGTGACGGACGTACGCCGGCTCGTTTCGCTTTCCCCGCCTGGGGACCGGCGCCAGGTACGGGCTGTCCGTCTCCACCAGCAGCCGATCCGGCGGCACCGCTCGAACGAAGGCCGCGCCGTCGTAGCTGGCGAAGGTCACGAGCCCCGAGAACGAGACGTACCAGCCCGCCTCGAGACCGGCGGCCAGGAGCGTCTCGCCGCTGCTGAAGCAGTGGAGGACACCGCGCACGTCCCCGGCGTCACGGACCATGGCCGCGGCGTCGTCGTCGGCGTCCCTGGCGTGAACGACGACGGGCAGGTCCAGCTCCCGGGCCAGGACCAAGTGTCGCTCGAACGCCTTTCGCTGCGCCGCCCGCGGCGCGTTCTCGTAATGGTAGTCCAGCCCCGTCTCGCCCAGCGCGACCACCCGCTCCCCCGCCGCCAGCTCCCGGAGCCGGGCGAAAGCATCCTCGGTGGCGGTGTCCGCCACGTGAGGGTGCACGCCCGCCGTGCTCCACACCTCGTCGCGGGTCTCGGCGAGCTGACGCGCCGCCGCCGCATCCGCCACGTCCGAGGCCACCGTGACCAGTTGGCGGACGCCGGCCTCGACGGCCCGGTCCAGGACCGCGTCCACATCGTCGTGGAACCGCTCGTCCGTGAGATGGCAGTGGGAGTCGAAGAGCGTCACGTCCACGGCACCCTCCGGCACGCGTTCAGCGCGTAAGCCGGCATTCAAATGCGACGGAAGCGCGGCGAGCAGGTCACGCCTTGGCCGTCCTGGGCCCGTGTCGACCCCGGGCGGCCTCGGTCGTGCCCGACCGTTCCTCGATCTCCAGGAGCGCCGGCGAGGCGACGAAGATGGACGAGTAGGTGCCCACGAGCACGCCCAGGATGAGGATCAGGGCGAAGTCCCGGATCATGGCGCCACCGAGCACGGCCAGGGCAATAAGCACGGCCAGCGTGGTGCCGGACGTCATCACGGTCCGGGGCAGCACCTCGTTGATGGACTGGTTGATGATGTCGATGTAGGCGGTGCGGCGACCCGTCTTCTTCAGGTTCTCCCGGACGCGGTCGAAGACGACGATCGTGTCGTTCAGGGAGTACCCGATGATGGTGAGCACGGCGGCCACGGTGGGCAGCGAGACCTCGAGCTGCATGACGGAGATGAAGCCGACGGCGATGAGGATGTCGTGGACGGTGGCGATGACCGCGGCGACGCCGAAGCGCCATTCGAAGCGGAATGCCAGGTAGATCAGCGTGAGCGCGAAGGACATGAGGATGGCGAGCGCGGCCTTGGTCTGGAGCTCGCTGCCGATCTTCGGTCCGACGAACTCGGTGCGGACCACGCTGTATGCGTCCTCCCCGATCACGTCGTTGAGGATGCCCGTCACCACCTCCTCAGAGCCGCCGGCCGCGCCGGCCTCGGCTCCCTCCAGCTCCTGAACCCGGATCAGGTACTCGTTCTCGCCGCCGAACCTGGTGATCTCCGGAGCCTGGCCGGGAAATGCGTTCATGTAGCCCCGCACGTCCCCACTGCTGGTGGCTTCGTGGAACCGGACCTGGACCAGCGTGCCGCCGGTGAAATCCACGCCGTAATGGAGCCAGGAGCCCCGGGAGACCTGCCAGACCACGGCGCCGACGATGAGGGCGATGAGCACGGCGCCGCTCACCTTGTACGCGGTGTTGCGCCGCTCGATGAACTTGTAGCTGGCCTTCGCAAAGAATCGCATATGCCGTCGATCGGCTCCGTTCAGATGCTGATGGCCTCGGTGGCACCCTTCCGGGTGAGGTAGAGCAGGAAGAACGTCCGGGTGACGTAGACCGCGGAGAAGAAGGACGCGACGATGCCGATGGAGAGCGTCACCGCGAAGCCACGCACGGGTCCGGTGCCGAAGTTGAACAGGATGAGCGCCGTGAGCAGCGTGGTCAGGTTCGAGTCCACGATGGCCGACATGGCGTTCTTGAAGCCCTCGTCCACGGCGGTGCGCGGGATGCGCCCCGCCGCAAGCTCCTCCCGGGTCCGCTCGAAGATGAGCACGTTGGCGTCCACCGCCATGCCGATGGAGAGGACGAGGCCCGCGATGCCGGGCAGGGTCAGGGTGGCGTTGAACGCGGCCAGCCCGCCCATGACGATCATGACGTAGACGCCGAGCGCGAAGACGGCCAGCATCCCGGCCAGGCGGTAGTAGGTCAGCATGACCCCGATGACGAGGACGATGCCGACGATCCCGGCGATCTCGCCCTTGTTCACGGAGTCGTGACCCAGCGACGGCCCGATGGTCCGCTCCTCGATGATCCGCAGCGGTGCCGGCAGCGCACCCGCCCGGAGCACCAGCGCCAGGTCCCGGGCCTCTTCCATGGGCGCCTGCCCGAGCTCGATCTGGCCCCGCGCCCCGATCCGGCTCTGGACCTGGGGCGCGCTGTACACCTCGTCGTCCAGCACGATGGCGATGAGCTCGCCGATGTTCTGCGAGGTCACCCGGTCGAAGATCCGGCCGCCGCGCCGGTTCAGCTCGAAGCTGACGATGGTCTCGTTGAACTGCTGGTCCCGCCCCGCCACCGCGTTCTCCAGGACCTCGCCGGTCATGAACGGCTGGGCCTCGAGCACGAAGAGCTCTCGGTAGAGCTGGGCCCCCCGACCTTGGGTGTCCGACCCCCAGCGCAGGGTCGTCCGGCGCGGCAGCACACGCTGGACCGCTTCATGGCTCAGGTACCGGTCGACCAGCTCGACGTTCGCCTCCTCGACCAGGAAGATGCCGGCATTCTGGCCCGCCTCCATCAGCAGGGAGGTCAAGGGGCGCCGGTTCCTCGGGGCCGCTTCCTCGGCCGCGGCGGCGGTGTCCGCCGGCGCCGTGTCGCCGAAGATCAGCGCCTCGAAGGCCTGCCTCTCGCCGCCCTCCACCTCCCCCGGCCCCGCCGCGATCCCCGCGTCCACGATGGCCCGGTCGATGCGCGACAGGGCGTTGCGGAACTCCTGCCCGCCCTGGACCAGATAGAACTCCAGGAAGGCCGTCTGCTGCAGGATGTCCTTGGCACGCTCCTCGTCCGAGATGCCGGCCAGCTCCACGATGATGCGCTCATCCCCGACCTTCTGGATCAGCGGCTCCTCCACGCCGAACTGGTCGATCCGGGTGCGGATGATCTTGAGGGCCCGGTCCGTGGCATCCGCGCGCTGGTCCGCGGGCATCGTGCCTTCGGGGTCGTCCACCTCCAGAACAAGGTGCATCCCGCCCTGCAGGTCCAGGCCGAGCTTGATGACCGAGCAGGTCGTTTCCGAGCCGGACGCCTCGCGTTCCCGGACGCAACTGTTGTAGTTGTCGTACAGCGCCCAGCCGCTCACGGCGAGCACCGCGAGGATGACGATGATCCGGCCTCTCAGGGTGCCGAGCATTGCCGCCAGTTCTCCAGGGGTCGGTTGCCGCCGGGACGTGGCCCGGCGCACATGCAAGAAAGAGCGATAAGTTGACCGGGAACACGCGGGTTGTCAACGCGGCGTGTCTCGTGGACCGTCCCCGTTTTTTCGGTTGCGCGCTGATGCAGACGGGCAAAATCGGGCCGCCGTCGGGCTTCTGCTCGCAGCACGGCGAGGATCCGGATATCCTCCACGCCGTAGCTCCGCTTGATGAAGCGGATCGTCTGGTTCAGCAGGCCGTAGCCGCCCCGGGCCGGGGCGCACACCCGGGATCACATGCCGCGGTACATGATGCGCCAGATCCTTCCGCCCGCGTCGTCGCTCACGTAGAGGGACCCGTCGGGTCCCTGGGCCAGGCCGGTGGGCCGGTGCTCGGCGCCCCGGGGCGAGACGTCCGGGCCGGCGAAGCCGTCGGCGAACACCTGCCATTCGCCCGTGCTGGACCCGTTCTCGAAGGGCACGAACACCACGTTGTACCCCTCCTGGTCCAGGGGCGCCCGGTTCCAGGACCCGTGGAAGGCGACGAAGGCGCCGCCCCGGCACCGCGCGGGGAACTGTTCACCCGTGTAGAAGAGCAGCGCGTTGGGCCCCCAGTGGCCCGGGAAGCCCAGGATGGGCCGGTCCACATCCGCACACCGGCCCACGGCGTCGCCGTCCCCGCCGTACTCCGGCGCCAGCACCGAGCTTCCCGCCTGCCAGTCGTAGTAGCAGTAGGGCCAGCCGAAATCGCTGCCCTCCTCGATCCGCACGAACTGTTCGGCGGGCAGCTCGGCGCCCTCCTCCGTGGTGTAGAGGTCCGGCCAGTTCTGGGAGAGCTGGTCACGGCCATGGATCACGGCGTAGAGCTGCTGCGCGTCCGGGCGAAGCGCCAGCGCCACCGAGTTGCGCATCCCGGTGGCGTAGCGCACCCCATCTTCCTGGGTCTGGTCGGGCGTGCTCGCGTCGAAACGCCAGACGCCCGCCCGGGTCTCCAACTGCGGGCACGGATCCAGGCCGGGCGATCCCACGGTCCGGTCCTCCCGCTGACACGAGTTCGACGGCGAGCCCACGTTCACGAAGAGGGCGCCGGCCTCGGTGATGGCCATGGACTTGGCCCTGTGGCTGCGGGTGTCGGGCAGGTCCCGCACGATGACCTCACCCTCGCCGCGCGGCTCCAGGGCGCCACCGGGCACCGCGTACCGGATCACTCCGTCGTCGGGCCCGAAGTAGACGTAGTCCCGGTGTAAGGCGATGCCCGAGCCGCCCGCCTCCGGCCCGAACCGGACCTCCACGTCGGCCCTGCCGTCCCCCGTCGTGTCCCGGAGCGCCACTACACCGCCCGGTCGCGGGTCCCCGCGGCGGCCGCCGTAGGTGGCCACGAACAGGTCGCCGTCGTCACGCACCGCCAGGTGGCGCGGCCGGGGCAGCCCGTCCGCCACGACGACGGCGCAGAACCCTTCCGGCAACGTGATGCCACCGTCATCCGGATCGCACGGCGGAAGAGACGGTCCGGCATCGCCCACGTTGCAGGCGGCGGTGATGACGAGAACGGCGGGCAGCAGGAGCGCTGGTCGCATGGACATTCCCTGGCGTGTGTGGGGTCGGGGCGCCGGAAACCGGCACGGCGTCGCCGCGAATGTGCCGCGCGGCGTCCCGGCCGTCAACCGCGCGACCGAACCTGCGGGCACGCTTGCCGGTCCCGGGCCCCCGGCCTATCTTTCCGCCGTCTCACCAATCGGATGCGGGTGTGCGGTCGCGGCGATCGCGACAGGGTGACTCTCCCTGCTCGCCCCCGTTCGGTCCGTGACGGTTGGCCGCTCTCCCCGGCACGCCGGGCCGCGGCGATGGGACGCCATGCGGCTCCCGTCGGACTCGCGTGCCCGCACCTCGAATCCGGATCACCTACGCTGGCCTGGCACTGGAGCGCCGCGCGAGATGACCGACGAAACGGAGCGGGCCCGGTTCGGTTCCCGCGCCCTGAAGGTGCTCAGCGGCGGCGGCAGCAACTGGATCCGCATCGCCCTCATCATCGGGGCGGGCCTGGCCTACATCGCCGCGTTCATCGAGCCGTTCCGCCCCGAGGACCTGGGCATCGTGGAGCTCGCGGCGACGCCCGTGGTCGTAGCGGCCTGGCTCCTGGGATTCTGGGGCGGCATGCTCGCCGCCATGGTGGCGATCCCGCTGAACGCCGTCGTGGTGGACCTGTTCAGCGCCGACCCCCAGGGGATCATCGCCGTTCTCGCCCAGCAAGACGCCCTGGAAGGCTCGATCCTGCTCCTGGTCCTCGGCGCCGTCCTCGGCGGCCTGCGGGACGTGGCCGACCAGATGCGGCGGGAGATCCTGGCGCGGACGGAGGTGGAGGCCGCCCGCCGGGAGAGCGAGGAACGGTACCGCTTCGTGGCGGAGAGCGCCTCCGACGGCATCGTCACCATCGATCAGAACAAGACGATCCTCTTCGCGAACCGGGCCGCGGAGAAGATCTTCGGCCTGAGCATCACGGACATGGTGGGCAGGTCCTTCCTCACCCTGATCCCGGAGCGGTTCCGGGCCGACCACGGGGAGGCGCTGGCGGAGTACCTGGACAAGGTGGTGACGAGCAACCCGGACTACGCGCTGCAGATCGCGGGGCTCCGCAAGGGCGGCGGCGAGGTGGCCTTGGAGATCTCCTTCGGCGAATACGTGAAGAACAACGAGCACGTGTTCACGGGGATCGTCCGGGATGTGACCGAGCGGAAGCAGGTCGAGCAGGTGCTCAAGCGGGCCAAGGAGGAGGCGGAGCGTGCGAACCAGGCCAAGAGCGACTTCCTCTCGCGCATGAGCCACGAGTTGCGGACGCCGCTGAACGCCATCCTGGGCTTCGCGCAGCTCCTCCAGATGGACGAGGTGGACCCGGAGCAGAAGGAGAGCGTCGACCAGATCCTGAAGGCCGGCCGGCACCTGCTGGCGCTGGTGGACGAGGTGCTGGACATCGCCAGGATCGAGGCCGGCCGCATCTCCCTCTCGCCGGAGCCGGTGCCGGTCAAGGAAGTGGTCGAGGAGGCCTGGGGCCTGGTCCAGCAGCGGGCCGCGGAGCGGGAGATCGAGTTCAGCGTGGCCGACGAGAGCTGCAGCACCTACGTCCTGGCGGACCGTCAGCGTTTCAAGCAGGTCCTGCTGAACCTCCTGTCCAACGCGGTCAAGTACAACAAGCAGTCCGGCAGCGTCGCCGTGGACTGCGGCGGCGAGGCGGGCCGGGTGCGCATCGCGGTGACCGACACCGGGCCGGGCATCGCGGATGAAGCCATGGCCCGGCTGTTCGAGCCGTTCGAGCGGCTCGGCGCGGAGCAGAGCGGGGTCGAGGGAACGGGCATCGGGCTCGCCCTGTCCAAGGGACTCGTGGAAGCCATGGACGGGACCGTGGGCGCGGAAAGCACCGAAGGCGAGGGGAGCACGTTCTGGTTCGAGCTGCCCCTGGCGGAGGTGACGGACGACGTCCCCGACGAGCTGTACCCGGAGCTGGAGCGGACGGAGGAGGAGGGCCACCCGGAGCTCGACGCCACCATCCTCTACATCGAGGACAACCCGTCGAACTTCCGGCTGGTGGAGCGCGTGCTGGGTCGGCGCCCCGGTGTGAGCCTGCTCACGGCCATGCAGGGCCGCCTGGGCCTCGATCTGGCGCGCCAGCACCATCCGGACCTCGTCCTGCTGGACCTGAACCTGCCGGACATGCACGGGACCGAGGTGCTGAGCGAGTTGAGGAGCGACGACGAGCTGGCCGAAACGCCCGTCGTGATCATCAGCGCGGACGTCACGACGGACCAGATCCAGGAGGTGCTGGCCGACGGTGCCGAGGCCTACCTGCCGAAGCCGCTGGACGTCCAGGAGTTCCTTCGAATCGTCGACGAGATCCTGACGTAGGAGCCTATGCTGGAAGAAATCACCGATGCCCGTATCCTGATCGTCGATGACGAGCCGGCCAACGTCCGGCTCCTGGAGCGGATCCTCGAGAGGGACGGGTTCGAGCACATCGACAGCACGAACGACCCGCGTCACTTCCTGGCGCTGTTCGCGTCCAGGCGGCCGGACATGGTGCTTCTGGATCTCCACATGCCGGTGCTGGACGGGTTCGCCGTGCTGGACCAGCTCAAGGGCCGCATCGGCAAGAACGACTTCGTACCCATCCTGGTCCTGACGGCGGACATCACGCCGCAGGCCAAAGAACGCGCCCTGTCGGCCGGTGCCCACGACTTTCTGACCAAGCCGGTGGATCCGACGGAGGTGCTGCTCCGCATCCGCAACCTCCTCCAGACGCGGGTCTACTACCAGCAGCTCCAGGGCCAGAACGAGCTGTTGGAACGCAATGTCCGGGAACGCACGAAACAGCTCGAGCGGGCCCAGATCGAGACGTTGGAGCTGCTGGCGCGAGCGGCCGAGTACCGGGATGACGACACGGGCCAGCACGCCCAGCGGGTGGGCCACCTCTCGGCGCTCCTGGCCCAGGAAATGGGCCTGGACGACGACACGGTCTACCTGATCCGCCGCGCCGCGCCGCTGCACGACGTGGGCAAGATCGGCACTCCCGACGCGATCCTGCTCAAGCCGGGCAAGCTGACGGCCGAGGAGTTCGAGGAGATCAAGAAACACACGACCATCGGTGCCGGGATCCTGGCCCGCACGACGAACCCGGTGCTTCAGCTCGCCCAGGAGATCGCGCTGTACCACCACGAGAACTGGGACGGGTCCGGGTACATGAACCTGGAAGCGGACACGATCCCCCTCTCCGCCCGCATCGTCCACGCCGTGGACGTCCTGGACGCCCTCACCCACGAACGGCCGTACAAGAAGGCCTGGCCCATGGAAGAAGCGATTCAGGAGCTGCGGAACCTGAAGGAGAAGTTCTTCGACTCGGACGTGGTGAACGCGGTGCTGCGCCTCCACGAGACCGAGCGGTTGGACGTGGAGAGCGCGCCACCACCGGCCGAATACTTCCGGGACGGATCGGGGCGAGCCGTGCCCGCGGAGGACGCCGGAACGGCGGACGAGCCGGCCGCGGTCCCGGTTCCCGAAGACGCGGCCGGATCCGGCGAAGCGCCGCGGCCCCAGAACGCCGCGGACCCGCCACCGGGAACGGGACAGACCTGAGCGGCCCCCGGCCGGAGGTCAGCTCCCGGTTCCGTCTCCCGGCTGCTCCACGCTCGGGTAGAACAGGGGCCGGCCGTACCCACCGCCACGAGCTGGACCTGGTAGCCGGGGCAGGCTTCCTCGGGGGACCGGCCACGAGGACGGCCAGGGAAACGCGAGCCTTTCCCATCGAGCGGTTCACACGCCGTCCGCTCCGTCCCGACGGCGCGTTCCGCAGGCGCACGTCACCCGCTCCACGCGGCCGGGATCGAAAGCGAGGGAGTACGCCACGAGGACCGCCTGGATCAGGCGCTCCTCGCCGCACCGCGGACACGGGCCGGCGCTCCTGAGCTGCACGACGCGCTCAGCCTCATCGGCTCCGGTCACGCCACCGTCCACGGTGCCACGGCGGAACCGACGTACGAAATGGTGCAGGGTGATGGCTCGATCCATGGGCGCCAACATGGATCGAACCACGCGGGCAGTGCAAGGGGAGCTACGCCGTCACCTGCCGTAGGGGAAGGCGACCTCGTCGCAGCGCCAGCAGCCCTGTGCCTTCAGGTCGTTGTTGGGGTCAACGCCCTTGTCACAGAGCCACCCTTCACCCTCGGGGTCCCGGACGAACACGAGCGGCCGACCCTGGTAATCGGGCTCGTAATACTCGGGATTCTTCTTCCTGGCCATGACGACCTCCTTCCAAAGGGTCCGCTCACCCTTCATGAGGGCACCAATCGTGCCAGTCGTGAAAGGCAGGCCGAAACCCGAAAAAAATGGTGCCATCATGCGGTTTTCTGGACTCTGGCCACCCGTGGTGATCCTGCCGGCGGCGGCAGATCTGCGACGCTGGCGGGCCTCCGGGTCGCATTGTTGCATCACGGGTGTCGCGACGCACGTCGCGCCGTCGAGAGCCCGTGGCCGACGGCCCAGGAGCCCTCAGCCCTGACGACGGGGAAGATGCCCGGGCCCGTCCATGGCCGTACATTGGCCGTAGCAGGCCGGGAACCGCACGGCTCTCCGGCCAGTAGGACGCCCGCCATCGCCCGGGTGAGCGCATGACGACGTCTTCGAACGACGAGTCGACGGTCCAGGACCAGGAGACGCTGAGCCGCGTCACGCACGAGCTGAAGGTTCGTGTGAAGGAGCTCAACTGCGTCTTCGGCATCTCGGAGATCGTCGAGGGGTCCGGCGGCTCCATCGAGCGGATCATGGAAGGTGCGGTGGATCTCCTCCCGGTGTCCTGGGAGCACCCCGAGGTGGCGTGTGCCCGGATCCGGCTCGGGGAGCGGGAGTACCGGAGCGAACGGTTCGCGCAGGGAGCCGCGGCGCAGCGGGCGGACATCCTGGTCCACGGCGACCGGGCCGGGGAGATCGAGGTGCGCTACCTGGAGCCGCGGCCCGCGCGGGACGAGGGTCCGTTCACGCAGGGTGAGCGCAAGCTGTTGAATGCCGTTGCGGAGCGGCTGGGCCACGTGGTGGAGCGATTGACGGCCGAGCAGCGGCTCCGGGAGCAGGAGGAGGAGCTCCGGTCCAGGATCACTCATCTGACCCGGGTGAATACGGTAGGCGAGATGGCGTCGAGCATCGCCCACGAGGTCAATCAGCCGTTGACGGCCATCGCCACCTACGCCCAGGCGTGCCGCCGCCTGGTGGAGACCGGGTCGGCGGAGGCCGGGGACGTTCGGGCCGTCCTGGATCGGATCGGCGAGGAAGCGCTGCGGGCCGGGGACATCGTGCACCGGTTGCGAGCGCTCGTGCGGGACCAGGAGCGGGAGGTCGTGCCGTGCGACCTGAACCAGCTCCTCAGGGACCTCAAGCCGCTGGCTTCCGTGGACGCGCGCCTCAACGATGTGCGGCTGCGGTTCGCACTGGAGCCCGGGCTTCGCCCGGTCCTGGCCGACGGCGTCGAGCTGCAGCAGGTCGCGTTGAACCTGATCCGGAACGGCATCGACGCCATGGCCGACACCGCCCGCGAGCTGCGGGTGCTGGAGGTCCACACCTCCTCGGTGGCGAACGAGGAAGCCCTGGTGAGGGTGACGGACCACGGGTGCGGCCTCGCCGAGGACCTGGACGACGAGCTCTTCGAGCCGTTCTTCACCACGAAGGAGTCGGGCATGGGACTGGGCCTGTCCATCAGCCAATCCATCGTGGCCGCTCACGGCGGCCGGCTCTGGTACACCCGGAACGCCGATGGCGGCACCACCTTCTCGATTGCCATTCCCCATGCCCCGGAGGGGGACCATGGGTGACCGAGGCCCCACCGTGTTCGTGGTGGACGATGACCCGGCCGTCGGGGATTCGATCCGCCTTCTGTTGCGGTCCGTGGGCCTCCAGAGCGAGGTCCACCTGTCGGGAGACGAGTTCCTGGCGGCGTACGAGGCCGACCGGCCCGGATGTCTGGTTCTCGACGTCCGCATGCCCGGGATGAGCGGCATCGAAGTCCAGGAGCGGCTCCAGGAGCTCGGGTCGACGCTGCCCATCATCTTCGTCACGGCGCACGGGGACGTGCCCATGGCGGTGGACGCCATGAAAGCGGGCGCCCTCGATTTCGTGGAGAAGCCGTTCCGCGACCAGGAGCTGCTGGACAAGATCCGGCAAGCGCTGGATCACGATGCCCGGATCCGCGACGAGCGATCCGCCGTCGCCGAGATCGAGGGGCGTCTGTCCAGGCTGACCCCGCGGGAGACCGAGGTCATGGAGCTCGTCGTGGCAGGCAAATCCAACAAGCGGATCGCGCGGGAGCTGGGGATCAGTCGTCGGACCGTGGAGGTCCATCGTGCCCGGGTCATGGACAAGCTGAAGGTCGACTCCGTGTCCAGGCTGGTCCAGCTCGTCATGCGGGCGAAGGAGTGACGCCGGGCGCCGGGGCCGGCCCGTTCCCTGTGGACCGGTCTACGTAATTCCCGAAACATCGACAGGTAGAACACCGGATTCCGCGACAGGCACGGCGTTCGTTCGTTTTCCCGTACACGGGCGCCGGGGGCCGCGGCCCCGGGCGGCGCGACCCGTTCCCGGGAGGAGCCATGCGATCGGCCGTACGAGTGGATCCCGAGACCGGCGAGGAGTACCTGGCGGTGAACACGCGGGGTCGGCCGGTTCTCCTCGATCCGTTCACCAACAAGGGCACCGCCTTCACGCCCGTCGAGCGGGATGCGCTGAATCTGCACGGCACGGTCCCGCCGGCGGTGTCCACCATCGAGGAACAACTCGAACGGACGTACGAGAACTTCAGCGCCAAGGCGAACGACCTCGAACGATTCATTTACCTGGCGGCGCTCCACGATCGGAACGAGACCCTGTTCTTCCGCCTCGTCCACGAGCACATCGACGAGATGATGCCCATCGTGTACACACCGGTGGTGGGCCAGGCCTGCCAGGCGTTCTCCCACATCTACCGGCGGGCCCGGGGCCTGTACGTCAGCTACGATCAACGCAACAACATCGAGGCGATCCTGGCGAACGCGCCGAACCCGCCGGCGGTCATCGTGGCAACGGACGGCGAGCGGATCCTCGGGCTCGGCGACCAGGGCGCCGGCGGCATGGGGATCCCCGTCGGCAAGCTCTGCCTGTACACCCTCTGCGCGGGCGTCCCGCCCTACCTCACGCTGCCCGTCATGCTCGACGTGGGTACCGACAACGAGGAGCGTCTCGCCGATCCCCTCTACCTGGGTCTGCGCCGCAGGAGGATCCGGGGCGATGACTACCAGGAGTTCATCGATCGCTTCGTCGCGGCGGTCCAGCGGGTGTTCCCCCAGGCGCTGCTCCAGTGGGAGGATTTTCTCAAGGCCAATGCCATCAAACAGCTCCACCGGTTCCGCAACCGGGTCTGCAGCTTCAACGACGACATCCAGGGCACGGCCGCGGTGGTTCTGGCCGGGGTCCTGAGCGCGTTGCGGATCACGCAGCGGACCCTGCCGGACCAGCGGATCGTGTTCGCCGGCGCCGGCGCCTCGGCCCAGGGGATTGCCGACCTGCTTGCCCGGGCCCTGACGGAGGAAGGGCTGGCGCCGGAGGAAGCACGCCGACGGATCTGGATGGTGGACAGCCGGGGCCTGGTGACCCGGGCACGCGACGAACTGGCGGAGTTCAAGAGGACCTACGCCCGGGATACCGAGGAGCTCGACGGGTATGCGCCGCACGACGCGTCCCGCATCACCCTCGAGGAAACGGTCCGGACGGCCCGGCCCACGATCCTGATCGGGACATCGGGCACGCCCGGGATCTTCTCGGAACCCATCGTGCGGCGGCTGGCGGAGATGAACGAGCGGCCCATCATCTTCCCCCTCTCCAATCCCACGAGCAAGAGCGAATGCACGGCGGAAGACGCCGTCCGCTGGTCCGACGGTCGGGCCATCGTGGCCACCGGCAGCCCCTTCGATCCCGTGACGTATCGGGGCCGCACCTTCCGCATCGGCCAGGGGAACAACGCGTTCGTCTTCCCTGGTGTAGGGCTGGGCGTCTGGGTCGGCGGCATCCGGCGTGTGACGGACGGCATGTTCCTGGACGCGGCCCGGGCCCTGGCCGCCCAGGTGACCGATGCCGATCTCGAAAGCGTCTCGGTCTACCCGCGACTGGACCGGATCCGTGCATGCTCCCACGCCGTGGCCTGCGCCGTCATCCGGCGAGGCGTGGAGGAAGGACACGCGGAAGAAGACATGCTCCACGACGTGGAAGGCCTCGTCGACCGGGCCATGTGGTTCCCGGAATACCGTTCGATCCGCTACGAGAAACGTCCGGACTCGGCCGTGCACCTGCTCCGTCCGGACGAGGGACGGGGACGCACGCGGCAGCGGCTCCGGGGAGCGCCGAAACGCGCGCCCGGCCGCAAGCCATAGGCATCGAGGGAGTCACCAACGCAAGGAGGGATGTGCCCATGAGCACCATCGCGGTAACCGTGAACACGCCGGACCTGGAGACCGAGGTGGAGACCCGCTTCGGCCGGGCCCGGTACTTCCTGCTCGTGGACCCGGACACCATGTCCTGGGAGGCCGTGGACAACCCCGGAACCCAGGCGGGCGGTGGCGCAGGCGTGCAGGCGGCCCAGGTCCTGAGCGGGCAGAAGGCCGGCGCCGTGATCAGCGGCGAGTTCGGGCCGAACGCCCACGAGGCGCTGAAAGCCGCCGGCATCGCCATGTACCGGTGCGGCCCTGGCACGACGGCTCGTGAAGCGGTGAGCCTCGCCGCCAGCGACGAGCTCGCCGAAGCCACGGTGACGCCCGGCGGTGGCCGTGGCGGCGATCGGGGCCGCGGTGGTGGCCGGGGCCGTGGCGGCGGCCGGGGTCGCGGCGGCAAGGGCCGCGGAGGAGGCGCCGGGTTCCAGGGCCGCGAACGATGAAGATTGCCGTAGCCAGCGGCAAAGGAGGTACGGGCAAGACCACGCTCGCGGTCAGCCTGGCCCGCAGCCTGGTGGATGACGGAGACGCCGCACACAGCCCGCCCCTGCTGCTGGACTGCGACGTGGAGGCTCCGGACGCGCACCTCTTCCTGCATCCGGAGATCGAGCGCAGCGTTCCCGCGGCCATCCCGGTGCCCCGGATCGATGGTGACCGCTGCACGCTGTGCGGCGAATGCGCCGAGGTGTGCCAGTTCAACGCCATCGCCGTCCTCGGCGAGGAGATCCGTCTCTTCCCGGAGCTGTGCCACGGCTGTGGTAGCTGCACGCTCATCTGCCCGGAACACGCCATCACCGAGGTGCCCCGGAAGGTGGGCCGCCTGGAGCGGGGATCCGGGAGCGGCGTCCGCTTCGCTCACGGCGTCCTCGAGGTCGGCGAGGTGCTGGCGGTTCCGGTGATCCGGGAGCTCAAGGAGTGGGCCCGGCCGGGCCGGGAGGAAATCGCGATCCTCGATGCGCCCCCCGGCACGTCCTGCCCCATGGTCGAGACGGTGACCGGCTCGGATTTCGTGATCCTGGTGACCGAGCCCACGCCGTTCGGACTCCACGATCTCGAGCTCGCGGTGGACGTGCTACGGGAGCTGGGGCTGCCGGCGGGCGTGGTCGTGAACCGGGACGGTTCGGAGTACGAGCCGCTGGACACCTTCTGCGCCGGTCGAGATCTGCCCGTCCTGCTCAGGATCCCGTTCGAGCGCGCCATCGCGGAAGGCATCGCCCGCGGACAGACCCTCCTGGACGTACATCCCGAGTACGCCGCCGACCTGCGGGGCATGCTCGAGTCCATCCAGGCGGCCATCGCCGCCGGCGACCCGAGGACGCTGCAGCAAGCCGCGGGGCAAGGAAGGCGCGGATCATGAAGCAGCTCGTGGTACTCAGCGGAAAAGGGGGGACGGGCAAGACGGTGGTCACGGCCGCCTTCGCCCATCTGGCTTCCCGCGGCGCCGATGGCACGGGAGCGGTCGCCGTGGACGCGGACGTGGATGCGTCCAACCTGGAGCTGCTGGTGGGCAGGGGACGGTTGGAGGAGCACGAGTTCGTGGGTGGATCCCTTGCGGAGGTCGATACGGACGCCTGCACCGGGTGCGGGATCTGCGAAGACGTGTGCCGCTTCGGCGCGATCCACATCGCCGAGGACGGGTGGAGCTACCGGGTGGATCCTCTCGCCTGCGAGGGGTGCGCCACGTGCTTCCATCAGTGCCCCGAGGAGGCGATCCGGCTCGTCCCACGGCTCGCCGGGTACTGGTACCGCTCCCAGAGCTATCATGCCTCGCCCTTCTTCCATGCCCGACTCCGACCGGCCCAGGAGAACTCGGGGCAACTGGTGACCTTGATCAAGGAACAGGCCCGGACCACCACCCTGGACGGCGGCTATCCCTTCATGATCGTGGACGGCCCGCCGGGCATCGCCTGCCCGGCCATCGCGGCGTCCACGGGTGCCGACCTGGCCCTGATCGTGACCGAGCCGACGGTGGCCGGTCTCCACGACCTGGAACGGATCCTCGGGACGACGGCCCACTTCCGGCTGCGAAGCGTCGTCTGCGTAAACAAGAACGACCTCCACCCTGCCGGGGCCCGGGGCATCGAGGACCGCTGTCGGGCCCTGGGTGTGGACGTGCTCGGCGCCATTCCGTTCGATGAAGCGGTGGCCCGGGCCATGACGGAGGGAACCCCGGTCACCGAGTTCGCACCCGATTCCCCGGCAAGCCGGGCCCTGGTGCGACTCTGGCAGGATGTCCGCGGGGTGCTGGACGACATCGACCCACGCTGAAATGAGGCTCCTCGCTGATGCAAGTGGGCAATTCGGGCTGGCGTTGGTGCTGCTCGCAGCGCGGCGAGGATCCGGCGGATCCCCAGGCGCCGCGGCAGGACGACCTTCGCAGTCGGCACAACGCGGAAATGCGGAAGGAGGCGGCTGCGCGGAAACCGTCGTCGCGAACGGTTGCGCTTCACGTCGGGGGCGACGAAAGGTCTTGCAGGTCAAGCTACGGCGCGTACGTAAACCGGCCGCGCGCATTCCGCG
>CAYQCY010000010.1:0-7542 GCA_964416095.1 uncultured Gemmatimonadaceae bacterium
GCTGCTCGCAGCGCGGCGAGGATCCCCTCGATGCGCATGCCTCGCGGCAGGGCCACATTCCGGTGGGTGACAACGCGGAAAGGGGGAAGGAAGCGGATGCGCGGAAGCCGCCGTCGCGAACGGTTGCCCTTCACGGGGCCGTCCGACAGGAGGCTTTGAAGGTCGGGCCGCGGCGCGTACGTGAGGGCTGCCGCGAGCGTTCCGCATCTCCGCGCAAGCATTCAGCGCTACCGCGTTGAACGGCGTTCGCACCTTGCCCGCAGCCTGCCGAGGATCCGCTCGCTCCGCGCCTGCGAGCGGTCCGGTCGTGTGCGGGCAAGGACAAGGTGCCCATGTTGAACAGCGAGGGACCACCAATTCCGGGTCGAAGGAAGTACGTTGTGAGGCCACCGCTACCAGATGCGCACCCCCTTCCCGTCATGCCCGCACGGCTTCCCGGACGTCCAGCACCCGGGCCAGCCAGCCCAAGACGAACGTGCGGAGCGGCTCCGGCGCCGGGCGATGCGCTCGTACCAGGCGAGGCGGCGGAAGAGGACCGCATCGATCAGGTCCCGGGGCTCGGCCCGGCCCACCGCGTCCAGCGTCACGGGCCCGACGATCCCGTCGGCGGGGACGCCCAGCGCTTCCTGCAGGATCTGCACGGGCCGATCGGGCCCGGTGTTCACCGGAGTGTCGAAGTGGACGGCACCACCCTCCGGCAGCCGGTCCGCTATTCGTTCTCGATGGCGAAGAGCAGGGCGCGGGCCTGGGCGTGGAAGGCGGGCGCGGTGGGGTCGTGTCGTGCCTGGAAGACGAGGTCGAGCTGTTCCCTGGCGAGGTCGGGGCGGTCGGTGTCGGCGTAGAGCCGGGCGAGGGCGAGGCGGTGGGCGGGCTGGTGCGGCTCGGCGCGGGCGGCGTGGAGCAGGTGCTCCTCGGCGGCGTCCCAGGAGGCCCGGCGCACGAGGTCGGAGCCGAGGAGGCGGCCGGCGACGAAGCGGGCCATCCCGCCGAGGCGCATCACCTCGGCGTTGAAGCGGCCGAGAATGTGGTGGGCGCCGGCGTGGTCGGGGTCCTCGGCGAGGATGCCCGCGGCGATCTCGTAGGAGGCGCGGCCGAGCCTGAGCTGCTCGCGGAGGCCGGCGTTCTCGGTGAGGAGCCCCAGGGCGGCGGCGAGCCAGTAGCGGGCCTGGAGGTCGTGGTGGTTGAGGCGGACGGCGCGCCGGGCGTGGATCTCGGCATCCATGAAGTGGTGGTGTCGCTGGTCCGGTGCGGTGGCGAGGAGCCCTCGCCGGATCGCGGTCTCGGCCTGGACGTTGAGGAGGTGGGTGATGGACCGGGGCGAGGGTTCCGGTCCGGGGCCGAAGGGCAGCGTGGTGGCGGGTCGTAGCTGGCACGGCGTCCGGAGATGCACGGCGTAGATCGGCCCGACCTCCTGGGCGGAGGTGGGGAGGACGACGGTCAGGGCCATGAAGAGCGAGTTGGCGAAGATGCCGACGCGCCGCACGGTCTCCTCGGGGGAGAGGGGTCGTGGGACTGCTGGTCGGATGTATTTGGTAACGTGCGTCGGTGAAGGTCGGCGCACGGGCACGCCTCCATTAGGTCACATCTCGGTCGTCGACGCAAGGGGTCCTCGGACCGACCCCGGGTGGACCTTCCCCATTGTTTCGGCTTCCCGCTGATGCAGGCGGGCACATCGGGCTGCTGTCGGGCTCCTGCTCGCAGCGCGGCGAGGATCCCCTCGATGCGCATGCCTCGCGGCAGGGCCACATTCCGGTGGGTGACAACGCGGAAAGGGGGAAGGAAGCGGATGCGCGGAAGCCGCCGTCGCGAACGGTTGCCCTTCACGGGGCCGTCCGACAGGAGGCTTTGAAGGTCGGGCCGCGGCGCGTACGTGAGGGCTGCCGCGAGCGTTCCGCATCTCCGCGCAAGCATTGAGCGCTACCGCGTTGAACGGCGTTCGCGCCTTGCCCGCAGCCCGCCGAGGATCCGCTCCCAATCGACGCTACCTCCTGCACCACAACGGGTTACGGACAGATCCCGGCCGCTTCCGGGGAAAGTCCGGGTCCTCGGTCCGGGGTCGTGAGAATCGGGGGTAGGATGCACGGGGCTTCGTCGCGTACATTGGGTGCATGAGCGAGCGAACGCATGCGGACGTGGTGGTGGTGGGGTCGGGGCCGGGCGGCGCGACGGTGGCCCGGGAGCTGGCCCGTTCCGGGCGGGACGTGGTGCTGCTGGAGCGGGGCCGGGACTGGCGCGGCAGCCGGCTGTACGCCACCTACCCGGGCGCGCTGCTGTACGCCGACCGGAGGGCGCTGCTCTTCACCCGGCAGGGGCTGAACATCATCCGTCCGCTCATGCTCGGGGGCGCCACGTCCATGTACGCCGGGTGCGCGGCGGACCCGCTGCCGTGGTGGTCGGAGCGGTACGGCATCGAGCTGGCGGAGCACGCGGCCGGGGTGAGGAAGGCGCTGGGCATCGCCCCGCTGGACGCCGAGCTGCGGGGCGCCGCGTCGACGCGCATCGCGGAGGCCGGCGATGCGCTGGGCATGGACTGGTTCCCCCAGGACAAGCTCATGTGGCCGGCGCGTGCGGACGGCTTCGACTGCGGGGCCCACTGCCTGCTGGGCTGCCGGTGCGGCGCGAAGTGGAACGCTGCGGAGTACGTGGACGACGCCGTGGCGGCGGGTGCCCGTGTCCGGACCGCAGCCCACGTACGGCAGCTCCAGGTCCGGGACGGGGTGGCCGCCGGGGTCGCGGGTCTGAGGAAGGGTGCGTGGTTCGAGGTGGAGGCGGAGACCGTCGTCGTATCGGCGGGCGGGCTCGGGACCCCGGTGCTGCTGCGTCGTGCGGGGCTCGAAGGCGCCGGCCGCGGCCTGGCCATGGACACCACCGTCATGGTGTACGGTCATGCCCCGTTCCGGGGGACCGGCGAGGACCCGCCCATGAGCTGGAGCGCGGCGGACGACGGGCTGGGCGTGCTCTACTCGACGCTCATCGATCCGTGGCTCATGTACCCCATCATCATGACGGCCAAGGGGCCGGCGTACCCGTTCACCTGGCACCGCTGGGGCCGGACCCTGGGCGTCATGATCAAGCTGAAGGACGAGATCAGCGGCGAGATCGAAGAGGAAGGGAAGGTGAGCAAGGGCCTCACCGCCGACGACGCGCGGCGCCTGGGCCGCGCCGAGCGCGTTGCAGAGCGGATCCTCCGCAGGGCGGGTTGTGACCCGGACACGATCTTCACGACGCCGCTCCGGGGCACGCACCCGTCCGCCACGGTGCGCATCGGCGAGGTCCTCTCCACCGATCTGGAGACCGGGATCCCCGGCCTCTACGTCTGCGACGCCAGCGTCTTCCCGGAAGCGCTGGGGCGGCCCACCGTGCTCACCATCATCGCGCTGGCGAAGCGGCTGGCGGCGCGGCTGGCTCGCCGCCGCTGAGCGCCGGCCGGGATCGCCCGATTTCTCCCGTCCCCTTTGTCCGGCATTTCCTGACACCCCCCTCTCCCGGTAGATTAAGCATCTGCCCCACAGACACGGGGAACATCGCACGATACGTTGACGCCTCGGTACTTCCCCTGCACGGAGACGACGTATGCGAGACGCCGTGGAGCGCCTGTGGCCGGAGCTGGACTGGATTCGCGATGCCGGGCTGCGGGAAGCCGTCCTGAACACCTGGGTTCTCGCCTTCGAGCGGAGCCCGCTGGAGCCGGCGGACCTGGAGGAGATCCCGTTCACGCTCCTCATCCCGGACTGCCCGGCCACGTTCATGGAGCACAAGCGCTGTGTGGTGCACATCGCGCGGCGCTCGGCGGAGGCCATGGACGAGCACCTGGGCCGCTCGCTCGCCATCGACATGGACACGGTGATCGCGGGGGCGATCCTGGCCGACGTGGGCAAGCTCCTGGAGTACGAGGTCGTGGACGGGACGGCGGTGCAGTCGGACCGGGGCAAGGCGCTCCGTCACCCTTTCACGGGGGTGGCGCTGGCGCTGGAGTGCGGTGTCCCGGACGCCGTCTGCCACTGCATCGCGGCTCACGCGGCGGAGGGTGACCTGGTGCGGCGCTCGACGGAAGCCATCATCGTGCACCACGCGGACTTCATGAGCTACCTGCCGTTCAAGAACCTGGAGGGATAGACATGTCGGAGACGATCACGGCACAGATGGCTCGCTGGGCTACGGGCCTGACGTACGAGGAGCTGGACGGGGATGCGGTCCACGAGGCGAAGCGGTACCTGCTGGACTCGCTGGGCTGTGCCCTGGGCGGGTACCCCCAGGAAGACGTGGAGATCGCCCTGGGCGTGCTGGAGGAGCTGGCCGGCGACGGGCCGGGCACGGTGATCGGCAGCGGGCGCCGCATGGACGTCGTCTCGGCGTCGCTGGCCAACGCCCTCATGGTCCGCGTGATGGACTACAACGACATCTACTGGCAGCAGGACCCGTCCCACCCGTCGGACATCATCCCGGCGGCCATGGCCGCGGCGGAGCGGCAGGGCCTGGGCGGCAGGGACCTGGTGCTGGGCATCGTGCTGGGCCACGAGTTCGAGATGCGGCTGTGCGAGGCGGCGTTCCCGGGCATCCGGGAGCGTGGCTGGCACCACGCCACGCTGACGGCGTTCGTGTCGCCCATCGTGGCCGGCCGCCTGCTCGGGCTGTCGTGGGAGCAGATCCAGCACGCCATCGGCATCTCGGCGTCCCGGCACGCCTCCATGGGCGCCGTGACGGCCGGCAAGCTCACCATGATGAAGAACACGGTGGACCCCATGGCCACCCAGTCGGGCGTGCTGGCGGCGCTCCTGGCCGGGAAGGGCTACACCGGTCCCGAGCACGTCATCGACGGCAAGGAGGGGCTGGTCCACGTCATGGGCCCCGAGTGGAAGCTGGAGGTGCTCACGGACGGGCTCGGCGACGACTGGCGCATCAAGCGGTGCGGCATGAAGGCGTTCCCCACCGAGGCGCTGACCCACGCGCCGATCTCCGCCGTGCTGGACATCGTGCAGGAGCACGACCTGGCGCCCGAGGACATCGAGACGGTGAAGATCCGGTCGCTGGCCCGGGCGGCGGACATCCTGGCGGACCCCACCAAGTACGACCCCCGGTCCAAGGAGACGGCGGACCACAGCCTACCGTACGTGATCGCCGCGGCCATCGCGGACCGGCAGGTGACGCCGGCCCAGTTCACGCCGGAGAAGATCATGGACGAGCGAATCCGGGCCCAGCTCCAGAAGGTGGAGGTCACGGCGGACCCGGAGATCGAGGCCGTCTTCCCGAAGCTGCAGCGGGTCCACGTCACGGTGGTCACGACGGACGGTCGTGAGCTGGTGGAACAGCTCGACTACCCGAAGGGCGACCCGCGCAATCCGCTGACCGACGCGGAGATCGAGGAGAAGTTCGACGCCCTCGCCGCGCCCATCATGACCGACGCCGCACGGCAGCGCCTGAAGGACGCCGTCTGGGCGCTGGACGAGCAGGACTCGGTGACGGAGCTCATGGCGCTGGCGGTGGCGGACCGGTAAGGGGCGGCCCTTCGAGGAAGACGAGCACTGATGGCAGAAGAGAAGAGGGGACCGATGCAGACCGTCGTCGAGAAGATCGCCCAGCGGCACATGACAGAAGGCCCGGACCGGGCGCTCCGGGCCGGCGACGTGGTCTCGCTCCGGCCGCGTCACCTGCTGACCCACGACAACTCGGCCGCCGTGATGAAGAAGTTCGCGGCCATCGGAGCGGGGACCGTGGCGGACCCGAGGCAGCCGGTCTTCGTGCTGGACCACGACATCCAGAACACGTCCGAGTCGAACCTGGCCAAGTACCGGCAGATCGAGGCGTTTGCGGCGGAGCACGGCATCGACTTCTACCCGGCGGGCACGGGGATCGGGCACCAGGTCATGGTGGCCGAGGGCTATGCGGTGCCGGGGTCGCTGGTCGTCGCGTCGGACTCCCACGCCAACATGTACGGCGCCCTGGGCGCCCTGGGCACGCCCATCGTGCGGACCGACGCGGCGGGCGTCTGGGCCACCGGCGAGTTCTGGTGGCAGATCCCCCGGACGGTCCAGGTCGTGCTCGAAGGGGAGCTCCCCGAATGGGCCACCGGCAAGGACGTGATCATCACGCTGTGCGGGCTCTACAACCAGGGCGAAGCGCTCAACGCCGCCGTGGAGTTCGCCGGGCCGGGCGTCGCCACGCTCTCCATGGACGAGCGCATGAGCATCGCCAACATGACCACCGAGTGGGGCGCCCTGGTAGGCTGGTTCCCGGTGGACGAGGTGACCGTCCAGTACCTGGAGGAGCGCCGCGCGGCCATGGAGGGCCGGGGCGTCAACCGCCTCGACCCGGGCGACATCGCGGCCTGGGCCGCCGATCCGCCGGGCCCGGATGCCGACGCCCGCTACGCCGCCCGCATCACCCTCGACCTGGCCCAGGTCACGCCCCACGTCTCGGGGCCCGACTCGGTGCAGGTCATGCGCTCCCTTGCCGACATCGAGGCGGAAGGCGTGCCGATCCAGAAGGCCTACCTGGTCTCCTGCGTGAACAGCCGTCTCGAGGACCTGGAAGCCGCCGCCGACGTCATACGAGGTAAGAGGGTGGCCGACGGTGTGGAGCTCTACGTGGCCGCGGCGAGCCGCGAGATCCAGGAGGCGGCCGAGGAGAGCGGCGCCTGGAGCGCCCTGCTGGACGCCGGGGCCAAGCCGTTGCCGCCGGGGTGCGGGCCCTGCATCGGCCTCGGCGCCGGCCTCCTCGAGCCCGGCGAGGTGGGCATCTCGGCCACGAACCGCAACTTCAAGGGACGCATGGGGTCACGGGATGCCCGGGCGTACCTGGCCAGCCCCGAGGTGGTGGCCGCGTCCGCCGTGGCCGGCCGCATCACCGGCGTCGTCCCGGCGAAGGACCAGCGGCCGGAGCGCGACTTCGAGCGCCTGGCCTCACCGGTCGAGCGGGAGTCGGTGGAGATCCTCGACGGCTTCCCGGCCCGCCTGGAGGGCCGCCTCGTATTCGTGCCGAAGGACAACCTGAACACGGACGGGATCTACGGGAAGGACTACACCTACCGGGAAGACATGACGGCGGAGGACATGGCGGCCGTGGTCATGGAGAACTACGACCCGTCCTTCGCCGGCCGCGTCCGGCCCGGCGACATCCTGGTGGGCGGCGCCAACTTCGGCACCGGCTCCAGCCGCGAGCAGGCCGCCACGGCCCTCCAGGCCGCGGGCATCGCCGCGGTGGTCGCGGCCAGCTTCTCCCAGACCTACCTGCGCAACGCCTTCAACAACGGCCTCACCTGCATCGAGTCGCCCGAGCTGGTCGGGGCGCTGCGCACCAGGCTGACCGACGACGAGGCCACCGTCATCCCCGGTGATGCCCTTGCCCTCGACTTCGCCGACGGCACCATTACGTATCGCGGCGAGTCGTTCGACTTCCCGCCTCTCGGCTCCGTCCCGCAGCAGCTCGTCATCGACGGCGGCCTGGAGGCGCAGATCGCGAAGCGGTGAAGCGAGGAGGGTGCGGCGAGATAGGTGAAGCGAGGTGTGGACGGCGAGGAGGGTGAAGCGAGGGGGTGAAGCGAGG
>CAYQCY010000010.1:7642-50869 GCA_964416095.1 uncultured Gemmatimonadaceae bacterium
TAGGTGAAGCGAGGTGTGGACGGCGAGGAGGGTGAAGCGAGGGGGTGAAGCGAGGGGGATGAGGTGAGGGGGATGAGGTGAGGGGGATGAGGCGAGGCCGGTGGGTGGCGTTGCGGCGAGGCACGGTCACCGACCACCGATCACCGATCGGCTTTACGCGAAGCTGCCGGACCGACGACGACGAACACAGATCACGCGACGAACACAAACGCACGGAGACGAGATGCGCACGGTCGTGACAATGCCGGGTGATGGCATCGGGAAGGTGGTGTTGCCGGAGGCGATCCGGGTGCTGGACGCGGTGGGCTTCGAGGCGGAGTACGTCCAGGCGGACATCGGCTGGGAGCAATGGGTCCACCACGGGAACCCGCTGCCGGAGAAGACGGTGGATCTGCTGGCCGAGCACCGGCTGGGGCTCTTCGGCGCCATCACGTCGAAGCCGAAGGCGGAGGCGGCGGACGAGCTGAAGCCCGAGCTGCGGGACCAGGGCTTCGTATACTACAGCCCCATCGTCGGGCTGCGGCAGCGTTTCAAGCTGGACGTCTCGATCCGGCCGTGCAAATCGTTCCCGGGCAACCCGCTGAACTTCGTGCGGCAGGCGGCGGGGGGTGGAGTGGAGGAGCCCGAGGTCGACGCCGTGATCTTCCGTCAGAACACGGAAGGGCTCTACGCCGGGGTCGAGTGGACCGACCCCCCGGAGCAGGTGCTGGCGGCCCTGGCCACCCACCCCAAGTGGGCGTCCTTCGCCGACGTGCCCGCCGCGGACATCGCGCTGTCGGTGCGCGTCTTCACCCGGCCCGCAGTCCGGCGTATCGTGAAGGCCGCCTTCGAGTACGCCGAGAAGCACGGCTACGAGTCGGTCACGATTTGCGAGAAGCCGAACGTGCTCCGGGAGACCTCCGGCATGATGGAGGCCATGGCCCGGGAGGTGCAGAAGGAGCACCCGGACATCTGGGTACGCAGCACGAACATCGATGCCCAGATGATGTGGCTCACGAAGAACCCCGAGGACTACGGCGTCATCGTGGCCGGCAACATGTTCGGCGACATCGTGTCCGACGCCTTCGCCGGTCTGGTGGGCGGGCTCGGCTTCGCCTGCTCCGCGAACATCGGTGACGAGGTCGCCATCTTCGAGCCGACCCATGGCTCCGCGCCGAAGTACGAGAATCTGGACCCGCCCATCGTGAACCCCATCGCCATGATCCTGAGCGCGGCGATGATGCTGGACCACATCGGGGACACGAACCGGGCGGAGCGGGTCCGGGACGCCGTGGCCACCGTCGTCCGGGAGGGCTCCGTGCGGGCGTACGACATGCTGCGCATGCCCGGCGGGCCGGACGTGGTGGAGCGGGGCGCGGCCACCACGACCCAGGTGACCGACGCCATCATCGCAGCGCTCTAGGGAGGCAGCCATGACGGGCGAGGCCGGACGCCGGGGCGAGGATGTCCGCTCGGACGCGTGGATCGCCGCGGAGGAGGGCCCCGTCGAGGTCGCGGTGACGTCCAAGGTCTCCACCCTCTACGGGGACGACATCCGGGCCGTCGTGCAGGCGGTCATGCAAGCCATGGACGTGGAGGCGCGTGCCACCGTGGAGGACCAGGGCGCCGTGCCCTTCGTCCTGGCGGCCCGGACCGAGGCGGCCCTGCGTGCCGCCGGACACGGTCGGGACCTGCCGGCCGGCGACCTGCGCGCCGCGCTGGCCGCGGGGATCCGCGGCGTGGAACGACCGCCCCCGACACGGGACCGCCTCCGCAGGTCCCGGCTCTACCTGCCCGGCAACGAGCCCAAGTTCATGCTGAACGCCGGGTTGCACCGGCCCGACGCGGTCATCCTGGATCTGGAGGACTCGGTCCATCCGGACCAGAAGCAGGCGGCGCGCTACCTGGTGCGGAACGCGCTGGTGGCGGTGGACTTCGGGCCCGCCGAGCGCATGGTGCGGATCAACCAGCTCCCGCTGGGCCTGGAGGACCTGGACGCCGTGGTCCCGGTGCGGCCCGACGTCATCCTGATCCCGAAGGTCGAGACGCCGGACCAGGTGCGGGAGGTCGCGGAGCGGATCGCCGCGATCCGGGACGCGGCGGACGACGAGACGCGGCCCTTCCTCATGCCGATCCTGGAGAGTGCCCTCGGCGTGGAGAACGCCTTCGCCATCGCCACGGCCCACGAGACGGTGGTGGCCCTGACCATCGGGCTCGAGGACTACACGGCAGACCTCGGCGTGGTGAAGACCGCGGACGGAGCCGAGACGGAGTACGCTCGCCGTCGTCTCGTGAACGCGGCCCGTGCCGCCCGCCTCCAGGCCATCGACTCGGTCTACGGCGATGTGGCCGACGAGGAGGGCCTCCTGGCCTGGGGCCGCCGGGCACGTGCCATGGGCTTCGAGGGCATGGGCTGCATCCACCCCAGGCAGATCCGGGTCATCCACGAAGCCTTCGCGCCGTCGCAGGAGGAGATCGAGAAGGCGCTCCGGATCGAAGCGGCCTGGCGGGAAGCGGAACAGCGGGGCGCCGGGGTCGTGTCGCTGGGGTCCAAGATGATCGACCCGCCCGTCGTGCTCCGGGCCAGGCGGCTCGTGGAGCGGGCGCGCAAGGCGGAGCTACTGGACGAAGAAGGCACCGCGGGGGACGAGGAGGCGTCGTCGTGAGCGAGTACGAGTACGTGGTGAACGCGGTGGGTCGCCGGGTCCCGACCGAGGTGAACGGGGAGCCCCAGACGCCTTTCCAGGGCGTAGGCGGCTACGAGCCGGAGGGCGCGAAGCACGCGCCGCCGATCCGTTCCTGCAGGGACTACCCGGACGACGGGGACAAGCGGGTCCCGTCCCTGCGCCAGGCGCTGGAGAAGGTCGGGCTCCGGGACGGCATGACCGTCTCGACCCACCACCACCTGCGCAACGGCGACGGCGTCGCCGTCATGGCGCTCCAGGCCGCGGCAGAGCTGGGCGCGAAGGACCTGCGCTGGTTCCCGAGCGCGTCCTTTCCCTGCCACGCCCCCGTCGTGGACCTCATGCGCCAGGGCGTCGTGCACCACATCGAAGGGAGCATGAACGGGCCCCTCGGCGAGTTCACCTCGTACGGCGGCATGCGCGGACTGGGCGTGCTCCGCTCCCACGGCGGGCGCTGGCAGGCGATCCAGGACGGCGAGGTGCACATCGACGTGGCCGTCATCGCCGCACCCACCGCGGACGCTTTCGGCAACGCCGACGGCTCCCACGGACCGTCCGCCTGCGGCTCCCTCGGGTTCGCCCTCGCCGACTCCATCTTCGCCGACCACGTCATCGTGGTCACCGACAACCTCGTCCCGTTCCCCTGCATCCCGTGGCAGATCCAGGGCAACAACGTGGACGCCGTCGTCGAGGTGGACTCCATCGGCGACCCGGCCAAGATCGTCAGCGGCACGACCCAGATCACCCGCAGCCCCGACCGGCTCCTCATCGCCGAGTACGTCGCGCGCTTCCTCCGCGACACCCGCATCATGCAGGACGGCTTCTCCTTCCAGGCCGGAGCCGGTGGCATCGCCCTCGCCTTCGTCCAGTTCCTCAAGCAGATGATGAGGGACGACGGCGTGAAAGCCCGCTTCGTCCGCGGCGGCTCCACCCAGTACCTCGTGGAGCTGCTGGAGGAGGGCCTCACCGACTACATCCTGGACGGCCAGACCTTCGACCTGGCCGCCGTCAAGTCCATCGCCGCCAACCCGGCCCACGTCGCCACCTCGCCGTTCACCTCCTACAACTACCACGGCAAGGGCAACTTCGCCTCGATGGTCGACGCCGTCGTCCTCGGCGCCACCGAGGTGGACCTGGACTTCAACGCCAACGTCAACACCCACTCCGACGGGCTCCTGCTCCACGGCATCGGCGGCTGGCAGAACTGCCTCCTCTCGGGATGCACGATCCTGGCCCTGCCCTCCTTCCGGGACCGGATCCCCGTCATCGTGGACGAGGTCACCACCATCACGGGGCCGGGCGAGCTCATCGACGTCATCGTCACCGAGCGCGGCATCGCCATCAACCCGCGTCGCGACGACCTGAAGAGCGCCCTCGCGGGGTCCGACCTGCCCGTTCGCGAGCTCGACGAGATCAGGACCGAGATCGAAGCCATCATCGGCGGCCCGCCGGCACGGCCCGAGCTCCTCGACGAGCCCGTCGCCGTCATCAAATGGGTCGATGGCACCGTCATCGACACCGTCTGGCGCGTCCCGGGCGACCCTGATTCCGTTTCGGCCGGGGCTTGACCGCACGGCCCGCATCGACGACCTCGAACAGGCCAAGGACTGGCTCCAGGAGCAGGCATGAGCACCGCCGTCATCATCATGACCCACGGCAGCCGTGCCCCCGAGTGGCGCGAGCCCTTCGAACGCCTCCAGCAGCAGTTGCACGACAGCCTCGGCGCCGGCCGCATCGGCCTGGCCTACCTCGAGTTCATACCCCCCACCCTCCCCGAAGAGATCGAACGCCTCGCCCAGCACTTCGACACCATCCGCGTCCTGCCCCTCTTCACCGCCCACGGGCGGCACGTCGACGAGCACATCCCCGACATGGTCCGGGACGCACGCCGCCGACACCCCGACACCACCATCGAGCTCCTACCACCCCTGGCCGACGAGCCCCGCTTCCACGAGCTCCTCACGAGCCTCGTTACCGCCGCCGCCGGCTGAAACCCGGCACCGAACACCCGTTCGACTCCCGGTCCCGACCGCGCGATTTCGCTCACCTCCCCGCGCGGAAGCGCGCGCATCTCCGTGCAACGGCGCCTCACGCCCCGGGCATGATTACCGTAAGTTGTTGGTGCATAGTCGTTTATGGATTTCGGCCCGGTCTGGCACCGGTCTTGAACTGGTAAGGTGGCGGAAGGAAGGGTTGGATCCATAGATCGGGAGGCAAGGATGTCGACGCAGGCGACAGAGACGAGAGAGGCAGATGTACTGAGCAGAGGGATCGGACTGCCGGGGAAGGTCGCGGTGAGCTGGTCGGTGGCCGGCGGGTTGCTGCTGGGCGGGTTCCTGGTGGCGGTGATGACGCTGCTGGGCCGGTTGAGCGCGAACGCGTTGCTGTTGACGAGCAGCGGGCTGTTCCTGCTGGGCGCGGTGCTGGGCTTCGTGCACGGCGGAGTGCTGGGCTACCTGGGCCACCCGGAGGGTCTGACGCGGAAGCAGGCGCTGTCGGGGCTCGGGCTGGCGTTCCTGTACGACATCCCGGCGTTGCTGGTCGGGCTGATCGTGTCGGGCTGGATCTCGATGACTGTGGTGGCGCTGTACGCGGGCCGGATCGCGCCGACGGTGGGCGTGGGTCTGGCGTGGCTGGCGGGTGCGGTGCTGGTTGCGGTGGCGATCCGGCAGGGTTGGACGGCGCTGCGCGGGGCGTACGCCCGGTGGCCGGATGCCCGGTTGGGAACGGTCCTGACGACGGGGACGCTGGCGGCGCTGCTGGTGCTGTTCCTGGGTGACCGGCCGGTGATCTGGGGCCTGCAGATGCGTGTGACGGAGGTGGGCGCGGTGCTGCTGGCGCTGGCGGTCACGCTGTGGCTGGCGGGCCCCATGGTGACGGCGGCGTTGTTGATCCGAGACCGGGTGCCGGGACTGTCGGTGACGGTGCGGGGCAACGTGTGGACGAACGTGGTCCTGGGCCTGGCCATTGGCGTGGTTCTGGGCTTGATCGCGCTGCCGTTCTACGGTGATCCGTTCGGCGTGCCGGCGGTCGCGGCGGGCACGGGCTCGCTGGCGGCCATGCTCGACGGGGTGAGCCAGGCGCTGGTGAACGAGGTGCTGCTGCGGCTGTTCCTGGTGAGCGGTGCGGCGTGGCTGCTCCTGCGGCGGTTCGACGTGGCACGGGGCATGGCGGCGGCGCTGGCGGTGACGCTGGCGACGGTGGTGCAGGTGGCGCTCTACACGCCGGCGGCGCTGGAGCTCGGCTTCCCGACCACGCTGGCGACGGTCGGCTTCCTGATGGCGACGGTTGCGATTCCGGCGGTGGCCTTCGGGGTGCTGTTCTGGAAGCGCGGCTTCGGCACGGCGCTGGTGGCGGATGCCGCGGCGGTGATCGCGCTGCTGCTGCTGGTCTGACGCCGACGCGTCGTCTGGGAGCCTCCCGAGAGCGGGGTGGTGCCTTCGGGTGCCGCCCCGCCCGATTGCGTGGGGGGGCCTGGAGGGTCCATAGTAGCGGGCATGCGTCCCCCCATCGCGGAAGTCACGTCGCTGTATGACGCGCTGGTCTACCCTCTCGAGCGCGCGGGCCTGGCCCGGGCGCGTCGCCTGTTGTGGTCGCGGATCCCGAACGGCGGGCCGGGGCTGGAGGTCGGGGCGGGCACGGGCGCGAACCTTCCTCACCACCCGGACGCGTTCATCGTGGCGGTGGACGTGTCGCATCGGGCGCTCTCTCACATCCGGCGCAAGCGGAGAGTGCCTTCGCCTCTGGTGGTGGCGGATGCCCACGCGCTGCCGTTCCGGGACGACAGCTTCGCCTGGTCGGTGGCCACGCTGGTCTTCTGCGAGGTGGACGACCCGGTCGAGGGTCTGACGGAGGTGGGCCGGGTGACCCGGAACGAGGCGCCCATCGGACTGCTGGAGCACGTGCGCCCGCGAGGTGTGCTGGGCCTGCTGGCGGACCTCGTAACGCGGGTGACCGCGCCGCTCTGGGGCGAGCACTTCGATCGGGACACGGCCCGGAACGTGGCCCTTGCCGGGTTCCGGACGGACGAGGTCAGGAGTTGGCTGCGCGGAGGGCTGGTCATGCTCGTCGCGCGGCGGCGGTCCGGCTGAACGGCTTGCCGATCAACGGCGGCGGCGTAACTTGCAGGGCGGAGAACCGTGGATCGCCCCGCCTGACAGGTCATGGAGGAATCTCGATGCGCAGGCTCGTCCTCGCCCTCTCGATCATGCTGGCCGCGTGTGGCGGCGAGGCCGTGGAAGAGGAGTCCGCGCTCACCGCGGCGGATTCTGTTGCGCAGGCGCTGGCGGCTTTCGACCCCACGGTGTTGGACACCGTCTCGTGGCAGAGCGAGGAGGCCGCGGTGGCCCGGGGCGGCAACGTGTGGAAGTGGGCGTGCGCGACGTGTCATGGCGAGGAGGGTCGCGGCGAGGGTGAGTACGAGGTGGAAGGGGATACGCTGCAGCCGCCGTCGTTCCAGCGCGAGGAGTGGCGGTTCCGTGAAGATCCGGAGGGTCTGCGGCGTTACATCTATGCCGGCAACGTGCAGGGCATGCCGCACTGGGGCCTGCGCCGGATGGCGGCCCGGGACATCGTGGCGCTGGACCTGTACATCCGTACCGAGCTGATCCGGGGCGACTGACCGGTCGCGGTGGGCCCCGTGCTGGAACATCCGCGACGCTGAAGCGTAGGCGACGGGCCGGCGCGTGGAGCGCATGCGCCGGTTTTTGCTTGCATTTCGATTGCGATGCTGGACGAGATACGATCGAAGATCGAGGCGGAGATCGAGCGTCTCCTGCACGAGCTGAAGGTGGAGCTGCCGCGGAAGATCAAGGCGGCGGTGGAGCTGGGGGACCTGCGTGAGAACGCCGACTACAAATCGGCGCTCGAGCGACAGGAGTTCGTCCAGGCCCGTCTCAACCATCTGACGCAACGGATGCACGAGCTGTCGAAGATCGACCTGGACGAGATCCCGAGAGACCGGGTCGGATTCGGTACGAAGCTGAACGTGAAGAACCTGGATACCGGAGACGCCTTCACGTACACCATCGTCTCCGGCGACTTCATGGATCTCGAGAAGGGCCATATCTCCATGGCCTCGCCCCTCGGCCGTGCCTTCCTGGGCCGTGGGAAGGGCGAGGAGGTGGAGGTGGAGCTGCCGGCGGGGGTCCGTCGGTTCGAGATCGTGGATCTGCTCACGCTGTCCGACGCCGTCCAGGCGGACGACGCGTGAACTCCGGGCCGTTCACCGGCCTGCCGACCGCTGCCGGCACGGCAGGACCCGGGAGGAAGGGCTGATGTCCCGACAGTCTGGAACCCGCAAACGTGTAACGGCGGCCCTGGTGGCGTTGCTCACCGTGCTGTCGGTGGCGGTCCCGCTCCTGGACCGGGGCGGGCCCCGGCAGGAGAGTACGGTTCACGCCGAGCATCCGCTGTCGACGCACCCGGGGGCCCACGATCACACCATCTGCATCCAGCATTCGGCGAACGCGTGGCTTGCGCCGGACGCGGTCACGGCACCGCACCGGCCCGAGGAGTGGCTGTTGCCCGAGGAAGCCACGGCCTTTCCCCTCGTCCCGACTCCGTACCGCCACGCCCGTCGATCCCGCGCACCTCCCGTCCTCTGAGCCCCGACTGCACCGCGCGAGGCAGCTTCGCGCACAGCGCTCACGAGTAGACGACAGGAGTTGTGCCCCCATGCAGCATTTCGCCCGACAGCGGATCCCGCTCGTGCCCGGCTCCGGACTCGCCGTGGCTGCGGTCCTCATCCTGGCGCCCGCCGCGACCGCCCAGGGTGTCGGTGCCCAGCTCGACTCGCTGCGCCGCGAGATGGCCCGGCTGCAGCAGCAGGTGGACAGCCTCCACGCCGTCGTCCGGTCGCTCCGCGCGGGTGAGGCGGTGGAAGAGCCGGTGGACGAGCTCGCGGCGCTCCGCGCGGCGGCGGCCGCGGCGGCCGGCGCCGACACCACCGAGGCCGAGCCGGAAGCGGAGCCCAAGCAGTTCGTCGGCCGTCAGCGTAGCCAGCAGGCGTTGAACCCGGAGTTCACGGTGACCGGTGACGTGTTCGCTTTCGTGGACGTGGACCGGCCGGAGCAGAACAACTGGGTGCCGCGGGAGTTCGAGTTCTCCATGCAGGCGGCGCTGGATCCGTTTTCCCGGGCCAAGGTCTTCGTGGGGCGACACGTGCCCGGCGGCGAGATCCTGCCGTTCGAGCATCACGAGGACGGCGGTGCCGGGGAGGAGGAGCAAGCGGAGGAGGGCGGCTTCGCCGTGGAGGAGGGGTACGTGGAGTGGGTCGGCCTCCCGGCCGGTCTCGGCCTCTCGTTCGGCCGGTTCCGCCAGTGGTTCGGGCAGCTCAACCGGTGGCATCCCCATGCGCTGCCGGGTCAGACGTATCCGCTTCCGTACCTGGCCTTCTTCGGTGAAGAGGGCCTGGCCCAGACCGGCGTGTCGGCGCACTGGCTGCTGCCGGTGTCGGGGTTCGGCACGTACGAGGTCTGGGGCGAAGTCACGTCGAGCAGCAACACGAACGTGTTCGGCGAGGCGAGGCGTCCCAGCGTGGTGGGCCGGTTCAACGCCTTCTGGGACCTGAGCCGCTCCACGTATTTCGAGGTCGGCGTCTCGACGCTGGCCGGGCCGTACGAGGGTCTCTCGTCGGATGGCACCCTGAGGGTCCGGTCCGACTGGGGGACGCGGGTCCACGCCCTGGACTTCGCGTTGAGCTGGCGGCCGCCGGAGCGGTCGCGCTACCGCGAGGCGACGTTGCGGGGCGGAGCGCTCCTGGGCCATCTCGGGAACGCGATGGAGCCCGAGGACGCGCTGGGCTGTTTCGGGATCGGCGAGTTCCGGCTGAACCGGAAGTGGGTCGTGGGCGGGCGCTACGAGTTCACGGAGAACCCGCTGGACCCGACGGAGACGGCGTGGCTGGTGGCGCCGACCCTGACCTGGTGGCAGAGCGAGTGGGTCCGGATCCGGGCGGAGTTCGACTACCTCGAGCGGCCGGACGAGACGCTCCAGCTCTTCGTGCTCCAGGCCACCTTCTCCATGGGCCCGCACAAGCACGAGACGTACTAGCCGACATCGGCGACCCGGTGCGCCCGGGTCCGGACGTGGAGCGCGGAAGGGTGTTCATGAACGCAATGAAGGTGATCGCCGGCGTCGTGTCGATGCTCGTCCCGGCAACGTGCGCCGTCGCAACGCCGGGCCATGTCCGGAACCTGGTTCGCCGCATGCAGTCGGAAGGCATCGGTGTCCTGTTCGCCGCCAACTACTTCGACCGGTCGAAAGTCGAGCGGGTGGCGGATCGGTCCGGTGCCCGAACGGTGATCGTACGCATGGAGCCGGGCGGCGCACCCGGCGTGGACAGCTACTTCGATCTGGTGGACACCTGGGTCGATGCTCTGGCCCGGGCGTTCGGCAACGACCTGTAAGGAGGGCCCCGTGTTCGACCTCGTGCTCGCTCCCCTGGCAGTAGCCTTGATCGTCCTGGCCATGAACGCCTATTTCGGCCTTCACGTGCTGCGGCGGGGCGTCATCTTCGTGGACCTGGCCTTCGCCCAGATCGCGGCGCTGGGGGCGACGGTGGGCATGTTGGTGGGAATCGAGCCGGGGAGCGCCGTGTCCGTGTTCGTGTTCGCCTTCGGCTCCACGCTCCTGGGCGCGCTCCTCTTCAGCTTCACCCGCATGGAGAAGTCGCAGGTGCCCCAGGAGGCGATCATCGGGATCAGCTACGTGGTGGCGTCGGCGGCGGTCATCCTTCTCGCCAGCTTCACCGCCGAAGGCGCCGAGCACATCAAGGAGACCCTCACGGGCGCCCTCATCTGGGTCACCTGGCCCACGGTGGGCAAGATCGCCGTGCCCTACCTGTTCATCGCGGCGTTTCATTTCGTCTTCCGGCGTCCGATGCTGAACGTCACCTTCCAGCCGGACCGTGTGGATCGGGTCCGGTTCTGGGACTTCGTCTTCTATACGACGTTCGGCATCGCGATCAGCCTGTCGGTCAACGTCGCCGGTGTGCTCCTCATCTTCAGCACGCTGGTCATCCCGGCGACCATCGCGTTCTTGTTCGTGAGCGCGTTCACGCCGGCGTTGCTCATCGCCTGGGGGAGCGGGGCTTTGGCGATTGGAGCCGGCATCTTCACGTCGTTCTATTTCGACGTCACCACCGGCCCGCTCCTGGTGGTGGTCTTCGGCGTGGTCCTGGTCCTGGCGTGGATCGTGCGCGGCCTCACGGGCGCCCGTCCGGAGGCGCAGGCGCGGGCGGCGGAGCCTTCGTGAGCCTGTATCACCTCAACGTCTTCTTCCACCTCCTGGCCGCCGTCTTTTGGCTCGGCGGCACGTTCTTCCTCGGTGCCGTCGGTGCGCCCGTGCTGCGCAGGATCGAGCCGCCGGACGTGCGCGCCCGCCTGTTCAACCGGCTCGGCCGCGCGTTCCGCAACGCAGGGTGGCTCGCCATCGGCGTCCTGCTCGTCACAGGCGTCCTGAACCTCTGGTTCCGGGGGCTGCTGCGGTGGAGCGTGCTCGGGAGCGCCGAGTTCTGGGCCTCCCGATACGGGACGGCCCTGGCGTGGAAACTGGGCTTGGTCGCGATCATGATCGTGAACAGCGCCGTGCACGACTTTCTCCTGGGTCCGATGGCCTACCGTGAGCGGGGTACGGGGCGGGCCCGTGCGCTCCGCCGGTGGTCGGCCTGGTCGGCTCGCCTCAACGCGATCTTCGGGGTGGCCCTCGTCTACGTGGCCGTCCGGCTCGCCCGGGGCGGCTGACGCGGCAGCGGCCTGCCAGAAGTACATGCTCGCACGTGCATTTCTGGCAGTTCCCGTCTGGCACGCCCGATGCAACGCGTGACGGTCGGAAGCGGTCGCGGGCATCCGCTGTCCCGGCCGACGCTCAAGCAAAGGACCGAGGAGGCACATATGCGTATCGTGAGGGGTCATCTGGTTCCCGGGGCCGGGCTCCGCGCCCTGGACGAGCTGCGCCGGGAGATGGAGCGGGTGTTCGACGAGGCAGGCGAAGGGCGGCAGCCGCGCTCCCTGAGCGCCTGGAACTGTCCCGGCGAGGCCGTGGAGAGCGGCGACGAGATCCGGTTCGCCGTGGAGCTGCCGGGCGTGCGCCCGGACGAGGTGGACCTGACCGTGGAGGACCGGGTCATCAGCATTTCGGGCGAGAAGCATGCGCCCCACGCCGGGGAGGCCGGCGAGGTCCGGCTGGACGAGCGGTGCTACGGCCACTTCGAGCGGAGCTTCGCGCTGCCGGAGACGGCGGACACGGACGCCATCGAGGCGAGCTTCGACCACGGCGTCCTGACGGTCGTCGTGCCGAAGCGGGCGGAGTCGAAGGCGCGTCGCATCGAGATCGGCGGAAGCGCGAGCTGACCGGACCGACGGCCCAGGGGGACCCGGGCCGGCGCGCGCGCCGGCCCGGTCTGCATGTGGCACCTTCCCTCGCGGTTTTTCGTGATCCGCCCTGCATCGCAGGGAGGTCGCGGACCGCCTCATCGACGCGGCCCTGACCGAGCCCACCGGCTGGGACCGCCTTGCCGAGCTTGTGGGGCACGAGCACCCACGTGCTCGCCACCAGAGCGGTTGCCGAGGTAGAGCCGTCAGCGATCGGCCGTCAGCGCAGTCGTCGCGGGGACCGCTGGTTTCTGGCGGAGTGTCACCGTCCCGGCCCGTCCCTGGAACGGTTCGCGCTGCGCCGGTTCGACAGGTGCCGTCAGCCGTTCGCGTCCCGGCTGGCGAGGGCGGCCAGCAGCTTCTCGTGGATCCCGCCGAAGGCGCCGTTGGACATGATGAGGACGATGTCGCCCGGGGTGAGGTCGTCAGCCAGCGCGGCTGCGATGGCGTCGGTGTCGGCGAGGTGACGGGCGGAGGCGCCGTCCGCCGTGATGGACGCGGCCAGCGCGTCGGGATCGAGCCCCGTCGCCTCGTCGTAGCGCTCGGGGTGGAAGAGGCCGGCGATGAAGACGCGGTCGGCGGTGCCGAGGGCGGCCCGGTAGTCCTCCTGGAAGGAGCTGAGCTGGGCGGTGTAGCTGCGGGGCTCGAAGACTGCGACGATGGGTCGCTGGCCGTAGCGCTGGCGCACCGCCTCGATGGTCGCCCGCACCTCCGTGGGGTGGTGGGCGAAGTCGTCGATGACCGTGATGCCGCCGGGCTCGCCGCGGACCTCCATGCGCCGGTGCACGCTGCGGAAGGTCCGGAGCGCTTCCCGGACGGCGTCCCTCTCCGCGTCCACGGCCTCGGCGGCGGCGATGGCGGCCAGACAGTTGCGCACGTTGAACGCCCCGGCCAGTGGCGTCTCCACCTCACCCCACACGTCGTCGTCGTGGACCACGGTGAAGCGGGTTCCGTCCGGCCCGTACGCGATGTCGGTGGCGGTCCAGCGCGGGTGCCAGGAGGTGGATGTGGCGCCCAGCCCGAACGACTCGACGGGTGCCAGCGATCTCGCCGCCAGCTCCCGGACGGCGGCGGACTCCCAGCCGGCGACCAGCGTGCCGTTGGAGGGGATCAGGTTGATGAAGCGGGCGAAGGCGAAGCGGTATGCGTCTTCGTCCCGGAAGATGTCGGCGTGGTCGAACTCCACGTTGGCCACCACCGCCGTGTCCGGCAGGTAGTGCCACATCTTGGGACCCTTGTCGAAGTAGGCCGTGTCGTACTCGTCGGCCTCGATGACGAAGAGCTCCGAGTCGGTCAGGCGGTGGGAGGTGCCGAAGTTCTCGGCCACGCCGCCCACCAGGAACGACGGATTCAGGCCGGCGGTCTCCAGCATCCAGACGAGGAGCGAGGTCGTCGTCGTCTTGCCGTGGCTCCCGGCCACGGCCAGGGAATGCCGTCCCCGGATGAACCGCTCCTTCAGCACGACGGCCGCGGAGGTGTAGTACAGCTTCCGGTTCAGGACGGCTTCCAGCTCCTCGTTGCCGCGGGAGATGGCGTTGCCCACCACGACGATGTCCGGCTCGGTCGTGAGGTTGTCGGGGTCGTATCCGTCGGCCCATTCGATGCCCAGCTCCCGGAGCTGATTCGACATGGGCGGATAGACGCCTTCGTCCGAGCCGGTGACGGTGTGGCCCGCCGCCCGTAGCAGTCCCGCGAGGGAGCCCATGGCCGTGCCGCCGATGCCGATCAGGTGGTAGTGCATGGTTCACCGGTTGCGTCGATCCCGGGTTGCCAGCGCGAGGCGGCCCGGTCCGAACGTGCGTCCTGTCTACGGCTCCTCGTGGAGCGCCGTCTCGATGCGCACGCCGCTGTCGAGGGTACGGTGGACGGGGCAGCGGTCGGCGATCTCCAGGAGCCGTGCCCGCTGGTCGTCGTCCAGCGGGCCGTCCAGCGCGATCTCCCGCTGGAGCCGGTCGATCTTCGCGGCGGTGTCCTCACAGCGCTCGTCGTCCTCGGCGTGGACCTTGTCGTGGCGGAGCCGCACGGTGACCTCGTCCAGCGGCCACCCCTTCCGGTCCGCGTACATGCGGAGCGTCATCCCGGTGCAGGCGCCCAGCGCCGCCGTCAGCAGGTCGTACGGCGTGGGGCCGGTGTCCGTGCCGCCGACGGACGCGGGCTCGTCGGCCACCAGGCCGTGGCGCTTGGCCATGATCTCGGTGCGGAAGCTGTCACCCGTCCGTGCCACGACCCGGTCGCCCCGGGCGAGCTGGTCCCGGGGCTCGGGCTCCGGCAGGTCCACGTACTTCCGGGCCCACACCGCCAGCACCGTCCCCACGTAGCGGGCGTCTTCCGCCTTCAGCAGCAGGTGGTCCGCGTCGTCCAGCGAGACGAAGCTCTTCGGGTGCCTGGCCGCCTGGTAGATGTGCGCGGCGTTCTCGATGCCCACGACCTCGTCCGCCGGCGAGTGGAAGATGAGGAGCGCGCGACCCAGCTCCCGGATGGTCCGGTCCATGGCGTGACCGTCCAGGTCATCCAGGAACTGCTTGCGCACGGTGAACGGCCGGCCACCGATCTTCACCTCGGCCTCGCCGCGCTCCTCGATCTCCGCCTCGGCGTGCGTCAGGTGGCGCTTCACGTGGCTCGGCTCGCACGGCGCCCCGATGGTCGCCACGGCACGGCAGGCCGGGACGCTGCCGGCGGCTTGCAGCACGGCGGCGCCACCCAGGGAGTGGCCGACGAGGATGCGAGGCGCTTCGTACTCGGCGTCCATGAAGCGGGCCGCCGCCACCAGGTCGCCGACGTTGGAGGAGAAGTTGGTGTCGGCGAAGTCGCCCTCGCTCTCGCCGAGCCCGGTGAAGTCGAAGCGGAGCACGCCGATGCCCGCCTGGTTCAGCGCCTGGCTGATGTTGCCCACCGCCTTCAGGTCCTTTGAACAGGTGAAGCAGTGGGCGAAGAGGGCCCAGGCCAGCGGTTTCCCGTCGGCGGGCAGGTCCAGGCGCCCGGTCAGGCGGTCACCCTCGACCCCGTCGAAGTGCACCCGTCGTGATTGCATGCCCGTTCCCTCCTCAGTCCCTGTCGTGGATGCGCATGCGGGCGTCCACGGCCACGGCTCCCCGCTCGTGCACGACGACCGGGTTCATGTCCAGCTCCGCGATCTCCGGATGCTCGCCCACGAGCTGGGACACCCGCTGGATCACCTCCTGAATCGCTTCCCGGTCCGCCGGCGGCTGGCCTCGAATCCCTTCCAGGATCTCGCGGCCGCGGATCGAGCGGACCATCTCCGCCGTGTCCACGTCCGTCACCGGGTGGATGCGGAAGACCACGTCCTGCAGCGCCTCCACGTAGATGCCGCCGAGCCCGAACATGAGGACGGGCCCGTAGCTCGGGTCCTTGCTCATGCCGATGATCGTCTCCTGGCCCTTGCGCACGAACGACTGGACCAGCACGCCGTCGATGGCCGCGTCCGGCGCGGCCTCGGACACCCGGTTCATCAGGTCCCGGTACGCCGCGTCCACGTCGTCGGCCGTGCGCAGGTCCAGGGCGATCCCGCCCACGTCCGATTTGTGGACGACGTCCGGGGACAGGATCTTCAGCACGACCGGGTAGCCCAGGGCCTCCGCGGCGTCGTGGGCCTCGGCGGCGCTGGCGGCGACCCGCGAGCCCACGATGGGGATCCCGTACGCACGCAGCACCGCCGCCGCATCCTCCGGCGTCAGGTAGCCGGGCTCCGCCGCGTCCAGGATCGCCGCGGCGGCGTCCTGGTCCACGTCCTCGAAAGTCCGTACCACCCCCACCGGCCGCTTCTGCCACTCCCCGTACCGGTACATCGCCGCCAGGGCGCGGGCCGCCGACTCGGGAAAGATGTAGGCGGGGATGCCCGCCTCGTTCAGCTCCGCCCGTCCCTGGGGCAGCCCCTCCCGGCCCATGAGCACGGCCAGGACCGGCTTGTCCGGCGACGCCGCTTTCGCATCCACGATGGCCTCCGCCACGTCCTGCTGCCGGACGCCGAGGGGCGGCACGAACGCGGCTATGGCCGCGTCCACGTTCGGGTCCGCCAGCACATGGCCCAACACGAGCCGGTAGCTGTCCGGGGTGGCCGACGCGATCATGTCCACCGGGTTCCGGACGCTGGCCTCCTCCGCCAGCACGCCCCGCAGCTTCTCCTGGGTGGCATCGGCCAGCGGCACGATCTCCAGCCCGTTGGACTCGCAGGCATCGGCGATCATGATCCCCGGGCCGCCGGCGTTCGTGATGATCGCCACACGGTTGGCCTCCGGAATGGGCAGCATGGAGAAGGCCATGGCCATGTCGAAGAGCTCGTTCACCGAGTCGACCCGGATCGAGCCGCTCTGGGCCAGGAGCGCATCCGTCGCGGCGTCGGACCCGCTGGCCAGCGCGCCCGTGTGCGAGGACGCGGCCCGGGCGCCCGCACCGGTGCGCCCCGCCTTGGCCACCACGATGGGCTTCTTCTTCGTGACCTCCCGGGCCAGGGCGAGGTACTTCTGCGGGTTCCCGAAGTTTTCCAGGTACATCAGGATCACCCGGGTCTGGTCGTCGTCGGCCCAGTACTCGATGAGGTCGTTCCCGCTCACGTCGGGCTTGTTGCCCACGGACACGAAGTTGTGTACCCCGATGCCGTACTCCGCGGCGTAGTCCAGGATGGTGACGCCCATGGCGCCCGACTGGCTCATGAAGCTCACCGGGCCCGTGGGCGGCATGCTCGGCGCGAAGGTGGCGTTCATGCGCATGTCCGGCGCCGTGTTCACGACGCCCATGCAGTTGGGCCCCACCAGCCGCATCCCGTTGCGCCGCACCCGTTCCACCAGCTCCTCTTCCAGCGCCACCCCTGCGCCACCCACCTCCTTGAACCCGGCGGAGATGACCACCACGCTGGGCACGCCGACTTCCGCGCACTCCTCCACCACGGCATTCACGTACTCCTTCGGCACCACGACGACGGCCAGCTCCACCGGCCCGGGCACGCCCTTCACCGAGGGGTAGGCCTGGATGGAGTGGATGAACCGGGCGTTCGGGTTCACCGGGTACACCACGCCCTGGTAGCCGTGGCGGACCAGGTTGTCGATGATCTGGTAGCCCACCGTCCCGGGCTTGCGGCTCGCGCCGATCACCGCGATGGACGATGGCGCCAGGATGGTGCGGAGGTCCGACTCTGTCTGCGACACGTTCGCTCTTCGGTCCACGGTTCTGGTGCCCGACCTCTTGACCTTCGGGCGCCGGACGTCCAAACTGACGGCATTCTAACAGGGCCGGGGTCACATGAACACACGGGCGAGTGATCTCACGATCCTCGTCGCCGAAGACGAGAACGCCGTCCGCCGACTCGTGCGCCGGATCCTCACCCGGGAAGGCTTCACCGTGCTGGAAGCGGAGAACGGACGCGTCGCCGTGGAGCTGTCCGATGCCCACGAGGGCGAGATCCACCTGTTCCTCACGGACGTGGTCATGCCCGAGCTGTCGGGACCTCGCGCCGCCGAGCGGATCCTGGAGCGGCGGCCCGGGACCGTCGGGCTCTACATGTCCGGTTACGCGGAGGGCGAGATCGCCGAGAGCGGCGAGCTCGACCCGGACGTGCGCTTTCTGGAGAAGCCGTTCGATCCGCAGTCGCTGCTGGAGGCGGTGTGGGACGTCCTGGGTGGACAAGGTCCGTGACCCGCAGGATCGGCCCGAAAACGAGACGAGCCCCCGACGACGCGTCGTCGGGGGCTCGCTCCATCCAGACGCCCGCTCGCTTACCAGCCGGGCATGACCTGGAACCCGAAATGGGCACCCCTGTCCGGACGCTGGAACGGTACCGCGTAGTATGCTTCCAGGATCAGGAAGCCCAGGAGGTTGGTCCGGGCCGAGATCCCCGCGCTGAACACCGGATAGCGCTTGAAGAGGTGGTCCGTGGCGTCGTCCGGGTTGCAGTCGAGGGGGTCGATGCAGGTGTCCCGCTCCCTCGCGTCCCAGGACCGCGGATTCACGACCCAATCCAGCGACGGCCCCTGGTTGCCGGTCCATGCCACGCCGGCATCGGCGAAGAGGGCCAGCTCGGTGGGCAGGAACGGGAAGTTGACGAGCCCGAACTGCTCCACCCCGATGAACGGGACCCGCACCTCGAGATTCGCCACGGCGAGCCGCGAGCCCTGGAGCGCCGTGAAGTTGCTGCACGTCGCGTCCACGCACTCCAGGTTCGCGTCCCACGACTCGATGGCGTACCCGCGGATGTAGTACTCCCGCGTCAGGTAGAACGGCTGGAGCAGGAACTCGCGGTCATCCGCGTTCGCCCCGTACCGGCCGTAGTGCAGGCCACGGAAGGCCAGCGTGAACGGGTACTTGAAGAAATAGCGCCGGTAGTCGCCGATCACCGTCGTGTACTGGTACTCGCCGAAGGTCGGCGACACCTCGAACCGGTACCGGCCGCCCCGGATCGGGGACGTGAACCCGAAGAAGGACCAGTCGCCCACCAGCGCTGCCGACATGCTCGCCAGATAGACGTTCGTGTCCGTCACGCCGAACCGCTCCAGGTTCGAATCGTCCAGGTCCACCCGGTCCCGACCGATCTCGCCGCCGAAATCGTTCAGGTAGAACCGGTCCGCCTCCAGGTCGAACCCGAAATGGGTAAACCCGCCGCCCACCTCGAACCGCAGCGACCGGGAGAAGGGGTATTGCCCGAACAGCGCGACCTGGTCCTGGTAGATCCGGAACCGCTGCAGCTCGAGCACGTTGGCGTCGATCGTGCCGCCGTCCGTGGTCAGCGTCGTGTCGTAGAAGGCCGGGATCACGAACTGGTACGGGATCCGTCCCGCGCCCACGCCCCAGTTCATCTGATTCTCCATGTTCTGATAGAAGACCTGGCCGCCCACGTCCTTCACCGTGCCGTTCGCCTGAAGCGCCACGCCCAGCGACCGGTTGCCCAGCATGTCGCTGAAGAAGGCCGCCGCCGAGCCGGCGATGCCGGTGCCGAACGAGCTCACCGCCACACCCACCGTGGGCACGCCGATGTAGTCCAGTGAGAGCCCGGGGCTGTAGTCGGTGTCCTCGAAGTCGCCGGCGAGCGTCAGCCCCGTTGTCGGGTCCTTCAGGTACGTCGCCACGACGCCCCGGCCCACCGCCTCGACGGGTGGCAGGATCCCCGTCGCCGGCGGCCTCGCCGCCAGCTCCTCACCGGGCCGCACCAGCGTGCCCTGGGCTTCCTCGGCCTCCATCCCGTACACGGCGTAGTTGCCCTCGCTGAACACCGAGAACATGGCCCGGCCGTCCCGCTGCGCCACCGACAGGGCCGGCGACAGCCCGGTCACGCCGCTCACGCCCGTGGCCAGACGCGTGACCTGGTACACATCGCCCGTCGCCAGCTCCATCCGGTAGACATCGCTGAAACCGTCCGCATCGGCGATGAAGTACAGGCTCGCGCCGTCCGGGGAGTACTTGGGGTCGATGTGCTTGCCCCGGCCGAAGACGTCGAGAGGCTCCACCTCCCGGGTCCGCACGTCCATGGTGGCCAGGCGCATGGGCCCGTACGTGAGCTGTCGGAAATCCGTGCCCGGTCCCTGGTCCGTCACGAACGCGATGGTCGTCCCGTCCGGCGACCACGCAGGCTGCAGGTTCGCGTACTTGTCATCCGTCAACTGCACGACCCGGTTCGTCTCCACGTCCAGCAGGTACAGGTCCGAGATCCCGCCCTTCAGCCCCGAGAAGACGATGGAGCGGCCGTCCGGCGACCACGCCGGGTTCTGGAGGGCGCCGATGTCCTGCAGCTCGATCCGCCGGTCCACCTTCCGGGTCTCCACGTCCAGGATCGCCAGCGCGTTGTCCCCGCCCGAGAAGACCGTGTACGCGAACTTGCGGCCGTCCGGCGACCATGTGCCCGCCGACTTCAGGAAGCTCAGCGCGTCCACCTCCATGTCCGAGGCCGCGCTCACCAGCTCCTTCACGATCTCGCCCGTCACGGCATCCGCCAGGAACAGCTTCACCTCGAACAGGTCCCGCTCCGAGTAGAACGCCACGTACCGGCCATCCGGGCTCACCGCCGGGCTCACGTTCATCTCGCCGGCATCCAGGTCCGATGCCAGCACCTTCCGCGCGATGTCCTCCGGACGGTCCCGGCCCTGCATGAGCGGCAGGTACGTCTCACGGACCTCCGTCATCCACGCCTGCGACAACTGCTGCTCGTTCATCCCCAGATGACGCTGCAGCGCCGCCGGCCAGCCCCGCACCAGCGCCGTCTTGTACAGCTCCGTGATCGTACGATCGCCCCAGCGACCGCCGATGTACGCCCACAACGCCTGGCCGTACCGGTACGGGAAAAACCGCGGATCCACCGTCAGCTGGCGCAGCGTCGGCAGGTCGCCGCGCAGCGCCGCGTCCCGCAACCACATCGCCGTGTGCGTGTCCTCCCGGCCCACCGACAGGTACTCCGCCATTCCCTCGATCAGCCACAGCGGTAGACTGCCGATCCCCGATCGCGACAGCGCGCCCCGCGCCTTCGCCACGTCGTACTGGAACGAGTGCACCAGCTCGTGGCCCAGAACGTGGTCCGTGTCCGCGTAGCTGCCCGTCAGCGGCATCACCACCCGGTCCTTCAACGACTCCGTCGCCCCGCCCGTGCCCTCGCTGATGTTCCCGGACAGGATGTTCGTCTGCTGGAAATCCGGATGATCCGCGTACAGCACGATCGGCTTCCGCGACGTCAACGTGTGGTTGAAGATCCGCGACAGACGGTCGTGCCAGCGCTCCGCCATCCGCGCCGCGTCCCGCGCCGCTTCCTCTTCCACCGCGTAGTAGTGCACGTCGTAATGCTCCGTGCCCAGCACACGGAAGTCGAACGACTCGTACTGCACCTTGTTACGACCGAAATACTGCGCCACCGCCGGCGCCGGCTTCAGCCACACCAGAACCATCACGAGCCCGAGCGCCAGCACCCCGACGTCACCCAAGCCCCTCCGCCTTGTCGTCATTCCTCCTCCTCGCTCCCAGGCCCGCATGCACCACACGGCTCGGCGCCGTGCCGCACGTACCCTTCAGATACGTCGGACCGGAGATGTGTTCCCGGACAGCCTCCGGTTCCAACTCCCTGTCCGCAGTCCTTCACCCTGTAGACGCGCGAGCCGGCCGGTTTGTGAAACCATCGAGTCTCCACCGGCTCCCGCCACCCACCCGGACCCGGCTCAGGGGACCGGCTGCCCCGTGCATCCCGATGCACACCGATCACCCCCGTGCATACACGGCGCCCTCCCCCTCGTTCCCCACCATCCCGCCCGCCCGGGCCGTGTGCCGCTTGGGAATTGCGAAACCAGGTCCTTGCAAGTTGCAAGCCGTTCCCCTACGTTGGCGGGTGGATCCCGCGAACGGGGCCAGCGACCCCGGCCCGACCTCTCCCACCGACGGGCTCGAACCGTGCGCTGATGATATACACGCAGCGGCTGTTACGCTGGCTCTATCTTGCGCGTCTGACGCTGGCGGCGGGGATATTCGCCGCGGCGCTGCTGGTCTGGACGCGTCCTCTGATCGGCCCCGAGGTGACGCTGCTGGCGACGCTGGTGCTGGTGGTGTCGCTGGTGGTGACGGGTGCGAGCTTCTGGCACACGCACATCGCGGAGGTGGTACCCAGCGCGAATTTCCTGTACGCGCAGGCGATCTACGATGTGCTGTTGGTGACGACGGTCGTGCATCTGACAGGTGGCAGCGAGAGCGATTTCGCGTCGTTGTACATCCTGGTGATCGCGGAGGGTGCGCTGCTGCTGCCGCTGCGGGGCGGCATGCTGATCGGCGCTCTGGCGACGATGCTGTACTTCGCGGACAGCGTGTGGGGACAGCCGACGCGGCCGGATCCGAGCGTGTTCCTGCAGATGGGGCTGTTCGCGGTGACGGCGCTGGTGACGGCGTGGCTGGGTGAGCGACTGCGGAGCACGGGCACGGAGATGGCGGCGGTAGCGTCGGAGCTGAGGCAGTTGCAGCTGGACACGAGCGACATCCTGGGCACGATCGACACGGGCGTGGTGACGGTGGACCAGGATGGCAAGCTGGCGTACATGAACGCGGCGGCGGAGACGCTGTTGGGGGTGAAGGCGCGGGAGTGGTTGGGCCGGCCGGTGCTGGAGGAGCTGAACCGGCGGGCGCCGGGTCTGGGCGGGACGATCCGGCGGACGTCGGCGTCGCAGATCCCGGTGCGCTGGTACGAGACGCGCACGGAGGAGCCGGTGCGGATGCTGGGGGTGCGGACGACGCCGCTGGAGCGTGAGGAGCGGCCGTGGGTGACGGCGGTGCTGCAGGACACGACGGACGGGAAGCGGATCGAGGAGCTGCACCGTCGTGCGGACCGTCTGCAGGCTGTGGCGGAGCTGGCGGCGTCGCTGGCCCACGAGATCAAGAACCCGTTGGCGTCGATCCGGAGCGCGACGGAGCAGTTGTCGGCGGGGCCCGCGGGGGACGGAGACCGGACCCGGTTGAGCGGGCTGGTGCTGACGGAGTCGGACCGGCTGAGCCGGCTGTTGAGCGAGTTCATCGAGTTCAGCCGGGTCGAGCTGAACCGTCGGGCCCGCGTGGAGCTGGGTGCGGTGGTCTCGGGAGCCATCGGGCTGGCGAGGCAGCATCCGGACGGGGCGGGAGGCCGTGTGGAGTACACGGCACCGCGGGAGCCGCAGTATGTGAACGGGGATGAGGACCTGCTTCACCGGGCGGTGTTCAACCTGGTGTTGAACGCGTTGCAGAACACGGTGCCGGAAGGGCGGGTGACGGTGGAGCTGGGCCCGGTGGACGAGCTGGACATCCCGGCGGGCGTGTCGGTGGGTGATGCGATCCGCCTGTCGGTGCGGGATGACGGCCCGGGCATCCCGGAGGAGGCGCTGTCGCGGATCTTCGACCCGTTCTTCACGACGCGCTCCGGCGGGACGGGGCTCGGGCTGGCGCTGGTGCATCGTGCGGTGGAGGCGCACCAGGGCGCGATCTTCGTGGACGCGGAGCCCGGCGCCGGGGCGGTGTTCACGATCTATCTACCGGCGCATGAGGAGCTGGACGGATCATGAGTCCTCGGATCCTGATCATCGATGACGAGGCGTCGCTGCTGGACACCCTGGAGATCCTGCTGAAGGGGGAGGGGTTCGAGGTCGCGTTGCGGGACAGCGGGCGGTCGGCGCTGGAGGACTGGGAGGAGATCGACCCGGACGTGGTGCTGACGGACATCCGGATGCCGGGCGTGTCCGGCATGGACGTGCTGGATGCGGTACGGGACCAGGACCCGGAGACGCCGGTGATCCTGATGACGGCCCAGGCCTCGCTGCAGTCGGCGATCCAGGCGGTGAACCAGGGCGCCTACTACTACCTGCAGAAGCCCTTCGGCAACGCCGAGCTGGTGACGCTGTGCCGCCGGGCCGCGGAGTCGCGGGAGCTGAAGCGGGAGAACCTGCAGCTCAAGCAGGAGATCAAGCGGCGCGAGACGTCTGCGGAGGCGCGGCCCGTGGGCAGGAACCGGAACTTCATGGAGGTGCTGCAGCTGGCGGAGACGGTGGCGCCGACGGACTCGACGGTCCTGCTCACCGGCGAGAGCGGCACGGGGAAGGAGATCCTCGCCCGGCACATCCACCGGCTGTCGGAGCGCGAGAGTGGGCCGTTCGCGTCGGTGAACTGCGCGGCCTTGCCGGAGAACCTGCTGGAGTCGGAGCTGTTCGGGCACGTCGAGGGTAGCTTCACCGGTGCGGTGAAGGACAAGGAGGGGCTGCTGGTGGCGGCGAAGGGCGGCACCTTCTTCCTGGACGAGGTGGGCGAGATGTCGCCGGCGCTGCAGGTCAAGCTGCTGCGGGCGTTGCAGGAGCGCGAGGTGGTGCCGGTGGGTGCCACGGAGCCGGTGAAGATCGATGTGCGGGTCATCGGTGCGACGAACCGGGACCTGGAGCAGGAGATGCGCCGGGGCGCCTTCCGGAGCGACCTGTACTACCGGTTGAACGTGATCACGCTGCACATGCCGCCGCTCCGGGAGCGGGGCGATGACATCCTGCTGCTGGCGGACCATTTCCTGGATCAGTTGGGCGAGGATGGCCAGGCGCTGACCATGACGAGGGAGGCGCGGTCGGCGCTCCAGGAATACGACTGGCCGGGCAACGTGCGCGAGCTGGAGAACGCGCTGGAGCGGGCGGCCGTGCTGGCGAAGGGGAGCGGCATCGAGGCGGAGCACCTGCCGGACCGGGTCGTGAATCCGCCCAGGGAGCCGCTGGTCTCGGAGCGCGAGCCCCAGACGCCGACGCTGGAGGTGATCGAGCGGGCGTACGTGCTCTGGGTGCTGCAGGCGGAGGGTGGCAACAAGGCGCGGGCCGCCGAGGTCCTGGGGATCGACCCGTCGACGCTGTACCGCAAACTCAACCGATACGGGGTCGCCGACTCGTGAGCGACCACGAGAGGGCGTTCCGGCTCAGCGTGATCATGCCCGTCTACAACGAGGCGGGCACGGTGGAGGCCTCGATCCAGCGGGTCTGGCGGGTGCCGCTGGACATCGAGCTGGTCTGTGTGGACGATGGCTCCACCGACGGCACGGCGGACGTTCTGCGCCGTCTCGATGCGGAGGGCGTCATCGACACCCTCATCGTGAAGGAGGTGAACCAGGGCAAAGGCGCCGCGGTCCGGACCGGGATCGAAGCGGCCACGGGCGACATCATCGTGATCCAGGACGCCGACCTGGAGTACGACCCGCTGGAGCTGCCGGCCCTGGTGCGCCCCATCGTGGACGGCCGCGCCGACGCCGTGTTCGGCAGCCGCTTCCTGGGCGGGCCCCACCGGGTGCTCTACTTCTGGCACCGCATCGGGAACGGGCTGCTCACGCTCCTGTCCAACATGTTCACGGACCTGAACCTGACGGACATGGAGACGTGCTACAAGGCGGTCCGGGCCGACCTGATGAAGAGCCTGCCGCTCACCGCGAATCGGTTCGGGATCGAGCCGGAGCTCACGGCCCGGCTGGCCCAGGCCCGGGCCCGCATCTACGAGCTGCCCATCAGCTACCACGGCCGGACGTACGAGGAGGGCAAGAAGATCGGCTGGAAGGACGGTCTTGCAGCGCTGTGGTACATCGTACGCTTCAACCTGCTGGGCCCGAAGGCGCCGTTGTACCGCCCGGCCCGCGTGGCATCCGGAGAGAGCCACGCGCCGTCGTTCCCCGAGACCGCGGAAGGGGAGGCACGGGACGCGCGCCCCGCGCAGGCGGGCGACGACCCGTGAGAGTCCTGGTCACGGGGGCGGGCGGCATGCTGGCGCGAGCGGTGGCGGGTGCGTTGGAGGCCCGGGACCACGACGTGGTGGCGCTGGACCGGGCCGCCCTGGACGTGACGGACGCGGCGGCCGTGGACCGGCGCGTGGAGGAGGCCCGTCCCCATGCCATGATCCAGTGTGCCGCCTACACCCGGGTGGACGATGCCGAAGAGGAGGAAGACCGGGCCACGCTGGTGAACGCCGGCGGCGCCGGGTTCGTGGCCCGGGCGTGTCGCCGGGTGGGCGCGCGCTTCGTGTACCCCAGCACCGACTACGTCTTCGACGGCGGGGCGAAGCGGCCGTACCGGCCGGAGGACCGGACGGCACCGGTGAATGCGTACGGGCGGTCCAAGCTCCGGGGCGAGGCGGCCGCGCAGGTGGCCGGGGACTGGCTGGTGGTGCGGACGAGCTGGCTGTACGGGCCCGGCGGCGGCAACTTCGTCACCGCGATCCTGGAGCGGGCCCGGAACGGCGGGCCGCTCCGCGTCGTGGACGACCAGCGCAGCTCGCCGACCTGGACGCGGGACCTGGCCGCGGCCCTGGTCGCGCTCCTGGAGAAGAACGCGACGCCGGGCATCTACCACGCCGCGAACCGTGGCGACGCCACCTGGTACGACCTGGCCGTGGAGGCCGTCCGGCTGAGCGGGTTGGACGTGGAGGTGGAGCCGATCTCGTCGGAGGCCGTGTCCCGGCCGGCGGCCCGACCCGCGTACTCGGTGCTGGACACGGCGAGCACCGAAGCCGTCGCGGGTCCGTTCCGTCCCTGGCGTGATGCCCTGGCCGCGGCCCTGGAGGAGGGGATCTGAGGTGGCCGGCGCCGTCGAGGTCTCCGTGGTGATCCCGTGCCGGAACGAGGCGGCGACCATCGACGGGTGCGTGCGGGACGCGCGGGCGGCGTTGGAGGCCGGCGGCTGGCGGGGGGAGGTGGTGGTGTGCGACAACGGCTCCACCGACGGGTCCGCGGAGGCGGCGGAGGCGGCGGGCGCCCGGGTCGTGCGACAGCCCATCCGGGGGTACGGCGCCGCGGTGCTGCGGGGCTTCGAGGAGGCCGCCGGCAGCATCCTGGTCCTCGTGGACGGGGACGGGACCTACGATCTGTCCCTGCTGCCGCGGTTCGTGGAGCCGCTCCGGGCGGGATACGACATGGTGCTGGGCACGCGGCGCAACGGCCGCATGCAGCCCGGTGCCATGGAGGCGCCGCACCGCCACGTGCTGGAACCGGTGCAGACCTGGCTGTCGCGTCGGTTCTTCGATTTCCGGGTGTCGGACGTGCGCTGCGGCTTCCGCAGCATCCGCCGCGAGGCGCTGGAGCAGTTGAACCTGGGCGCCACCGGGATGGAGTTCGCCAGCGAGATGCTGATCCAGGCGGCGCGGGCGGGGCTGGACGCCGTCGAGGTCCCGGTCTCCTTCCGGCCGAGGCCCCAGGAGCAGCGGCGCAGCGTGGGTGACGGCTGGCGTGTCGTGCGGCAGTTGTTGCTCCTGAGCCCGACGCGCCTCTTCCTGTTGCCGGGGCTGTTCCTCCTCGCGCTGGGGCTCGGGCTCGAGGTGGCGCTGCTGCCCGGCCCCGTCACCCTGGGGCGCCTGACCCTCGACTTCCACTTCATGTTCGTGGGCGGCGCCGTGGCCATCCTGGGCGCTCAACTCCTCCTGCTGGGCGTCTACGCCAAGACCTGGGCCCTGGTCCAGGACGAGGGGCCCACCGACCCCTGGATCCGGCGCCTGCACCTCCACTACAGCCTGGAACGGGGCGTCTCCCTCGGCGGCCTGATCTTCGGCGCGGGCCTCATCATCAACGTCTGGATCCTCGCCGCGTGGCTCAGCGCCGGTCGCGGGGAGCTGTTCGCGGTGCGGCCCGCAATGCTGGCGCTCACCCTCATGATCCTCGGCGCCGAGCTCATCTTCGCCTCGTTCTTCCTGAGCGTGCTGCGCGGCTCGAGCTTCGGACGGGTATGACCGATGACCGGTGACCGATGACGGGTGATGACTCGCGGCGTGATCCGGGTGCCAGGCCAGCCGCTGACGGCCGGGTGGATGCCGGCACCCAGTCGAACTCGAACTCGAATTCGAAGTCGAACTCGATTTCGGTCGTCGTGCCGACGCTGGACGGGGGCGCGCAGTTCGAGCGGCTGGCGACGCACCTGGTGGACCTCAGGGACCGGCTCGGCTTGGAGGTGCTGGTCATCGACTCGGACTCCCGGGACGGGACGCCGGAGCGGGCCCGGGCCATGGGGCTCGGCGTCTACGCCATCGAGCGGTCGGCCTTCGGCCACGGGCGGACGCGCAACCTGGGCGTGCGGCTCACGCGCGGCGACGTGGTCTGCTTCCTCACGCAGGACGTGCTGCCGGTGACGCCCGACTGGCCGCTCCGGTTCGCCGAGACGCTGGCGGACGAAAGCGTGGCGGGCGTGTACGGGCGGCAGGTGCCCCGGGACGCGTCCACCATGGAGATGTTCTTCGTGGCGTTGAACTACCCGGACGAGCCGCTGCGCTTCGACCCGCAGCCCGGCGGGCACCACCCCCGTCCCGGGCGCGTGTTGTTCTCCAACGCCTTCAGCGCGGTGCGTCGGGACGTGGTGGAGCGGGTGCCGTTCGCGGACGGCGCGGCGTTCAGCGAGGACCAGATCTGGGCCCACCAGGCACTGGCCGCGGGTCACAGCATCGTGTACCGGCACGACACGGAGGCGCTGCACGCCCACACGTACACGCTCCGGGGCCTGTTCCGGAGGAGCTACAGCGTGGGCCGGGCGCTCCGCGCGGTGGGCATCGACGGGGGCGCGACGCTCCCCGAATCGGTCCGGTTCCTGGCGGGCGAGGTGGCGTACTTCGTCCGTCACGGCCATGTGCATCGGCTGCCACAGCTCCTGCCGTACGAGCTGATGCGGTACGCGGGCTTCCAGGCGGGCCGGTGGGGACGTGAACCGACAGACGAAAAGGCGAAGACGCCATGAAACAGGTGGTGAGGCGGAGCGGTTCGGTGGACGTGCTGGACGTGCCGCCGCCGCAGGTGGAGCGAGGTCGTGTGCGGGTGCGCACGGTCGTGTCCTGCATCTCGGCCGGGACGGAGGGCGCGGGCATCGGCGGCGGTATGGTGGGGGTGGTGACCCGTGCGGTGCGGAGCCCGGACATCGTGCGCCAGGTCGTGCGGATGGCGAAGGACCGGGGCGTGGCCAACACGGCGGCCATGGTGAAGGCCGAGCTGGAGCGGGCGGCGCCGCTGGGCTACTCCTCGGCGGGCGTGGTGGACCGGGTGGGGGCCGGCGTGCCCGGCGTAGAGGTGGGGGACCGGGTCGCCTGCGCGGGTGGTGGTTACGCGAGCCACGCGGCGTACGGCGTCGTGCCGGAGAATCTGGTCACGCCGATCCCCGACGGCGTGAGCTTCGAGGCCGCGTCGTCGGTGGCGCTGGGCTCCATCGCGCTTCACGGCGTCCGGCGCCTGGAGCCGACGCTGGGCGAGTGGTTCGTGGTGCTGGGGCTCGGGCTGCTGGGCCAGCTCGCCGCCCAGATGCTCCGGGCCCACGGCTGCCGGGTCATCGGCGTGGATCTGGACGCGGGTCGTGTCGAGCTGGCGCGCGGGCTCGGCATCGACGAGGGCATCGATCCCGAGGCGCCGGACGCCATCGACCGGGTCAAGCGCCTCACCGGCATGGGGGCCGACGGCGTGCTGGTCACGGCGGCGTCCCGCTCCGACGAGGTCATGTCCACGGCCTTCCGCATGTGCCGGCGGAAGGGAAGGGTCGTGCTCGTCGGCGATGTGGGGCTCGGGCTCATGCGCAGCGACATCTACCCCGGAGAGCTCGAGCTCCGCATCGCCACCTCGTACGGCCCGGGCCGCTACGACGACCGGTACGAGGCGAAAGGCTACGACTATCCGCCGGCCTACGTGCGCTGGACCGAGGGCCGGAACATGGAGGAGTACCTGCGGCTGCTGGCCGATGGCACCGTCCGCTTCGACGCGCTGGTCCACGGCAGCTACCCGGTGGAGCGGGCCCGGGAGGCGTACGATGCCCTGGACGAGCGAGGTGCCGCGCCCATCGTCCTCCTGACGTACGACGACGAAGACGAGGAGACGGCCGCCGCCACGCGCCTGACGCTCCGCACCCGGCCGGCGCGCCGGGACCGGATCAACATGGCCATCGTGGGCGCGGGCAGCTTCGCGTCGGGGATGCATCTGCCCAACCTGCAGCGGCTCCGGTCCCGCTACGCATTGCGGGCGGTCGTCGGGCGCACGGGCCTCAACGCCCGGGAGGCGGCCGCTCGCTTCGACGTCCCGTACGCCACGACGGCGCTCCGGGACGTCCTGGAAGACGACGACGTGGACGCCGTCCTCATCGCGACCCGCCACGACTCCCACGCCGATCTCGCCCTCCGTGCCCTCCAGGCCGGCAAGCACGTCATGCTGGAGAAGCCGCTGGCCCTCACGGAGAAGGGCCTCGCCGGCATCGAGAGCTTCTACCAGGAGCGTCGCGACCAAGAGGTCCCCGTCCTCCTCACCGGGTTCAACCGGCGCTTCTCGCCTTTCGCGGCGCGGATCCGGCAGGCGCTGGACGACAGGACGAATCCCGCCATGCTCGCCTACCGCATGAACGCCGGCTTCATCCCCCTGGACCACTGGGTGCACGGCGACGAAGGCGGGGGCCGGAACATCGGGGAGGCCTGCCACATCTACGACCTCTTCCACTTCCTGCTGGACGGCGCCGTGACGGATCTGCAGGCGGCGCCCATCGGGCGGACCACGGGCCGCTACGCCCGGAACGACAACTTCACCGCCACGCTCCGCTTCGAGGACGGCTCCGTGGCCACGCTCCTCTACACCGCGCTGGGTCACAAGGCGTTGGCGAAGGAGCACCTCGAGGCATTCACCGACGGCGGAGCGGCCGTGCTGGACGACTACCGGTCGCTCGAGCTGCACGGGTTCGCGTCGGACGCCGTGAAGGTGCGGGGCCAGGACAAGGGCCACCTGGCGGAGCTGGAGGCCTTCGCCGCGGCGGTCCGCGGCGAGGCGGAATGGCCGATCCCGCTCTGGCAGCAGCTCGATGTGACCCGGATCAGCTTCCGGGTGGAGCGGCTCATCGAGAGGGGTGGGGCAGAGCCGTCCGGGGAAGAGGCGCCTGGCGCCGAAGGCGCGGAGCGATCGGGCGGGAGGCCGGGGCCGGGCGCGGACGGAACGGGAGAGGGCTGACCGGATGTGCGGCATCGCAGGGGTTGATACGTGGGAACGGGATTGTTAACGCGTTTCGCTCGCCTGGCGGGCCGGGCCGTGACCATGCCGCCGAACCGGGCGGCGCGTGCGGCCGCCGAGCTGGCGCGGATCCGCCTGGCGGGGCGCCAGCGCTGGCTGGCGGACGTGCTGGGGAGGGACCGGCTGGACGAGGACCGGGTGCTGGCCTTGCTGGGCCGGCGGGGCGAGGACCCGGGCCGATACGCCGGGAAGCTCTTCCGCGGCCCCGACGTCGTGCTGCCTCTGGCGCCGGGAGCGCTGACGGTGGACGCGGCGTTCATCGAAGCCGTGAAGGCCGGAGCCCGGGCGGCCTTGGAACACCGGTTCGATCTGCTGGGCTCGGGCCCTGTGCGGGTCGATTACGAGCTCGACGCGGCCGGCCTGGCGGGGCACCGCTACGACATGGCCCCGGGCCCGGAAGCGGCCCAGCGCCAGCGCCAGCGCATGGTGGCCCTGCTCTCGGGGCTGGGCGACGACTACGTTCCCATCGACTGGCACCGCGACTTCATCAGCGGCTACCGCTGGGACCCGGGCCGCTGGCACACGGCGGTGCCGTACGGTCACGCTCCCGGCGTGGACACCAAGGTGCCGTGGGAGCTGTCCAGGTTCCAGCACGCCACCACCCTGGGGCTCGCGTGGCGCCTCGCGCCGGACAGCCCGGAAGGGCGGGCGGCGCCCGGCGAGATCGTTGCCCAGGTGGTGGACTGGATCGCCGCCAACCCGGTGGGCCGGGGCGTCAACTGGGCCATGACCATGGACGTGGCGCTGCGGGCGTACTCGTGGCTGGCGGCGCTGGCGCTCGTGGATGACGCTCCGGCCGTCACGCCCGCTTTCCGCTGGCTCCTGTACCGTAGCCTGCTCGCCCACGCGGAGCACGTAGAGGAGAACCTGGAATACTACGCCGGCTACCGAGGTAACCACTACGTCGCGAACCTCGTCGGGCTGGTGGCGCTGGGCGCCGCGTTGCCGGAGGCGCCCCGTAGCGACGTCTGGCTTGCCTGCGGGCTCCAGGGGCTGGCCCGGGAGTTGGAGCACCAGGTGCTGCCGGATGGGGCGGGCTACGAGGGCTCCACCGCGTACCACGGGTTCGTGGCCGAGATGTTCCTCTGCGCCGCGTGCATCGCCGTTCGGCTGCGCGAGTCCAGACGGCGCCGGCTCGCATCTCTCCCTGCCACGACAACGCGCCATCCAGCGGCACCCGACCTCGGGGCGCCCACTGTCCGGGGCTTCGACCCTTTGCGCCCGGCAGTGTTCCCGAACGGGTTCTGGGACCGTCTCCGGCGTATGGCAACCCTCGTCGTGGACATGACCAAGTCGGACGGCCGCTTCGTGCAGGTGGGCGACCATGACAGCGGCCGCGTGCTCCGTGTCCGTGTCCCCGACGACCCGCTGGACTCTCGCCAGGTCCCGGCTGTCCTCGGCCGCCTCCTGGACGACGACGGCCTGGCCAGCGCCGGCGCGGATCATACGCTCCAGGCCCGGCTCCTGGTGCCGGCGGCGGTCCGGGGCATCGCCGGCCGGCCGGCCGGTACGGCCGGACGCCACGCACCGTCCTCCGGGCCCTTGCGGGAGGAGGTCGCGGGGACCCGCGTCACCCGGTACCCCCGGGCCGGGCTGACCTTCGTCCGGGCCGGCCCGCTGGACCTGGCCATCGCTTGCGTGGTGGTGCCTGAGGGCACCAACGGCGGACATATCCACAACGACCTCCTGTCTTTTGAGCTCCAGTGGCAGGGGGTGGATTTCGTCGTGGACGGAGGTGCGTATGTGTATACGCCTCTGCCGGCCACGCGGAACGCGTTCCGCGCGACGGCCGCGCACAGCACGGTGGTCGTGGACGGCGTGGAGCAGCGCAGCTGGCCGTCGGCCGCCGTGAGCTTGTTCCAGGTGACCCGGGACGCGGCTGTCCGGATACCGGTGACGGGGCCGGGTTTCCTCGAGGCCGAGGCCACGTACGGCGGTGTGGTCCACAGGCGGCGCTGGGAGTGGGCACCTGACCGCGTGCTCGTGGAGGACCGCGTGCGAGCGGACCCTCCCATCGCCTGGCGGCTGAACCTGGCGCCCGGGGTGGAGATCACCGACATGCGGACGGAGGACGGGGGCGGCGTCGTCCTGTTGGAATCGGAACAGCGCCGGTGCGAGATGCGCCTCGAAGGAATGGCCCCGCCGGACGTGGTGGAAGGCCGCTATAGCCGTGGCTACGGGCGGAAGGTCGAGACGCTGGCCCTGGCCGCGCGCGTTACCGGCGACCGCTGCCGGGCCCGGCTCGCGTTCGTATCATGACGGTCAAGCTGTTCAGTATCCCGCTGCCGGGAGCACGGTGATCTTCGGCCAAGACGGGTGGTGCTGGGTGCTGGATCCTACGTTTCCCCGTGCCGGTCCTGGTGAAGTACCTCGTCAGCGAATTGTACCGGGACAAGCGAGCGGACGCGTTGGTGTGGGCGGGTTCTGGGTCTTTGCTCTACGTCCGATGAGCCTGGCCTGGATTGGCATATCCTCGTCGGTCGCATCCACGACCTGGCCCTGATCCTGAGCGGGCCCATCACCCGCCGGTAGCTTGCAACGCTCGCGGGCGGGGTAGGCTTCGGGGCGCCGGCGCTACCTGCCCGGCGCGTCGTCCGGCGTCTCATCGGGTGCACCACCGGGGCTGGACGGGTTCGACGGGTTCGACGGGTCTTCCAGCTGGCCGAGTACCCGGATGCTGTCACCCCGGAGGAGGCGGAGGCGCCAGGGGCGTGGCGGTCCGTCGGCTTCAGGGACGGGAAGGACCAAGTAACGGGTGTCGAGGTTCTCCACGCCCAAGTCGGGCGGGTAGTAGGCGGACAGCACCATGGCTTCAGCGCCGGCGGCGTCGAGGTAGCGGACGATCGCCGGCAGGTCCGCGTGGGGGAGCACGCGCCAGTCCCGGTCGGCATAGACTGCGATGGCCGGATGCCAACTGGCGACGGGTCCGTCGCCGTCCTCGAGGAGCGCGTCCAGCTCCTCGGCCACCGCCCGGTTCTGGGCGGCCACGACATGGTGGGGCGAGCCCAGGGACAGGCTGAGGTAAAGGCGTCGGGCGTCGATCCCCAGTAGCCAGACCAACGCCGTGGTTGCCAGGACCAGCTCGACGAACCCCGGGCGGAGCGGCGCGTCCGGCCAGCGCTCGCGGACCGTTTCCTCGATGAGCGCGAACCCCCGGGCCGCGTAGAACGCCAGGAGCGGGACCAGGAATAGCTGGGTCCTGGGGTCCACGGCCACGACCGCGGCGATGGCGATGCTGGTGCCCACCAGTGCTCCGGCCACCGGGAGCTCGCGCCGGAGCACCCGGCGGGCCGTGCGGCCCTCGTGACCCCGGGGTGCTACCGCGCCCAGCACCACGAACAGCCAGAGGAGGAGCGGCAGGATCCGGCCCATGGAGCGGAGGTAGAGGGTGGCGGGGGACGGTGGCTCGACCTGCGTTCCGGGGACCGGCGATTCGACGACGGCGGACCCGGCGTCGGCCTTGCCCCCTTTGGCCGGTTCCTCGGCGGCCCTTTCTTCTGCAGCCCGCTGCTCCCTTGCGGGCGGCACGCCCCAATAGTCGCTGCGGAGGCGAAGGCCGGTGGCGTCAAGGCCGTAGAGGTACTCCCGGTAGGCTTTGTCGTCCTGCCAGAGCATCCGCTCAATGGTCCGGGAGGCCCTGGCGCGCTCCCCGCGAGCGCCCGCCGGCCCCACCGCCACCGTGGGCAGGGACACGCCCCGGCCGGTCACGCTCCACTGGCCGGTCACGTCGCGGATGTACAGCCAGTAGGGCGCGGCCAGAAGGAGGAACCCGACGCCCATGAGGACTGCGCCCCGGAGCCGGACGGCCGAACGGCCGGCGGCGGCGATCCCGAGTGCCGCGAAACCGAGGATCGCCCAGGTGATGATGGCCTCGGGACGGGCCAGGAAGGCGAGCCCGAAGGCCGCGCCGGCCCCGAGCCAAGGGATCCGTTTTTCCTCGCCCTCGTCCGCCCGGAGCCACAGCGCGACCCCCGAGTAGAGGAAGAGGTGGAGCAGCGGCTCCGCCCCGACCCAGAGGTCCGCGCCGATCCAGAAAGGGACCACGAACGGGGCCAGCGACGGGAGCACGGCCACCAGCCCCGCCGCGATGAGCGCCGTGCGGGCCGTCGTCAGTCGGCGAAAGACGCCCCACGCCGGTAGGATCATGAGCCCCGAGGCCGCGGCCGCGACGAGGCGCCCGCCCCAGACCCAGCTGTCGAGCGCGGTGCCGAGGGCGCCGGCCAGGACCGGGAAGAGTGGCGAGAGGGCGGTGTGCGGGAAGCCGACCAGCGCGTACCCGTCACCGGTGAAGAGGGACCGGGCCAGGAGCAGGTACCAGCCCTCGTCGAAGGCCAGGTAGTCGCCGCGGCCCAGGAGGAGCAGGAGCCGGAGCACGATGGCGCCGGCGGCGATGAGGAGGACGGACCGGGGGAACGGCCCGCGTCCGCCGGCCGGGTCGGCCCCGGTCTCCGCCCGCGCCTCGTTCGGTTCCGTCATGGGATCTCCGCAGTTTCGCGCGCGATGGCCTCGGCCCGGTCGAGCCAGGCGTCCTCACGATACGCCTGCACGCGCTCCAGGCCACGGCCGACCAGCTCCCTCCGGAGCACAGGGTCGGCCTTCAGCTCGGCGATCCGTGCGGCGAGGTCTTCGGGGTCGCGGGGGGCGTGGTAGAGGGCTGCGTCGCCCAGCACTTCCGGCAGCGCGCCGCTGCGGGCCGCCACCACCGGCACCCCGGCGGCCATAGCCTCCAGCGCCACCAGCCCGAACGGCTCCCGGAGCGACGGGATCGCCATGCAGTGGAAGCGTGCCAGCTCGGCGTCGATGTCGGCCCGGAAGCCCGCCAGCTCGACCCGGTCCCCGATGCCGGCGTCCCGGACGGCCGCCTCGGCGGCACTCCGGGCCTTGCCGTCCCCCACGATGACTGCTCGCACTCCGGGCAGGCGCGCAACAGCCCTGATCAGGTCGGGGACCCGCTTGCGGGGCTCGAGCTGGCCCAGGTACCCCACGGTGAACGGGCCGTCCGGCTCACCGCCCACCTCGTCACCTCGCCCGCCCGCGCGAGGAAAGCCCAGGAGCGGGTTCGGCAGCACGGTGATCCGCCGCCGCAGCCACGGGTAGCGGCGCCACCCGTCGGCGAGGAAGTCCGAGACCACGGCCACCCGGGTAGCGGCGGTACCGATCAGCGCGGCGGCCGTCACACCCAACGGCTCCCGGAGCCGGTACTCGTGGAGGTGCCAGACCACCGGGCGCCGCCCGATTCCGGCTACGCCCGCCCACGGGTTATAGAGCGAGTTGATCCAGACCAGGTCGGGATCGACGTCCCGCACGGTCCGGCCCACGTCCAGAACGGCGGCGGGCGCGGTGGTGGCCCAGCCAACCGCTTCAACCGCGTTCCGGGGCAGCCGGTGGCGCGCGCCGACCCGGACCCGGGGCGCTCCCGGCTCGCGGACGGCGTCCACGGCGCGCCCGCCGTGGGGGAAATCCATCACCACGTCGTGGCCCCGTCCGGCGAGGCCCCGGGCGAGGGCTACGCCCACCCGCTCGGCGCCGTAGGGACCGGCGCCGTGGGAGACCAGGAGGATCCTCACGGGCCCACCCGCCAGCCGGGGTTTGCGGACAGCCAGGTCATGGCGTCGTCATCGGCCGAAGCTCGCCCGCGGCGGCGCCATGCCCGGATGGCGCGGGCGGGGGCCGGTCCCAAAAGTCCCGCGGTCACGCCGGCCCAGTGAACGGGGGACACGGGGTCCAGGCGCAGGGCCTGGAGGAAGAACCTCCGGGCTGTGGGCGTACGGCCGTCCACCAGGAGGAACTTGGCCAGCCCGTAATGGAGCGCCGCCAGCTGTCGGCGGCTGAGGTGGGCCGCGTGCCGCTCAACCATACGTTCGGCCGCCGTGACCAGGGCGTCCCGGTCCTGGGAGATGCCCTGGTCCCCCTGCCATCCCTTGACCAGGATCTCCGGGACGTAGGCAAACCGCGTGCATCGGGCCAGCCGGAGGGCCAGGTCCCAGTCCTGGAGCCGGGGCAGCGCCTCGTCGAAGCCGCCCACCTGCCGGAACAGCTCTCGACGTACGAGGAGGGACGGTGTCCCGACGTAGTTGGTCCGGAGAAGGGCGGCCAGGGCGTCATGTTCGGCGCCGGGCGCGCCCTCCACGATCCATCGGCCCTGGTAGCGGATGGCCTGCCGGCTGTAGACCACGCCCCGGTCCGGCGCCAGCCGCGGTAGCTGCTTCTCGAGCTTCGTAGCGGCCCAGATGCAGTCGTCATCCAGGAACGCGACGACGGCGCCCTTCGCCGCCTCAATGCCCGTGTTCCTGGCCCCCGCCGCGCCTCGGGGCTCGTCGTGCCGGATCAGCCGGAGCCTCCGGTCGGCTTTCGCCAGCCCCTCGACTGCGGCCGCCGTGCCGTCATCCGAAGCGTCATCGATGACGATGACCTCCAGCTCCCGGACCGTCTGCCCGAGAACGCTGGCAATGGCCCGGTGCACGTGCTCCGCACGGTTTCGGGTCGGGAGGACCACGGAGACGTTCATGGCGTCCGGCAATCGATCGGGCGCCGGACCGCTGAAACACGCGTCGGCTCGTCTGAAGTCATCGCATGAGCTTCTGGAGGCGGTAGTGCGCCCGAGCGACCGCGCGATAGGCACGGACACCGGCCCGCGCTGCGACCACGGCCAACCATGTTCTGGGGCAGAGCGGGTACAGCGCGAGGGAGCGACGGAAGTGGGCCATGCCTTCCGTCGGATGTCCGAGGACCATCAGCTTGCCGCCGAGGCGCCGGTGCATGGCGGCCAGGTGTCCGGGAGCGATAGAGCTTTCTTCGTACTTTTCGAAAATGTGGTGCGCCGCTCGAATCAACCGGTCGGTCGACGCCGAGATCCCCTGGTCGGAACGGGTGACCGTCAGAAGCACTTCGGGTACCTCGATGGCTGGCGCCTTCGCCAGCAGTCGGGTCCAGAGGTCGAAGTCCTGGAGGCGGGGGAGTCCCGCGTCGAAGCCAAGCACCTGCTCGAAGTGCGCGCGTCGGATGAGCGCGCAGGGGGTGCCGATGCTCCAGGGGCCATCCCGGCCATGGATCCGAACCGATCCATCCGTGCTGTGCGCTTCCATCCAGCAGTACGCATAACCGGCGTTCGGCGCTGTGCCAAGAGCGCGGAGCATTCGGGTGACCCGGTCGGGTCGGCTCCGGCAGTCGTCATCCTCGAAGAGAAGATACTCGCCCCGGCCTTCGGCGGCCCCCGCGTTCCGGGCGGCGGCGGCCCCCAGCGACCGCTCGTTACGCAGGCTGCGCACGCGGGGGTCCGCGGCGCGCGCTTCTTCGATGACTTCGGGCGTCCGGTCCCGGGAGCCGTCATCGACCACGATCACTTCCAGGTCGGTCCGGGCCTGGGCCAGGATGGCGGCCAGAGCCGTCGTCAGCAGCTCGGCCCGGTCGCGGGTAGGAATGATCACGCTGACCAAGGGGCGGTTCATGGTACGGTACAGCTAGAAACCCTCTGGCGACGAGCGACGGGCACCGTCGTCCCCCCCCGCCACCACCGGCAGATCGGGTTCGGCCACCAGGCTGAGGACTTCGTCCCACATGGCTTTCACCTGTGCGTTCAGCGCGCCCGCGCGGGACCGCAGGGCTTCGGCCATTGCCTCCCGCCGGTCCCCATCCAAAAAGGGGGCAAGGTACTCCGCCGCCCGTCCGGGATCGAGATCGCTGATCAGAGCGTGTTCAATTCGGAAGTCCTCAAACAGGGTTCGGTACTTGTGCGACCAGCTCGTACCCAGTGCGGGGACCCCCTGAGAGAGGGAGCTTACGAGGGCATGGTACCGGGAGCCCACCACGAGAGCCGAACTACCGATAACTCCCTTGGCCGCGATGGCGCCGAGGCCCGAAACCACCGGCACGGGAACGCGCGTAGCGGCCGCGATGGCCCGACAGACCGTCGCGTCCTGATCGTCTTCGTGCTGGAGAATGAACGGCGCCATCCCAGCGTCGGTGAGCAGCCCGACGACCTCGGACATGAACGGGACGTAGCGATCGGCAATGTCGCGTGCCACCTCGCTGATCATCTTGCCGTTGGGCACGACGCAGGCCCGCCCTCTCCATCGCTGACTGCCGTTGGGCGGCACACCCTCGACCTCGCAGGTGAAATCTGGCGCCAAACGCACTCGTTCTTCCTCACCGAGCAGGTCGAACAGGTGATCGCGCGAAACCGTATCGCGGGCGAAGACGAGTGTGGCGTGCCGGAGGAGTCGTACCGCCTCCACCCTGCCGGCGCTGTCGGTGAAGGGCCCGAACGCCTGCGGTAGCATGACCACCGGCCGCCCGTTGGAGCGGTACCATCGGAAAAGTGGCTCCCGACGCCGGCTCCGGACCGTACCCCAGGGATCGCCGTACGCATAGCCGGAGGCATCCATGAGGGCCACGCTTCGGTCGGGGGCGAGGAGGCCCAGCGCGTGCCACCACGGGGCGGGCACGGTTCGGGATACGGCGAGGGCTGGCCGCCACAGGTACGGGTGACGCTCCGGGTCCGGTCGCGCCATTCGCCGAGCATTCACCTCGCTGAGTCCGGACCGGTCCACGGCGCGCCCGCCCAGGATGAGGGTGAGGCCCCGGTCGCGGATGCGCTGATCCACCGCCCGGAGCATCAATTCCGCGCCCCGGTTGTTCAGGCCGACACCGATGAGCTCGACACCGTGGCTCATGCGTCGCTCAAGAATGTCCGCAGGCGGTCCAGTTCCGTTTTCGCCGAATACGGAACGACCTGCCCCGCGAGCGGACGGCCGTAGGCGATCATGAACAGAACGTGCTCGGCGGGCCCAAGACCAAGGCGTCTTGCGGCGGCAGCCGACTGCTCCGAGAGATCCGGCCAATGGATGGGACAGGTTGCGATCCCCAGCGACTCTGCCGCGAGTATGAACCCCATGGCCGCCAAGCCTGCGTCCACGAACGGAAGGTGTCGATCCCGCGGGAACTCGAACGCGGCCCAGTCTCCGACAAACACGGCAATCCCCGGGGCCTCCTCCGCCCAACCCCTGGCCCCCAGAGCGAGCGCGGCCACGTCGCGGACATCCGAAGGCACGTCCACGATATACACGTGGAACGGCTGGCGATTGCAGCCGCTCGGGGCCTGCCGGGCGACATCGAGGGCTTGGTCGATGAGGTCGCGGGGAACCCGCTCCGGCTCGAAAAGGCGTGTGGAACGGCGCTTCCGCGCCAGGGCGGCGAGGGCCTCGAGGGGCACGGGCGGCGGATCCGCGGATCGTTCCTTGGGCGCCTGAAGGTCCGACCGCCGCCTCGTCGGCTGCGGCGCTCCGACAAACAGATCCCGCGCACGGTCGATCTGTTCTCCGTGGTCGACGGTTTCGAAGAATGTCAGGAGAACATCATGCGCCCACACAAGGTGCTCCGGCCAGGGGACCCCTTCCGGGAGCTGGCCAATGACATGCACATATGCCTGCGTCGTGGACTCAATGTAGTCGAGGGCGAAGGTGTCGCGCCGCGGTCGGAGGGCCAGCCCTTTCTCGATGCGGTGGATGCCGCGGCGGATCTGAAAGTCCCGGCTGTGGGTCTCCGGGGCGCCGTGGCCGCCCGCGAGGGTGCGACGGGCCTCCTGGCGAAAAGCTCGGTCCATGATCGCGAGGGCCAGGACGGCGGTCCAATCGAATCGCCCGAAGGCGGCGAGCGCCCTGGAGAGAAGCCGGCGGAAAGCCCGATGTGCCCGGACTCGGAATGAGTCCTTGGCGGATGATGCGGTCATCTGTCGCTCCCATCTGATCCGTTTCGGGACCGCAGCGATCGGGCCAACCCCCTGACCTCGACGGGACTCCTGACCGCAGCTATCAGAATGAGGCGGGCAAGTGGCCGGGTCTGGCGGGAGACGAGCAGCGCCCCATATCCGGCGACGAAGTAGGAGCACACCGTCGCCCACGCCGCGCCAATGGTGCCATATTCAGGGATCAGCACGAAATTCAATACCAGGTTCGTTGCCGCGCCGAGGCCGTGGGTCGTCAAGGAGTGGTGGAGGAGATCTTCCATTACGAGCCAACGACTCACACCCAGGCGTACACAGAGAAAGACCGTACCCCAAACATACACGGAGAACACCGGCGCGGCCGCTTGATACGCATCGCCGTACAGCGTCGGGAACAGCCAGGGTGAGACCAGGGTGCCAGCCGACGCGCAGACAAGCCCCAGGAGGAAGAGCGCGGCGAAGATCTCGTGCAGTGACCGTTCGTAGCCGCCGCCGTCGCTCCTGGCCCTGACGAGGCGCGGGAAGATGGCGGTCAGAGCCGCGGCCGGGAGAATGAGCCATGCCTCGCCCAGAACGGCGGCTGCTGCGTACACGCCCACAGCGTCGGCGGACCGCATGTGCCGCAGCATCACCTGGTCCATGCGAAGGTACAGCGCGGCACCCAGCCCGGAGATCACCAGGTACCAGGACCGAGATAGCAGTGAGCGGGCGAGGGCACCGGACGCACGACGGGTCGTCGCCAGTCGCAGGCCTCGAGCACGAGCCAGAAAGAAGAAGGCTGCGGCGGTTGCCACGGCCGCGACCCCCACCGCCCCCCCGAACGACAATACAGGCGCAGCCATCAGGATCAGTACGAGTTTGAGCCCGGCATCGGTGGCCGAGCCGGTCAGGCGTGCGAGAACTGAAAAGCGTACTTCCTCGCTTGCCTGAAAGAACAGGTCAACCGTTGCGAAGGCCTGGGTGATCAGGGAGAGACCCACAAGAGCCACGAGGGCCACATCCGTATTGATCTCCCCGGCGAGGATCGCGGACGCGGCTACCACCAAGACCCAGAGGCCGGCACCGGCCGTCAGGCGCAATAGGAACACGGTAGACAGAACGCGCCTTCTAGCTTCCGGCTCGGCGACGAGGTCGCGCACGACCAGTCCCTGGAGCCCGAGAGTAGCTGCACCTTGGGTGAAGTAGACTAAACTGAGGGCGTAGCTCAGCCTGCCAAACGCCTCCGGTCCGAGGGAACGGGCCACCAAGATCGCGATGGGAAGACCCACCACGGTGTTGAAGATCCGCTCCCCGATCAGCCACGATGTGTTCACCACGGGGCTCGCCCCGGCGGCGGATCCCGGTACGCTCCCAGTGCCCCTCACGTCGGTCCATTCTCCGGTTCGACTGCCTCCCGCCCCGCCAACCACCCCACCGTCGACGCTCCCCGCCCCCCGCTCAGCCGCCCCGCGTGGAACCCGAGCCAGCGGAGGAACTCGTACGGCAGGAGCTGGGGCAGCCGATGGACTTGCCCCTGGCGAATGAAGTAGCCGATTTCGCCGGCCAGGTACTTCACCGACTCGACGAAGCTTGCGCCGCGATCGATCCCGTCTCCCCGCAGCGCGCGGCCCACGAAGAAGCTGCGCCGGAACACGCCGCGCAGCCGGTAGGTGTGGGCGTGGAGCGCCTCGGCGCCGGGCTCGTAGACCACCCGGTAGCCGGCGGCCAGCGCCTTTCGGGCCCAGATCTGCTCCTCGCTGTAGTCGGCCTCCTCGGGGATCGGGACCTCCAGCGCGGCCGCGAACCGGAGGGGCCAGTCCGGTGCCGCCGGCAGCACGTCGTCGGAGCCGCTGTCGATGACCAGGAACTCGAGACCGATACGGGCCCGGAGGCAGGCCAGGTGTCGCGTTAGCCGCTGGAAGTGGCGGCTGCCGTTGCGGACGGGGATCACCACGGTGATGCTCTCTGTCGAGTGATAACCATGCAGTTCGTTCGCCTCAGCCATGCGCAACGTCCGGTCGCGTCCGGCTGCGCCGGCCCTCGTCCCCATAGCGAAAGAATCGTTCAATCTCCATGATGCCTCCAAGGAGACCGAGCCCTATAAGCCGTTCCTCCGATGGCGTAGTACGTTACCGATCAGAACACAACCATCCCGAACGCTGTAACGGCGGTTGTCCCAGGGTCGACCCGGCGGTGGAGGGTGGCCGACACGGTCGCCCCGACCAGCCCAAAGGTGACGGCGCCCAGAAATGACAACAGAGCGTGTTCCACGGCGCCCGCGTGCTCGTAAAGCCAACAACTAAGGAGCGGCACTCCGAGCGGGTAGTCAAGGTGTGTGAAGCCGTACCCGCACCCGGGTCGAGGAAGGACTGCGGAAACCCTTTCTCCAAGAACGCTTTCGCCTTAAAGCCCCAACTCGCCGAGCCGTCCCACCACAGGCGATCCTGTGTAGAGACGAGAACGATCAGAACGATCAACAGAATTGCCGCTGCACTGAGCCCCCACGAGACGATCCCCGTAATGGAGCCAGCGTCCGCAACAGGCATGTCTGGCCATCGCTCCGCAGCCTCCGTCCGCGCCAGGACCGGCCCAGCAGAACCGAGAGTACGGGTGCATGGAGAGGAAGTCCAGCACGTACGCTCCGATCAGCAGCAGACGGCCCACATCGCCGACCGACCACGCGGCCTCGAGACCATCGTGCAGCGCCGCCATGCCCCGGATTCTCATGCGGCGCCACCGGCTCGAAACGTACGCGCACCGTCTCGGCGATTCCTTCATGGATTCTGGCACCAGTGTTGGTGCTGATCGCCGCGCTCGCGGCGACGGCTGGAGCCGCTGCGGCCCGGGCGTCCGACCGGCCGCGGAGTCATCGGTCCTCGCCGGGGTTGAGCCCGGCTTCCAGCCACCATTCTTCCCGCTCCGCCATGGCACTGCCCCGGGCCACGCGGAACCGTCCGGGGCATGCCGGCCTCTGGGGCCCATCGGTTCGCTCCGAGTTCCAGGGGGCATAGCTTATTCCGGGGGACTCGGGCCTGA
>CAYQCY010000011.1:0-2594 GCA_964416095.1 uncultured Gemmatimonadaceae bacterium
CTCCTCCGGCTCCCGCTCCACGATGATCGAGCAGCTCGTCACCAGCGCCGCCACGGCGCCCAGCGCCGCCCAGACCGGCGCGAGGAGGGCGCCGACGACGCCCACCGTGAGCGGGACCTCGATCAGGGTGCGGCCCTCCTCGTTGCGGATGATGAGGCGCCGCACGTTCCCTTCGTGGACCAGCTCCTTGACCTTCTCCAGGAGCTGCTCGCCCTTGACCTTGTACTCCTCGCTGCGCTCCTTCCACCGGTCGCCGCGCGCCTCGGACTCGTTCCCCGTCTGCTCCATGATGGCCTCCTCTTCCCCGCTCGGCTGAGAGCCCCGTTGGCCCGCATGCCGACGTGGACATGTACGATACCGATCCGGTCCCCTCCCGATCAACGGTGCACGCCGCACCGTCTGGCCCGCACCCACCTGCCCTGTTATGGTGACCCGGTCTCGAACGCCGCCGGCGATGAGCCCGGCGGCCGGCGGTCACGACGTCGTGTCGGGAGGGGCGCATGAGAAGGTGGAGGTCCTGGAACGGCCCGGTCCTGGTCCTGCTCGCGGCGTCCTGCGCCGCGCCGGCTCTCGTCGAGGAGGCGCCCGGGCCGCCCGTTGCCCCGGCCCCGGCCGCGGAGCTCCCGTCCTTCCTCGCCGACACCGTCGCCGCCATCGGGGCCGACTATGCGCCGGACCGGCGCGTGGCCCGGTTCCAGGTGGAGGCCGGGCCCGGTGACGGTGCGGCCGACGTCGTGCTGGAGGGGGTCACGGACCAGCCGGGGGCTCATGCCCGTCTGATCCGGGCCCTCGAGGCCCGGGACGTGGCGTTCCTGGACCGGATCCGCACGCTGCCGGCGCTGGAGCCGGGGGAGCCGGGCTGGGCGCTGGTCACCATCTCCGTGGCGAACCTCCGGACCGAGCCGAGCCACTCCGCCGAGCTGGCCACCCAGGCCACGCTGGGCACGCCCCTCCGGGTGCTGGACCGCAACGGCGGGTGGACGCTGGTCCAGGTCCCCGACGGCTACCTGGCATGGGTGGATGCCGGCGGCATCGAGCGCGTCACGCGGGACGAGCTGGAGGCCCACCGGGCCGCCGACCGCATCATCTACCTGGAAGCGTCGGGCACGGCCTGGTCGGAGCCGGTGGTCGGCTCCACGCCCGTCTCGGATCTGGTGGCGGGGGACATCCTGGTGCTCGAGGACGAGAGAGCGGGCTTCTTCCGGGTGCGCTTCCCGGACGGCCGCGAGGCGTACGTGGCGACCGCGGAGGCGGACCGCTACGACCTGTGGCTCGCCGGGCTCGAGCCCACGGAGGCCGGCCTGGTGGCCACCGCCACCGCACTCCTCGGCCGGCCCTACCTCTGGGGCGGTACCTCGCCCAAGGCCATGGACTGCAGCGGCTTCACCAAGACGGTGTACTTCCTCAACGGCATGGTCCTGCCCCGGGACGCATCGCAGCAGGTCCACGCGGGGCTGCCGGTGGACGACGCCGGTGACTTCTCGAACCTCCGCCCCGGCGACCTCCTCTTCTTCGGCCGACCCGGCATCGAAGACAGGCCCGAGCGGGTGGTGCACGTGGGGATGTGGATCGGCGATGGCCGTTTCATCCATTCGTCGGGCCGCGTTCGCATCAGCGGCATGGACCCGGCCGATCCGCTTTACGACGCGTACAACCGGCGTCGCTACCTGCGCACGAAGCGGGTCGTGGGCCACCTCGACGGGGTGCACCTCCTCACCGACGGCGCGCTCTACCCCGTGAACGGGCGTTTCGCCCCCGCCGCCACGGCGGGCCCGGCGGTCCGGCGGAGCGCCGGGCCACCCTGAGGGAGGGGACGATGCTGAGGAAGGAGACGGTGCGGGACATGCTGGTGGAGGGCCGGCTGCCGGCCATTGCCGAGCTGGCCCGGGTCAAGCGCCGGACCCTGGGCATTCTCATCTCCCTGACCTACGACACGGACCCGGTCGTCGCCTGGCGTGCGGTCCAGGCCATGGGCCTCAGCGCCGAGCGCCTCGCCCCCCGGGCGCCCGACGTGGTCCGGGAACAGCTCCTGCGCCGGCTCTTCTGGCTCATCACCGAGGAGTCCGGCGGCATCTGCTGGTACGCGCCCCAGGGCATGGCGGAGGTGGTGCGCCGCCTCCCGGACCGGTTCGGCGAGTTCGCGCCCATCGTGATGAACCTGCTCGTCGAGATGGCGGAAGAGGACCTGGGCCACTTCCGGCCAAGCGTGCTGTGGGCCATCGGGCGCCTCGGCCCGGTGGCGGCCGACCACCTGGACGACATCCTGACCGAGGTCGTGGCCGCACTGGACCATCCGGACCCCCAGGTCCGGGGCCTGGCCGCCTGGGCCCTCGGGGAGACGGGCCGGGGAGACATCCTGAAGGAGCGCCCGGACCTCCTGGACGACGACGCCCCCTTCCCGCTCTTCGAGGACGGCACCCTCACGGAGACGAGCCCGGCCGCCGTGGCGCGCCGGGCCCTGGACACGGCCGCGAAGAACGACGCCCCCGCCTGACGACGAAGTCGCCTCCCGCCGGAAGGCTGCCCTGCCGGGAGACCGCTGCGCGGCCGCCAGGCCGCGCCTCCTGGAGCCGAAGGCTCCCTCCTACCCGAAG
>CAYQCY010000011.1:2694-50743 GCA_964416095.1 uncultured Gemmatimonadaceae bacterium
CCCGAAGGGTCTCCTGCGCGGCCGCCAGGCCGCGCCTCCTGGAGCCGAAGGCTCCCTCCTGCCCGAAGGGTCTCCTGCGCGGCCGCCAGGCCGCGCCTCCTACGCAGTCAGCAGCTTCTCCACCTCGGCGAGGAACTCGTCCCGGTCGATGGGCTTCGAGAAGAACCCCTCCGGCGGCGGCACGAGGCTGCTCTTCTCCAGGAACTTCTCGTAGCCCTTCGGATCGCCGCCGTACCCCGTCACCGCCGTCACGATGACGATGGGCGTGTCCTTGAGCTCCGGGTCCGTCTTCACGTCCCGGTAGAAGCGGGTGCCGCTGGCCTCGGGCATGGAGATGTCCAGCGTGACCAGGTCGGGCCGCTCGCTGCGCATGAGCTCCATGGCCTCCTTGCCGTCCTCGGCGCTCAGCGTGGCGTAGCCCTGGTCCTGGAGGAGCATGTTGAGATAGCTCACCACGTCGGGCTCATCGTCCACGATGAGGACCGTCTTTCCAGCCGTCTCGTCGGACATGCTGGTCCTTCACCTCCTCAGCGGATCTAGTGGTCGGGAGAGCCCGTACCGCCCCCGGAGCTCCCCTTCTTCTTCAACGCTTCCAGCGCCCGACGCAGGGCGTGCGGGTCGGCGTCGGGCATCGCCTGCTTCAGCTCTTCCTGCAACCCGAGCCGGTCCTCCGTGTCCGGCGTCTCCTCGATGCCCAGGGAGCGCTGGACCGCCCGCACGTAGTCCAGCGGCTTCACGGGCTTCTCCAGGTAGACGCCGGGACCCGAGATCACGCGGCTCTCCACGATGTCTTTCAGGTCGCCCTCGCCGAGCTCGTCCCGGGCGTGGGCCGTCACGATCAACACCGGGATCCTGGCCAGCTCGTGGTCCTTGCGCAGCTCGTACAGGAGCTTGTGTCCGCTCTTCCGGGGCATGACCAGGTCCAGGGAGATGAAGTCGGGCGGCTCCTCCCGGATCATCTCCAGCGCCTCCACGCCGTCGCCGGCGGTCCGGACCCGGAAGCCGGCGTCCAGGAGGATCTGGCTGAGGTACTCCCTGACGTTGGGCTCGTCGTCCACGACGAGCACCGTCTTGTCCTGCGGTCGCGCCATGATGTCACCTCCCGCTGACGGGCTCTCCCGGAAGCGTCGTGCTCAAACTTCCGCTACCGCTCCCTCCGCTTCCGGCAGCGTCTCCCGGGGCAGCTCGATCCGGAACACCGACCCCTCGCCTTCCTCCGACGTGAACGTGATCCGCCCCCCGTGCTGGTGGACGATCCGCTTCGTGGTCAGCAGCCCGAGACCCGTGCCCCGGTCCGAGCCCTTCGTGGTGAAGAACTTGGAGAAAATCTTCTTGCTGATCTCGTAGTCCATCCCCTTGCCGTTGTCCGCCACCTCGTAGACGATGGTGCCGTTCTCTTCCCACGAGGACAAGGTGACGACAAAGTCCCGCTCCTGCCTCTCCGCCACCAGGCACGCGTCGATGGCGTTGGAGACCAGGTTGGCGAGGCAGGTGTGGACGCCTTCCGCATCCAGCGCCGCGGGACGGATCGTCCCCAGGTCCGCTTCGAGCCGGATACCCTCCTGCTCCGCCCGCTCCCGGAACAGCTCCACCACGTCCCGGGCGGGCTCGTTCGGGTCGACCCGCTCGACGCTGGGCTCCCGACCCTTGGCGAAGTCCAGGAACTCCTTCACGAACTCGGAGATGCGCCGGACGTTCTCCTCCAGCGTGGCCCAGCCCCGGGCGATGCGGGCATCGTCCCCCTTCTCGATCCCGGTGTTCACGGCGTACATGCCGCCTTCGAGGCCCATGAGCACGTTCTTGATGCCGTGGGCGATGCCGGCCACCGTCTCCCCCACCGCAGCCAGCCGCTCGGCCTCCCGCTTCTCCCGCTCCAGCTTCTTCACCGACGTGATGTCCGTGGACATCTCGATGACGTACGGGATGTCGCCGTTCTCCCGCACCACCGGCACCATGTGCACCAGGTAGTCGATGGCGTGCCCGTGCTTCATCACGCCTTCCTCCTGGCGCTTCCGCGTCTCCCCGTCCACGAAGGTCTCCAGCGCCGCGCAGCGCAGGCAGGGCTCCTCGCGGTCCTTGTAGACCTCGTAGCAGGGCCGCCCGTGCCAGTCGCCGAACGCCTCCTCGAAGGCCCGGTTCGCGCCCAGGATCTGGTAGTTCCGGTCGATGACGGTGATGGCCATCGGCACCGCATCGAACAGGTTCGACCGGATCCAGTCCTGCACCTCTTCAGGCTGCGTGACCATCCCGTCCGCCTCTCTTCAGTTCCCGGGCCCCGACGACGGCGCGGTCGTTCCCGCCACGGCATTGCCCGCGGCCGCCTTCTTCGGCGCGAGCCGCTCGAGCTGCTCCCGCCGGTCGGGGTCGTGGCAGGTGGCGCACTCGGCCAGGTTCTCCGGGTGCTCCGCCGGCGCCTCCTCGACCTCCCGCTCGTGGCAGGTCACACAGAGACCGTGCATGGCCTCCATGTACCCGACGGCCGGCTCCCAGTGGTCGGCGGGCGGATCGATGAGGGCGGCCTCGGCCACCGGGGACGCCGTCTCGTGGCACTCGGTGCAGGCCGTCGCCGTCTCGTAGCTCTTCACCTCGGCACCGGCGTGGCACTCCACGCAGCCCTCGTTGCCGCCCAGCGCCGTCTCGTGGCTGTCGTGGTCGAAGAGGTCCGTGGGCGCGTACATGTCCCGGTGGCACTCCGAGCACGAGCTGCCCTCCGCCAGCGGCAGGTTCAGGTGGTGGCAGGTGCCGCACGCGTCCTCGCCGAGGCGCTCCTCGTGGGCCTCGTGGTCGAAGAGGGCCAGCTCCCCGCTCCGGTTGCCGTCGATGAGCAGGAGCAGCCGCTCCGCGTCGCCGTTCGCCGGCGTCCGGCGCGGACCGGACACGCCGCCCGGGGACGCCGTCGCCACGACGTCGCCCCGGCCCATGTCGGCGGCCAGCTCGGCGAATCCGAGCTCCGGGACGGAGCCGGGCCGGGCCCGCACCACGCCCTCCACCCAGCGCGGCGCCACCACCGGCGTGTCCCGAGCTTCCGGCCCGCCGAGGGGCAGGAAGAGGAGCGCCACCGCCGCGCCGGCCACAGCCGCCAGGCTGTAACGCCGCGGCAGCGCCAGGCGCGGCGGCATGAGGTTGCGTACCGTCGCCGGCTCCCAGCGCGGCTCCGGCGGCGCCGGGTGGCCCTCCACGTCCTCGAAGACGTTCACGCGCTCGGCGAAGAAGAGGAAGATGAGGGCGGCGCCGGACACGATGCCGACGCTCACCGCGATCTCTTCCCAGGTGGGCACGTAGCCCATCCCCTCGGGCCGGGCGAAGGCGATGATGGACACGTTCAGCCGATGGAGCACGAGTCCCGTCACCACCATGGCCGCCGCCGCGCCGACGCCGGCGATCCGGGACCGGATGGCCGGGACGAGCATGAGCACGGCCGGGATCACGGCGCTCACGCCCACCTCCACCAGGAAGAGCCAGCCCTGCCACGACCCGTCGAAGGCCATGCCCAGGATGCCCCGGCTCGCCAGGTCGCCCAGGCGGATGGCCAGGTAGATCCAGAGCGTCACGGAGGCGGCCAGCCCCAGCCCGCCCAGCTCCCGGGCATGGACCTCGTGGCCCAGGAAGGAGCGGGAGAAGAGCGCCTCCAGCACCACCGTCATGAGGCCCAGCGCCACCGCCGAGATGAAGAACTGCACGTAGATGGAATGGGAGTACCAGAGCGGGTGCAGCCGGTCCGGCGTGATGAGGAAGAGCGAGCCCAGCGACGACTGGTGCAGCGTGGACAGGACGATCCCCGCGATGATGAGCACCAGCGAGACGCGCTTCAGGCCGTGCAGGATCGCCCGGAACACCGGCCGGTCGAAGAGGGGGTGCTCCAGGACGACCGGCGCGAACTCCAGCGCCAGCACCGTCAGGTACAGCATCACGCACATGGCCACTTCGAACAGCACCGAGTGGTACTGCCAGTGCACCAAGGGGTGCCAGATCCGCCACGGCAGGCCCAGGTCGTACAGGAGCCCCACCGCCACCGCCGCGTAGCCCAGCAGCGCCGTGAGGATGGCTGGCCGCACGAACGGCTTGTAGCGCTCCAGCCCGAAGATGTGGACCGCCGCGGCCATCACGAAGCCCCCGGCGGCCAGCGCCACGCCTCCCATCACGTCGAAGCCGATCCACAGGCCCCACGGCGTGCCGTCCGACAGGTTCGTCACCGCGCCGAGCCCGTACGCGAACCGGATCACCGTCACGGCGGCCAGCACGCCGACCAAGGCCCACAGCACCGTCTTCAGATAGGTCAACCGTTCAGACATCGGTGCCCCCTTCCTCTTCCCCGCCCCGATCGGGGGACTGGGAGGCGGGGGGACCGGGCGTCCCCTCCTCCCCACCCTCCGGTGGGTGATCACCGGGTCCCGTATCCGCCGCCTGGGCCGCCAGCCTCATGCGCCGGTTGATGACCCAGTGGACGCCGCCCATGAGCCCCGTCATCCCCACCACGACCCAGGGCACCTTCTTGAGGGAGGCCCAGGTCAGGTCCGGCAGCTCCTCCGCCCGCAGCCCGTCGGACCAGCTCAGGAAGCCCAGGGAGATGTCGGCGAGGTAGAGCACCGAGGTGCCCCCGAACTCCCGCTCGCCGTACACGTGGTCGATGTAGCGGTCCGGGTGGGCGTCGATGCGCCGGTGGGCCTCCGCCAGCAGCGCATCCCGGTCCCCGTACTCCAGCGCGCCTTCGGGACAGGCCTCCACGCACGCCGGCTGCCGGCCGTCCTGGACCCGGTCGTAGCACAGGTCGCACTTCCGCACGTACGGCACCGCCTCGTCCCACTCGTAGCGCGGGATGCTGTACGGGCACGCCACCATGCAGTAGCGGCAGCCCATGCACAGCTCGGGATCGTAGATGACCGGCCCCTCCGGCGTCTTCTGCATGGCGCCCACCAGGCAGGCGCTCACGCACGCCGGCTCCACGCAGTGCCGGCACTGCTGCTTCACGTAATGCTCGCCCGGCCGGCGCAGCAGCGTGGTGTAGCGGGTCGAGGACAGGCTGTCTATGGACGTCTGACCCGGCCGCAGGCGATCCGGGCCCAGCCCGTTCTCCTCCTTGCAGGCCGCGACACACTTCTCGCAGCCGGTGCACCGGGTCGTGTCGATGAGGATGGCGGCTGTCATGGCTAGATCGGTTCGCTCTCCTTCCCCAGGGCCACCCCGACCCGCTCACCGGCGTCCGGCGGGAAGTGCCAGGCCAGTTGCGACACCAGCTGGGTCAGGGGCAACAGGACCATGTGGCTGAGCTTGGTGACCGGCGTCAGGAAGAGCAGCAGGTCGCCGCTCAGCACGTGAACCAGCAGGGTGGCATCCCGTCCGAACGGGTTCCACGCCGGGTGCATCACCATGAAGCCGGATCCGAACGCCACCGCGATGAGCAGCGGGATGGCGTAGTCCTGGAACCCGCTCAGCACCCGGGACTCCTTCACGAAGACGCGCTGCACGATGATGGCCACCGCCGCCGCCAGCACCACCAGCGTCAGCGTCGTGGACACCACGTTGGGCAGCGCCGGCCAGCCGAACCCCAGCGCCTTCCTCCACAGCGCGATGTGGCCCGCCAGGAACAGCGGCACCAGGATCACGCCCACGTGGAAGAGGAAGGTCGTGACGCTGTACGGCCACCGGTTCCGCAGCGTCCTCGTGGGGAACAGCCAGCGGGCCGTGTCGGCCAGGATCTTGCGCGTCGGCACATCCTTGTCACCGGCCCTGCGGTACGCCCGCGCCCCCTCCCACAGCGTCAGGACCAGGTGCCGCCCGAGCCCCAGAAGCGCGAACACGAGCGCCGCCCAGAACAGGGGCCCGCGGGCCAGTTGCAGCCAGGCGTCCATGGTGCGTTCCACCTCCGTTCCGCTACGTCCTTCGGATCCGCGGTCCCGCCGGCGTCACGCGTCCGCGGCCCGCACCGACTCCGTCTCGCCGTCCGCCGCCTCTTCCTCCTCCGAATCCGACGGCTCCGGCACGCCGAAATCGATCACCCGCAGCAGCAGGTCGTGCAACCCCACCACCTCCACGTCGTCCAGGTCGTTGTCCTGGCACAGCTCCCGGAGCTGCTTCTTGCAGTTCGCGCACGGCGAGACCACCAGCTCCGCGCCCGTATCCCGGATCTGGTCCGCCTTGCGCCGCCCCAGCGGACCCGTCCGGAACGCCCGGATCTCGTCGATGGACACCGTGCCCCCGCCTCCACCGCAGCAGTAGTTCTCCGTGCGGTTCGGCGTCATCTCCACGTAGTCCGCGCAGATGGCCTTCAGCACCTCCCGGGGCTGCTCCGTGATGCGTCCCGCCCGGGCGATGTTACACGGATCGTGGTACGTCACCCGCTCCGGGATCTTCTCCGGCTTCAGCGGGATCCGGCCCCGCTCCAGCATGTCGTACGCGTACTCCAGGCAGTTCACCACCGGCGGCGCGTCCGGGCCCCCGAACGCCGGCACGTACCACGCCGAGCGCGTGGCGTGCCCGCACTCGCCAACCAGGATCTTCCGGCCGCCCAGCCGCTGCGTCTCCTTCACCATGTTCCGGACGATCCGCTCCATCATCCGGTCCGAGTAGAACAGCCCGTAGTTGATGCCGTCGTAGTCCCCCGTGCCGATGGTCCACGACGCGTCCGTCACGTGCATGAGCGCCGCGTTGCCCATCAGCGTGTCCGCCTCCATCAGGTAGTCCGACACCGCCGGGAAGAAGACGTACTCCGCACCCTCCACATCGAACGGGTACTCGATGTCCACGTGGTAAATGTCCTGCAGCTCCTCGCTCAGGAACTCGCACGTGTCCTTCAACGCCGGCAGCGGGATCGCCGACGTGTTCTTCGTCTTCCCCTCCAACTGCTCCCGCACCGAGACCAGCAGCGCCCGCGGAATCAGGTCCACCTCCGACAGCGCCCACCGGGCCAGGTGCGTGACCAGCCCGTGGTCGATCCCCACCGGACACGTGTCCTTGCACCGCCGACACGCCGTGCACCGCCAGAACGCCTCCGCCATCTCGTCGATGTACTCGTCCGTCAGCGTGAAGCCGCCCAACAGGCGCGCCCGGGCGATCCCCGCCGTCGTGAAGTAGCGACGGTACACCCGGAACAGCAGCTCCGAACGGTTGCACGGTATGTCCTCCTCCGCACCCGTCGCCTCGTACAGCTGACAGCTCGCCGCGCACCGGCCGCATTTCGCGCTCGTCCGCGCGTACGTGTCCAGCGCCAGGTTGTAGTTCCCGTGCTCCAGGATCGCCGCGAACGCCTCCAGGAACCGGCGGGGCCGGTCCCCTTCCTCCAGCGCCCGCTGCTCCACGTTGTATGCGTACTTCTGCGCCGTCGCCACCGATCAACGCTCCGAATCACGGTCCACAGTTCCAGGCTCGCCCTCCGTCGGTAGCTCGACCCCCGACTCCAGGCGACCACTCAGATACAAGGTCAGCACGTCCTCCACGAAGCCCGACACCCACGAGATCACCTCGAACCCCGTCGCACGAAGCACGTCCTCGTACACGTCCTGCACTCCCCCGCAGATCACCGTGTCCACCTTCCGGTCCCGTAACAGACGCACCCGATCGAACGGCTCCCGGCTTCTCAACGGGTAGTCCCGCTGGTCCACCTCCCCGCTCTCGTCGATCCGGAACACCGCCATCGTCGAACAGTGCTCGAAGCAGGGAGCCACCAGCTCTCCCATCCGCGGTATCGCTACTTGCACGATCGGTCCTCCGTGGTTCTACACCCGCTTCGTGCAAGGGCCAGACCACCGGAACAAACCGCCGTAGCACCCGACTTAAACCATTGCGCGAGAATAATTTACAGGATAGCGACACACCACCGAAAGGCGCCTGAAACGTTCCGATGTTGAAGCGATGAAACGTTACAGCGTTTCAGTCATGGAACGGTTTCGAAGTCCTCGGCGCGGATGCCGTACCGTTTCATCTTGCGCCAGAGGGTGGTGCGGCTGATCCGGAGGGCTTCGGCGGTGCGGGCGCGGTGCCCGTCGTGGCGCCGTAGTGCCCGGCGGATGGCGTCGGCCTCGCTCTCCTCGAGAGGGGTGGCATCGGCGGGTGCGGGTGCCTCCTCGCCGGGGGTGTGGACGCCCTCGCGGAAGTCGTCGGGCAGGTGGTGGAGCTGGATGTGGCTTTCGCGGCAGAGGACGAAGGCGTGCTCGATGACGTTTTCGAGCTGGCGCACGTTGCCGGGCAGCTCGTGGCGCATGAGGAGCTCCATGACCTCGTCGCTGACGCCCTGGATGCCCTTGCCCTTCTTGGCGTTGAAGCGCTGGACGAAGTGGTCGACGAGGTAGGGGATGTCCTCGCGCCGCTGGCGCAGGGGCGGAATGGAGAGGCGGACGACGGCGAGGCGGAAGTAGAGGTCGTCGCGGAACCTGCCCTGGCTGACGAGGAGGGGCAGGTCGCGGTTGGTGGCGGCGACGATGCGGACGTCGGCCTGGAGGGTTTCCACGCCGCCGAGGGGGTGGTACTCCCGCTCCTGGAGGAGGCGGAGCAGCTTCATCTGGGTCTCGGGCGGCAGGTCCCCGATCTCGTCGAGGAAGATGGTGCCGCCCTCGGCGAGGGTGATGCGGCCGGGCTTGTCCTGGCGGGCGTCGGTGAAGGCGCCGCGCTTGTAGCCGAAGAGCTCGGATTCGAAGAGGCTGGGCGGCAGCGCGCCGCAGTTCACGACGATGTAGGGTCGTTTGCTGCGATGGCTGAGGTTGTGGATGGCCCGGGCCAGGAGCTCCTTGCCGGACCCGCTGGGCCCCTCGATGAGGACGGTGCTGTCGCTCTCCGCGACGTCGGGCAGGATGGCGAAGATCTTCTGGAAGGCCTCGCTCTTCCCGATGATGTCCTCGAAGGTGTACTGGTTCCGGATCTCGCGCCGGAGCTGTTCCAGGGCGGAGAGGTCCCGGAACGTTTCCACGGCGCCCAGGACGGTCCCGTCCTCCGCCCGCAGCACCGCGCTGCTCACGCTGATGGGGATGGAACGGGCCCGCTGGGTCAGGATGCGGGCCGGCCGGTCGATGACCTCGTTCCCCGTCTCCAGGCTCTCCCGGATGGGGCACGCGTGCTCGCACAGGTCCGAGTGGAAGACATCGGAGCACCGCCTGCCGATGGCCCGCTCCGCCGACACCCCCGTGATCCGCTCGGCCGCCCGATTGAAGGACGTGATCCGCCACGAGCGATCCACCGTGAACACCCCGTCGGCGACGCAGCGCAGCACCGCCTCGAAGAACCGTACCTCATCGACCCCGTTCGGCGTTTCCATCATGTCTCGGACCTTCCACCTGCAGCTCTCGGCGATCGGCTTTCCGCCTTCCGCCTCCCGCCTCCCGCCTCCCGCCTAGGCGCGGCCACAGGCCGCGCCTAATGCATCTCCCATTTGATGAACGGCTCTTTCACGTCGACCATGGCGTTCACGATGAGCTCCACCAGGCCGCCGTACGTGATGCCGCTCTTCTCCAGCGCGCCGTAGTAGTCCAGCATGTCCCGGAACTGGCCCTTGCAGTTGGAGCAGGGCGCACAGATGTACTTCTTCACCTCCGGCCCCGGCTGGTCCTCGAAGGCGTCCAGGATCTGCTTGAACTTCATCCGCCCGGCCACGCTGACGCGCCAGTCGGTGAAATTGTTGGGCGACATGACGGCGAACCCGCTGCCGCCGCCGCAGCAGTAGTTGTCCACGCCGTGGGGCGCCATTTCCCGGAACTGGGGACAGAGATAGCGCAGGATCCGGCGCTGGGGCTCCACGATCCCCAGGTTGCGCACGATGTTGCACGGGTCGTGCAACGTCACCGGGAAGTCGTTCTTGGACGGGTCGAACTCGATCTTGCCGCTGAAGACGATCTTCTCCAGCAACGTGAAGCAGCTCTCCCGCGGGATCTGCATGTCCCCGGTCAGGATCCGGTCCGAGATGGTCATGAGCGCTTTATGCTGATGGCCGCACTCGCCCATGATGATCTTGTTGACCTTTAGGTCCTTCGCCGTCTGGGCGTGCCGGAGGGCGATGCGGGCGAGCTGGATGTCGTCGTAGAAGAGGCCGTAGTTCACCCCGTCGTAGCCCACCTCGCTGGACGACAAGGTCCAGTCGATCCCCGCGGCGTTCAGGATGATGGCGAAGGCGCCCGGGTTCTCCGGCCAGGCCAGCATCTCGCCGGCGTTGTGGATGAGCAGGGCGTCCGCCTCCTCCTTGTCGAAGGGGCTGTGGGCGTCCATCCCCGTCTCCTCCTCCAGGTCCTCGTCGATGAACTCGACGTTGTCCTTCACCACGATGGGATTCATCCCCGTGGACGACCCCACCTCGAGCTGCAGCACCGTGCCCTTCTCGTGGAGCTCCTTGGGCGCCCAGCCCAGCTCCTGGCTGAACAGCTTGCGCAGCTCGTGGGTGATGAGCCCGTTGTCCACGCCGATGGGGCACGCCTGGGCGCACCGCCGGCACAGCGTGCACCGGTACGCCAGCTCGTACAGCCGCGTCACCGTCGCCCAGTTCAGCTCGATGTCCTCGCCCTTCACCTTCGCCGCCAGCTTCCCCCCGGGCCGGGCGTACTTCTTCGCCAGGCGACGCAGCACCTCCGACCGGTACGTCGGCCGGTAGACCTCGTTGCGCCCGCTCATGGTGTAGACCGGACACGCATCGTTGCAGGTCTGACACCCGACGCAGTACTCGGTGGCCAGGATCAGCGGCTGGAGAAACGTCCAGTTGTTCTCACGCGTGAACAGCTTCTTCAGCCCGGCCTCGAACTGCTCCACGTACGCCTGCTTCTCCTCCTCCGTCTCCGGCCGCGGCAGCGTCGCCGCCACCACGCCGTCCAGGTTGCAGACCATCCGCTCCCGCGCTTCCTGCGAGATCTCCTTCCAGACAGGCTGCTCGTCCACCGCGTCGTACGGTGGCGGCAGCGGCACGAGATCCTGGACCGTCACCGGCGACAGAACCTCGTCCTCCCGCGTGCTGATATCCCCGATGCGCACGCGCCGCTTCATGATCCCGCCTCCTTCGTCGTGATGTCGACCCAGTTCTTCTTCCCGTTCGCGCCCACGTGCGGTCCGCTCCACGTCACCGGTTGCGCCAGCAGCTCCTGCGCCTTCCGCTCCATGGACGAGCCCACCACCATCGGTTGGTCATCCCAACGGACCTGGTGGTAGGTGAAGTACTTCGCCACGAAATGCATCATCTGGCTGAACGGCAGGTAGGCGAGAAAGACCAGGATCAGCAGCACGTGCGCCGCAAGGAGCCCGGACACCGCCACCGGCGGCTGCGCCGTGAACAGGTCCCCGGCATACGCGGCCAGCCCGCCCACGAAATCCGGCAACCACCAGGCCGCCGCCAGCCCCGTCCCGAACACGCCCAGCAGCAACAGCAGGTTGAAGTACGCCACCCGCGTCGTCATGGCCCTGAGGTCCCCTCGCGAAACCCGCGCCCCCAACAGACCCAGCACCCCCAACGCCCCCAACCCGTTGCCCGCCAGCGCCAGCACCGGCAGCACCACCGCCAGCAGCGGCTCCAGGGCCGACACCCCCACCGCCGACAGCACCAGCCCCAACACGAGCAGCCCGCCAGCACCCATCAGCAGGTACAGCCCCAGATGGAACGGGTACGAGAACCACCAGAGCGCCCGGTTGTGCTCCCACAGCGCCTTCAGGAACACGATCTCCTTCCCCATGTACAGAAGCTCGCTCAGCGTCGACTCCTCACGCGGCCGCTTCCACCACTCGTACTCCTCCAGGTACGAACCCCCGTACCGCCCCCGCCCCTTCTCCTTCGGCACCGGTGCCAGCTCCCAACGCAGATGCAACGGCAGCCGCGCGATCCGTGCACCCCGCGCCACGAACCCCACCACGAACACCGCCACAAGACCGTAGCTCAGGATCAGCAGCAGTGAACCCGTCATGCCCCCGCTCCTTCTCTCGAGTCCTCACCCTTTCGCTCGCCCCTCCACCCACCGTCTCACCCACCACCATGTTTCATTCGTGGTGAACATCACAATTAATACGATAGCGATACCTCTTATGGAGTCAAGGACCCCGTGTCGTCCACGAGCGTGCCTGGACCCGATATTTTCACCAGAAATCAGGCCGGGGGTTGACCTGCCGGCTGCCGGCGCTCATACATTGTGAAGCCTGTCACGGTTGTGTCCGGGACGGTGCCCCACCAGAGGAGTGATCAGGGCCGTGGATCGCCTCAAGCCTATAGTTCTGGAGCGGTTGATCCGCTACTACCGGTATCTCGCGGAGCGTGTGGCGAAGCGACCGACCGAGACGGTGACCAGCGCCCAGCTCGGTCACGCGCTGGGGGTGGATGCGAGCCAGGTGCGGAAGGATTTCGGTGCCATCGGACTGGCGGGCGTGAGCCGGGTGGGCTACGACACCTGCGAGGTCTGCCGGACCATTCGCACGGTCCTGGGTTTCGACAACGAGTACGAAGCCGTCCTGGTGGGCGCCGGCAACCTGGGCGGCGCCCTGCTCGCCTACACCGGGTTCGCCCGCTACGGTCTCCGAGTGGTGGGCGCCTTCGACAGCGACCCGGCGAAGGTGGGCCAGCGTATCGCCGGCTACGTCATCCAGCCGGTGGCCCAGCTCCGGCCCTTCATCGAGCAGCACCGCATCGAGGTGGCCATGCTCACCACCCCGGTGGACGCCGCCCAACGCCTCGCCGAGCTGGTGACCCTGGCCGGCGTCAAGGCCATCTGGAACTTCACCCCCACCCACCTGGACGTGCCCGACCACGTCCTCACCCGCAACGAGCACATCTCCATCGGCCTCGCCGAGATCGCTTACCACCTCCGCTCTCCCGACGGCGTTTCCCCGGACGATCCATCCGGTGAGCCCAAGGACGGCTGCTGCCAGGACGGCAACGCCGGATCGGCGGCGGCCGACTGATCCCCCGCTCCCTCCTCCTCGCCTCCGTCCGGTCCTGTAACGCTCTAAGCCATTGTCTCAAAACCAGATGGCCCGCCCGTAACAGGATCTCGGCTCCAGACCCGTAACAAGGTAAAAAAACACCCTTGACGACCGTTGCATCCATCCCTAGACTCCATTCGTGACAATCGTCTCGATTCGCGCCACGGACGCAGGAGCTTCGTGAGTCGATGGTTTCGTGATGGGATTCACAGTAGGGACCCCCGAAACGCGCTGGCCTGCGCGGAAAGGATGGTAACAGCATGCCGAGTTTCGTGATCCCGGACAAATGCGACGGGTGCAAGGCGCTCGACAAGACCGCCTGCCAGTACATTTGCCCGAACGACCTCATGGTTCTCAACAAGGACACCATGAAGGCGTACAACCAAGATCCGCAGATGTGCTGGGAGTGTTACAGCTGCGTGAAGATCTGCCCGACCCAGGCGATCGAGGTACGCGGCTACCAGGACTTCGTGCCCATGGGCGCCAACGTGACGGCCATGCGGAGTTCCGAGGACATCATGTGGACGGTGCAGTTCCGGGACAAGGAGATCCGTCCGAAGCGGTTCAAGTTCCCGATCCGTCGTGGTGTGCCGGAGGGTCAGGCGGACCCGTTCGGGCACTATTCGACGGGTGATGATGACATCAAGAGCCCGACACTCATGTCGGAGCCGGAGGGTCTCAACACGGACCGGGGCCCGGTGAAGTTCGACAAGGTGCCGACGCTCTGATGGGGTCGGTCTTCGAGGAGACACGCTAGCGAGCGGATGACTCTCAAGGAGATGCGAGAATGCCGGATTTCGAAACTGTCGTAGTGGAGACCGACCTCCTGATCTGCGGAGGTGGCATGGCCGCGACGGGCGCGGCCGTGGAAGCGGCGTACTGGGCGAAGCAGCACGGCCTGAAGGTGACGGTGGTGGACAAGGCCGCGATGGATCGCTCGGGTGCCGTGGCCATGGGTCTGTCGGCGATCAACCAGTACGTGGACCTGAACAGCGGCAACAACACGCTGAAGGACTATTGCGACTACGTGCGCAACGACCTCATGGGGATCACCCGTGAGGACCTGGTGACGAGCATCGCGCGCCACGTGGATGACACGGTGCACCTGTTCGAGAAGTGGGGGTTGCCGATCTGGAAGGACGAGGACGGCAACTACGTGCACGAGGGCCGCTGGCAGCTGATGATCAACGGCGAGTCGTACAAGGTCATCGTGGCGGAGGCGGCGAAGAACGCCCTGTCCGAGGCGGGCGGGGAGTACTTCGAGCGCGTGTTCATCACGCACCCGTTGATGGACGACGGCAAGTGCGTGGGCGCCATCGGCTTCAGCGTGCGCGAGAACAAGCTGTACGTGTTCAAGGCGAAGGCGACGATGGCGGCGATGGGCGGTGCGGTGCACGTCTTCAAGCCGCGTTCGACGGGTGAGGGCTTCGGCCGTTCGTGGTACCCGCCGTTCAACTCGGGCGCCAGCACCTTCTTCACGCTCCAGGCGGGCGCGGAGATGACGTGCCAGGAGGTGCGCTTCATCCCGGTGCGCTTCAAGGACGCGTACGGCCCGGTGGGCGCGTGGTTCCTGCTCTTCAAGTCGCAGGCCACGAACGCGTACGGCGACGTCTACATGCAGACGAACGTGGACGAGCTGGACAAGTGGGAGCCGTACGGGAAGGTGAAGCCCCGTCCGGCGAACATCCGCAACTGGCTCATGATGCTGGATGTGATGGAGGGGAAGAGTCCCATCTACATGCAGACGGCGGAGGCCATCAAGCGGATCGCGGACGAGGCGGAGGATGAGAAGGCAGCGAAGAAGAAGCTGAAGGAGCTGGAGGCCGAGGCGTGGGAGGACTTCCTGGACATGACCATCTCCCAGGCGATCCTCTGGGCGGCCACGAACGTGGAGCCGGAGAAGAAGCCGTCGGAGATCATGGCCTGCGATCCGTACTTCATCGGGTCCCACTCCGGTGCGTCGGGCGCGTGGGTGTCCGGGCCGGAGGACCTCCAGACGGCGGAGACGAAGGACGAGTACTTCTGGGGCTACCCGTGCATGACGACGGTGGACGGGCTGTTCGCCGCCGGCGACGCATCGGGTGCGTCCAGCCACAAGTTCTCGTCCGGCTCCTTCACGGAAGGCCGCATCGCGGGCAAGGCGGCCGTGGCGTACATCCTCGACCACAACGAGGCGCCGACGGTGGATGAGGCGCAGGTCGACGAGCTGAGGAAGACGATCCTCAAGCCTCTCGACGTGTTCGAGGAGCACAAGGATGCGACCACGGATCCCGACGTCAATCCGAACTACATCCGGCCGCGGCAGTTCATGTATCGGCTTCAGAAGATCATGGACGAGTACGCGGGTGGCGTGTCGTCGCAGTTCAAGACGAACGACAAGCTCCTCGAGAAGGGCATGGAGCTGCTGGACTTCCTGAAGGAAGACGCCGAGAACCTGGCAGCCTCGAACCTGCACGAGCTGATGCGGGCGTGGGAGGCCGTCCACCGGTCGTACCAGGCCGAGGCGCACGTCCGGTCGCTCTACTTCCGTGAGGAGACGCGTTGGCCCGGATACTACTTCCGTGCCGACAAGCCGAGGATGGACAACGAGAACTGGCTGGCGTTCTGCAACTGCAGGTACGACCCGGCCACGGGCGAATGGGAGATGATCAAGCGCCCGGTCAAGTACATCACGCAATAAGCGGCCGGCGGTCGGCTCGCCGGGCCTCCGGGCCCGGCGGGCCGCACCCCGCTCGAATGACGGCAGGACAAGACGAGGCAGACCGATGATGGTGGAGACGAAGCGCACCTGCGAGCACTGCGGATCCCGTCTTCTGAAGTGGCGCGTGCCGGACGGTGCGACCTGGGAGGAGGAGTTCTTCTACGTCTGCTTCAACGACGACTGCCCGTACTACCAGCGCGGCTGGGAATGGATGAAGGAGCAGTACCAGCAGCGCGCTTCCTATCGATTCGCCGTCAACCCGGCCACCGAGTCGACGATGATGATCCCCGTCTGGTCGGACACGGCGACCCGCGAGATGATCGTGGACGAAGGGGACGAGGAGGAGGACGGATGAGCGCGGACACGATCGACGCTGCAGAACAGCACCGAAGGCTCCAGGAAAAGATACTGGCGGACCACCGGCGGCTCGGCCCGGACGACACGTTCCGGTTCGGATGCCACCCCGGCGTGGCCTGCTTCAACCAGTGCTGCAGCGACGTCAACATCTTCCTCTCACCCTACGACGTGCTCCGGTTGCGCAAGCGGCTGGGGCTGGGCTCCGCCGAGTTCCTGGAAAAGCACGCCCTGCTCCCGGTGCAGAAGGACATGCGGACGCCCGTCGTGCTCCTGCGCATGGGCGACGACGAGTCCAAGCGGTGCACCTTCCTGACGGACGAGGGCTGCGGGGTCTACGAGGACCGTCCGTGGCCCTGCCGCATGTACCCGCTGGGCCTCGCCGCGCAGAAGGACACGCCCGACGGCTGGCGGGGCGAGCGGTTCTACTTCCTCCTCGAGGAGGAGGGCTGCCAGGGCTTCGAGGAAGCCACCGAGTGGACGGTGCGGGAGTGGGAGGCCGACCAGGGCGTGGACGAGTACGACCCCTGGGTGGAGGCGTACAAGGAGCTGACGCTCCACGAGTTCTTCGACAAGGGCGGCGTCCTCTCGCCCGAGAAGATGGAGATGTTCTTCATGGCGTGCTACGACCTGGACAAGTTCCGGGTCTTCGTCTTCGAGAGCACGCTGCTGGAGAAGTTCGAGGTGGACGAGGACTTCATCGAGGAGATGCGCTACAGCGACGAGGCGCTGCTGCGTTTCGGGTTCCTGTGGCTGCGTTACGCCCTCTTCGGTGAGGACACGATGAAGATGAAGGGGGACGTCGCCCGGGCGTTCCAGGAGAAGCTGGAGAAGAGGGTCATCACCGATCGTAAGAAGACCTCTAGAGGCAAGCTCGATGAGTGAATACGGCAAGCGAGGCACGATCCTCGTCATAGGCGGTGGCATCAGCGGCATCACGGCGGCCATCGAGGCGTCGGAAGCCGGGGCCGACGTGGTGCTGCTAGAGAAGGAGGCATTCCTCGGTGGACGGGTCGCCCGCTCGAACCAGTACTTCCCGAAACTGTGCCCGCCCACCTGCGGGCTCGAGATCAATGTCCGCAGGATCAAGACGAGCCCGAACATCCGGTGCCTGACCACGACGGAGGTCGAGTCCATCGCCGGCGAGCCGGGGAATTACCAGGTCACGATCCGCCGCAACCCGCGCTTCGTGAACGCGAAGTGCACGGCGTGCGCCGCGTGCGTGGACGTCTGCCCGGAAGAACGGCCCGACGCCTTCAACCTGGGCAAGGGCACGACGAAGGCGATCTATCTGCCCTTCGAGATGGCCTACCCCCTTCGGTACGTGGTGGACGAAGCGGCGTGCCTCGGCGAGGAGGAGTGCGGCAAGTGTGTGGAGGCGTGTCCTTACGACGCCATTGACCTGGGTATGGAGGCCGAGACGGAGGAGCTGGAGGTGCAGGCCATCATCATGGCCACGGGCTGGGATCCGCCGGACGCGACCCGGTTCGAGGGGCTGGGCTACGGCACCCACGAGAACGTGCTCACCAACGTGGAGATGGAACGGTTGGCGGCGCCGAACGGTCCCACCGGCGGCCGGATCCAGAAAGGCGACGGCGGCGATGTCCAGTCCGTGGCCTTCGTGCAGTGCGCCGGCTCCAGGGACGAGAACTACTACGCCCACTGCTCCGGCGTCTGCTGCATGGCCTCCCTGAAGCAGGCCCGGTACGTCCGGGCCCAGTACCCGGACGCGGACATCTACGTCTTCTACATCGACATCCGGGCGCCGGGCCGGCTCGAGGACTTCTACGCCGCCTCCCAGGAGGACGAGAAGCTCAATCTGATCAAGGGCAAGGTGGCGAAGGTCACCGCCAACGGCGGCGGCACGCTGGAGGTGGAGGCGGAGGACACGCTCTCGGGAGACCGGGTCACGCAGGCGGTGGACCTGGTGGTCCTGGCCACGGGCATGATCCCCACGGCGAGCGGCATCGAGATGGAGAACGGCCTCCAGACGGACGAGCACGGCTTCCTGACGGCGAGCCAGCCGCAGGCCGGCCTCCTGCCCATCGGGTGCGCGAAGCGTCCCATCGACGTGGCCGCCTGCGTGCGCGACGCGACGGGAGCCGCCGTGAAAGCCCTGCAATTCTGCGCGGAGTAGAGCTTTGGACAAGAAGACGGCGGTATATATCTGTCGAGGCTGCGAGATCGGGGATTCCCTCGATATCGAGGCCCTGAGCGACGTCGCCACGGACGAGCTCGGCATGGAGCTGTGCCGGGACCACGAGTGCCTCTGCGGTGACGCCGGCCGGGAGCTCATCCGGCAGGACATCCAGGACGGCGTCAACACGATTGTCGTGGCCGCGTGCTCCCACCGGGTCATGACGGACGCGTTCGCCTTCGACGGCGTTCAGACCGAGCGCGTGAACCTGCGCGAGCAGGTCGTCTGGAGTCACGAGCCGAACGACGAGGACACGCAGATGATGGCGCAGGACTACCTGCGCATGGGCGTCACCCGGGCGGCGAAGGTCTCGCTGCCCGAGCCGCTGGACGAGGAGATCGACAAGACGATCCTCGTGGTGGGCGGCGGCGTGTCGGGGATGAGCGCCGCGCTGGACGCCGCGAACGCCGGCTACGACGTCGTGCTGGTGGAGAAGGAGGACCGGCTGGGCGGCTGGATGGGCCGGTTCGCGCGGCAGATCCCCCACGATCCGCCGTACGGCGAGCCCGCGACCTCGGACATTCAGGGCCGCGTCGATGCCGTGCAGGGCCACGGGCGCATCACGGTCCACACCGGCTCCACCATCGAGTCCATCACGGGGCAGCCGGGTCAGTTCGACGTGAAGGTGAAGGCGAACGGCTCGAGCATGGATCTGCGCATCGGCGCCATGATCCAGGCCACGGGCTGGAAGCCGTACGACGCGTCCCGCCTGCCGCACCTGGGCTACGGCAACTCGCCGGACGTCGTCACGAACGTCCAGATGGAGGAGATGATCGCGTCGGGCGCGATCAAGCGGCCGAGCGACGGCAAGGCGCCTCGCAGGATCGCCTTCATCCAGTGCGCCGGCTCCCGGGACAAGGACCATCTCCCGTACTGCTCGGGCGTCTGCTGCCGCGCCAGCATCAAGCACGCGCTGGTGGCCCGGGAGATGGACCCGGAGGCGGAGGTCTACATTCTCTACAAGGACATCCGGACGCCGGGCCAGTACGAGGACTTCTACCGCAGGGCCCAGGAGGACAGCCGGATCTACTTCACGAAGGCGGAGGTGACCGGCGTCGACACCAGTGACGGCACCCTGGTGGTCCGGGCGGAGCAGTCGCTGCTGGGCGGTGACATCGAGGTGGAGGCGGACCTGGTGGTGCTGGCCACGGGCATGGTGCCCCGCGCCGCGGACGGCGAGGCGATCCGCCGCTACAACGACGCGAAGAAGGTCATCGCCAAGGGCGAGAACGGTGCCCAGCTCGAAGCGGCGAAGAAGACGGTGGAGGAGCTGCAGCACGTGGAAGGCACGGCCATCCTGAACCTGGGCTATCGCCAGGGACCGGATCTGCCGGCGCTCAAGTACGACTTCCCGGACTCCCACTTCATCTGCTTCCCGTACGAGACCCGCAGGACGGGGATCTACACGGCGGGCTGCGTGCGGGCGCCCAACGACGCGCGCCTGGCGGAGGAGGACGGCTCCGGCGCCGCCATCAAGGCCATCCAGACGGTGGAGCTGGCGGCGAAGGGCGAGACGGTGCACCCGCGGTGGGGCGACATGTCGTACCCGACCTTCGCCCTCCAGCGCTGCACCCAGTGCAAGCGCTGCACCGAGGAGTGCCCGTTCGGCACGCTGAACGAGAAGGCCGACGGCACGCCCGAGCCCAACCTGACGCGCTGCCGCCGCTGCGGCATCTGCATGGGCGCATGCCCCGAGCGGATCATCTCCTTCCAGGACTACTCGCCGGAGATCATCTCCTCGATGATCAAGTCGGTGGACATTCCGGACGAGTTCGAGGAGAAGCCGCGTCTGCTCGGTCTGTTGTGCGAGAACGATGCCTACCCGGCGCTGGACACGGCCGGGCTCAAGCGGATCCGGCACTCGGCGTACATCCGGTTCATCCCGGTCCGCTGCCTGGGCTCCGTGAACGTGGTCTGGGTGGCCGACGCCCTGGCCCGCGGCTACGACGGCATCCTGCTGGTGGGCTGCAAGTCGGGTGACGACTACCAGTGCCACTACATCCGCGGCAGCGAGCTCATGCAGACCCGCAGCCACAACATCCAGGAGAAGCTGCAGCAGCTCGCCCTGGAGGAGGAGCGTGTGCGCCTGGAGGAGCTGCCCATCAACGAGTTCGCCAGGCTGCCGGAGATCATCGACGAGTTCGCCGAGGAGATCGATGAGATCGGGCTGAACCCGTTCAAGGGATTCTGAGGAAAGACACGCAAAGGGGACGAGGAGGATGGCCCAGGCTCTCAAGGTCCAACCGGACTCGGAATTCGTCGACGCCGTCATCGCGTCGGGTGGCGACGACCTGAACAAGTGCTTCCAGTGCGCCACCTGCTCGGTGGTCTGCGGTCTGTCCACCGGCCCGGACCCCTTCCCCCGGAAGGAGATGCACTGGGCCCAGTGGGGCATGAAGGACCGGCTTGTCCACGACCCGGACGTGTGGCTCTGCCACCAGTGCAACGACTGCTCGCTGCGCTGCCCCCGGGGCGCACGCCCGGGAGACGTCCTGGCGGCCATCCGGCAGCAGGTCATCCAGCACTTCGCCTTCCCCCAGGCCATTGCCCGGTGGGTGAACTCGGTCCGGGCCACGCCCATGATGCTGGTCCTGGTCCCGGCGCTGCTCCTGGCGCTGGCCGTGGTGGCCCGGGATCCCCTGGGGCAGGCGCTCGGCCTGGCGGACCCCCACGCGGCGTTCTACGCCGCCTTCTTCCCGCACTGGCTGCTCATCGGCTTCTTCACGACGTTGACCCTGCTCGTCTTCCTGGGATTGATCGTGGGGCTTGTCCGCTTCTGGAGGGGGATGAAGACCGCCGACGCGGAACGGGGGCGGGGCGAGGTGGTGCTCGGGTTCTTCCCCGCCCTGTTCCGGGCATTGGGCGCCATCTTCACCCACACGCGGTTCGGCGAATGCGAGGACCAGGCAAGGCGCCAGACCTCGCACCTCCTGGCGTTCTACGGGTTCCTGGCCCTCTTCGTCGTGACGGTCTGGGCCACCATGGACCTCTACCTCATGCCGGTGTTCGGCGTGGAATCCCTGTACCCGTTCGACCTCCTGCACCCGATGAAGGTGCTGGCCAACGTGGGCGGCATCATCCTGGTCGTGGGGACCGGCAAGGCGATCCTGGACCGCCTGAACGCGCCGGACGACGGGAAGCACCGGAGCACCTCGTTCGACTGGATCTTCCTCTGGCTGCTCTTCCTGGTGGGCGTGACGGGGTTCGTGGTGGAGATCTTCCGGTTCACGGTCACGCCGGAGACCATGGGGGCGTTCGAGTACACGGCGTACGCGGTCTACTTTGTACACCTGGTGCTGGTCTTCGGGCTCCTGGTGTACCTGCCGTATTCGAAGTTCGCGCACATGTGGTACCGGACCCTGGCCATGACGTACGCGGAGCACACGGGCCGGCACCGGGTCCGGTCGCTTGGAGAGCCGGTCGAGGCATAGGATGCAAGGGGCGGTGGGCACGAGGCCCCCGCCCGACGGGCACGCAACGACGGAAGAGAGACCATGGCGCAACTGGTGAAGCCGCACGGCAAGGAACACGTGCTGAAGCCCCTCCTCCTGGAAGGCGAGGAGCTGGCCGAGGCGAAGGAGAAGGCCCGCACGCTGAAGCAGCTCCCCATGACGTCCCGGGAGGTGGGGGACACGATCATGATGGGGATCGGCGGGTTCACGCCCCTGGAAGGGTTCATGGGGCACGACGACTGGAAGGGCTGCGTCACGGAGATGCAGATGGCGGACGGCACCTTCTGGCCGATCCCGGTGACCTTCTCGGTCTCCGAGGAGGTGGCGGGTGAGCTGAAGGAAGGCGAGGAGGTCGCGCTGCTGGATCCGGACGAGGACATGATCATGGCGATCCTCACGGTCCGGGAGAAGTACACGATCGACAAGGAGCTGGAGTGCAAGGAGGTCTTCAAGACCACCGACCTGGAGCACCCCGGCGTGGCCAAGGTCATGGACCAGCAGCCGGTGAACGTGGCCGGGCCACTCCAGGTGCTGAGCGAGGGGATCTTCCCCATCGAGTTCGAGGGGATCTACCAGCGTCCGGTGGACGCCCGGGAGATCTTCGAAGAGCGGGGCTGGAACACGGTCGCCGCGTTGCAGCTCCGGAACCCGATGCACAACTCCCACGCCTACCTGGCGAAGGTCGCCATCGAGGTGACGGACGGGGTCTACATCCATCAGCTACTGGGCGCGCTGAAGCCGGGCGACATCCCGGCGGAGACCCGGGTCAAGTGCATCGACGCCCTGGTGCAGAACTACTTCCGGCCCGAGCGCGTGGTGCAGGGCGGCTACCCGCTGGACATGCGCTACGCCGGCCCGCGGGAGGCGCTGCTGCACGCCGTCTTCCGTCAGAACTACGGCTGCTCGCACCTCATCGTGGGGCGCGACCACGCCGGTGTGGGAGACTACTACGGCCCCTTCGACGCCCACGAGATCTTCAACGAGGTCCCGGAGGGTGCGCTGCTGACGCAGCCGCTGAAGATGGACTGGACCTTCTACTGCTACCAGTGCGGCGAGATGGCCTCCATGAAGACCTGCCCGCACGACGAGAAGGCCGTCCTGGACGGGGAGGCCAAACACGTCTCCGGCGACCGGCTCCTCCTCTCCGGGACCATGCTCCGGAAGATGCTCTCCGAGGGCAAGGCGGTGCCGGAAGAGTTCAGCAAGCCCGAGGTCGTGGCGCTGCTGAGGGGGTTCTACTCCGGGCTGGAGGAGAAGGTCGAGGTCAAGCTGCACGGTGCGGCCACGGGCGAGTCGGCGGATAAGGAGAACGAGAAGGAGTGAACGGCACGCCCCGACGAACGTAACGGGACGGGAGGCACGGTCATGGACCTGATCACCGTGACGAGGGACGCGGGCCTGGAGTTCACCATCCGCCTGCGCGACCACGAGCTGACGACGGACATGTCGGAGGCGGAGGGCGGGCGGGACGCCGGGTTGAACCCGGTGGAGCTCCTGGGCGCGGCCCTCGGCGGGTGTCTCGGGATCATGATCCAGAAGTACTGCGACGAGCACGGCTACTCCGACGGCGAGGTGGGCGTCAGCCTGACCATGCAGCTCGTGGAGGACCCCAAGCGCGTCGCAGCGCTGGTGGTGGACGTCGAGCTCCCGGAGGGGATCCCGGGCGAGGCCCGGCAGGAGCTGCGTGACCTGGTCACGCAGTTCCCGGTGCCGGCCACGCTCCAGGACCCGCCGGAGATCGAGATCGACTTCGTGTAGCACGGACGCCGGCGGCCGCGCTCGCGCGGCGGCCGGACCAAGCAAGGACGTCGCAGGAACGGGCTCAGCAACGGAGGAATCCGATGGAACAGGTGGAACTCGGCGGCAAGATGCTGGAGATCGACGAGGACGGCTTCATTCAGGATCCGGACGCGTGGGACGAGAACGTGGCCGCGGACCTGGCCAAGACCGAGGCCGTCGATGAGCTGACGGAGGATCACTGGAAGGTCGTGAACTACCTCAGGAACTACTACCTGGAGTACGACATGGCCCCCATGATCCGGAAGCTCTGTAAGGAGACGGGCTTCAAGCTGAAGGAGATCTACGACCTGTTCCCCAGCGGACCCGCGAAGGGCGCCTGCAAGGTGGCCGGGCTGCCGAAGCCCACGGGCTGCGTCTGAGCAGGAGCTCCGTGCCGGCCGGGCACCGGGCCCGGTCGGCCGGAGTCAGGGGACGGTCTGAACCACCGGCCTGCGGGCCGGGCGCGCCGCATGGCGGCACGGGAGAGACCATGGAATTCCGGGACATCCTGGACGCGCGCAAGGAAGCCATCGTCGACCGCTGGCTCGACGAGGTGCTGGGCGCCTATCCGGAGGACGGGGCGGCGTTCTTCAAGCGCGGCAGGGACCAGTTCACGAACCCCGTGGGCCATGCCGCCCGGACGGGGACGCGGGCGCTCTTCGACGCGCTGCGCACCGGGGAGGACACCGACACGACGGATGATCTCCGGCGCATCCTCAAGATCCGGGCGGTGCAGGAGATACCGGCCTCCACGGCCGTGGGCTTCGTGCTGGCGCTGAAGGACGCGGTGCGGGCCGAGCTGGACGAGGGCGGGGCCGCCTTCCGGTCCGAGCTCCACGAGCTGGACGGCCGCATCGACGATCTGGCCCTCGCGGCGTTCGACGTCTACGTCGAGCTCAGGGAGGAGCTGGCCCGGATCCGGATCCGGGAGATGCAGCGCAAGGTCTCGTGGATCCTGGAGCGCCTGAACCGGCCCGTCGAGCCGACGGAGCCGGCGGAGGTGGAGTGAGGATGATGACGCGGACGAACGTGCCATGAGGCGATCTGCCATGAAGGTACTGCTTCCCCTGGCCGTGGTGGCGGGGCTCTTCGGCCTGGCCCTGGTCGGCGCCCCGCTGGGATCGGGCTGGGTGTTCGGCGTCGTGCTGCCGTACGCCGCCCTGGCCGTGTTCGTCGTCGGCATCATCTACCGGGTGCTGGGCTGGGCGAACGTGCCCGTGCCCTTCCGCATCCCGACGACGAGCGGCCAACAGAAGTCCCTGCCCTGGATCAAGCGGAACCGGCTCGACAACCCCCACAGCGCGCTGGGCGTGGTGGGCCGCATGGCGCTGGAGGTGCTCTTCTTTCGGTCGCTGCTCAAGAACACGCGCACCGAGATGGTGGACGGCCGCCTGGTCTACGGCAGCTCCCTCACCCTCTGGTTCGCCGCCATGGCCATGCACTGGTCGTTCCTGATCATCCTGGTCCGGCACCTGCGCCTGGCCACGGAGCCGGTACCCGGCTTCGTCACCGCGGTGGCGGCGGTGGACGGGTTCCTGCAGATCGGGCTGCCCGCCCTCTACATCACGACGGCGCTCTTCCTGCTGGGCACGGGCTACCTGCTGTACCGCCGGCTGGCCGACGCGCAGATGCGCTACATCTCGCTGGCGAACGACTACTTCCCCCTCTTCCTGCTCCTGGGGATCGGGCTCAGCGGGCTCTGGATGCGCCACCTGTCCCGCACGGACGTGACCGCCGTGAAGGAGCTGGCCACCGGCCTGGTCACCTTCTCGCCGACGGTGCCCGCGGGGATCGACCCGCTGTTCTTCGGGCACCTGTTCCTGGTGACGGTGCTGCTGGCCTACTTCCCCTTCAGCAAGCTGGTGCACATGGCGGGCGTCTTCATGAGCCCGACCCGGAACCTGGCGAACACGAACCGGGCGGTCCGGCACGTGAACCCGTGGGACTACCCGGTGCCCGTGCACGGCTACGAGGAGTACGAGGAGGAGTTCAGAAAGAAGATGATCGCCGCCGGAGTCCCGGTGGAGAGGGAATAGCGATGGCACGCTTCGACGAGCCCGATTACTACGAGAAGGACGAGCTGCTGGACGTCGGCTGGCAGCCGCCAGCCACGCCGTGGATGGACACCCCGGTGGACATTCGCAAGGGGAGCTTCATCTATCCCGGGAAGCCCAAGCACCTGGAAACGCTCGGGCTGCCCCATGCCCACGAGTGGGCCGTCACGGACGTGGACTGGAAGCTGCCCCACGACTGGCAGCGCATCGTCCTGGAAGGGATGGCCGAGCGGCTCAGGAAGTACCGCACCTTCAAGATCTTCATGGACACGTGCGTGCGCTGCGGCGCGTGCGCCGACAAGTGCCATTTCTTCATCGGCAGCGGCGACCCGAAGAACATGCCCGTGCTCCGGGCCGAGCTCCTGCGCTCCATCTACCGCAAGGACTTCACCGCCATGGGCAGGATCTTCGGCGAGCTGGCCGGCGGCCGGAAGCTCACCGAGGACGTGATCAAGGAGTGGTTCTACTACTTCTACCAGTGCACCGAGTGCCGGCGCTGCTCGGTCTTCTGCCCGTACGGCATCGACACGGCCGAGATCACCATGATGGGCCGGGAGCTGCTCGGCCTGCTGGGCCTCTATGTGAACTGGGTCATCGAGCCGGTGGCCAACTGCTACCGGACCGGGAACCACCTGGGCATCCAGCCTCACGGCCTGGTGGACACGCTGGAGTTCATGGTGGACGACATCGAGGAGGCCACCGGGGTCCGGGTCGACCTGCCCATCAACAAGAAGGGCGCGGAGATCCTCTTCGTGACCCCGTCGGGCGACTACGTGGCCGCGCCGGGCATCTATACCTGCATGGCGTACATGATCCTCTTCCACGAGCTGGGGATCGACTACACGTGGAGCACGTACGCGTCGGAGGGCGGCAACTTCGGGCTCTTCACCTCCCACGAGATGATCAAGCGCCTCAACGCCAAGATGTACGCCGAGGCGAAGCGGCTCGGCGTGAAGTGGATCCTGGGCGGGGAGTGCGGCCACATGTGGCGGGTGATCCACCAGTACATGGACACGATGAACGGCCCCGCCGACTTCCTCGAGGTGCCCACCTCGCCGTTGACGGGGACGGTCTTCGAGCACGCCCGGTCCACGAAGATGATCCACATCATGGAGTTCCTGGCCGACGCGATCCGGCACGACAAGCTGAAGCTGGAGCCGTCGAGGAACGACCACATCCGGGTCACCTTCCACGACTCGTGCAACCCGGCCCGAGCCATGGGGATCCTGGAGGAGCCGCGCTACGTGCTGCGGAACGTCTGCAACCACTTCTACGAGATGCCGGAGAACACGATCCGGGAGCAGACCTTCTGCTGCGGCGGCGGTGCCGGCCTGGGCACGGACGAGAACATGGAGATGCGGTTGCGCGGCGGCATGCCCCGTGGCCTGGCGGTGCGCCATGTCCAGGAGAAGCACGGCGTGAACCAGCTCGCAGCCATGTGCGCCATCGACCGGGCGACCCTGGTCACCGTATGCGATTACTGGGCGCCGGGCGTGGAGGTGACGGGGATCAGCGAGCTGGTGGCCAACGCCCTGGTCATGGAGGGCGAAGGTCCGCGGACGCACAACCTGAGGCTGGAGCCCATCCCGGGCCGGGCGGAGCACGAGGAGGAAGAGCCTCCCGAGCCCGAGGCGGAGACCGTTGAAGCGGGAGCCGCGTCATGAGAGACCGGAAGTGGGTGTTGACCGGGCTGGGCGTGTTCGTCGTCGTGGTACTCTTCCCGGCGCTCTACGGCGTGATGGCGGGTGCGGACCCGGCCCCACCCGAGGTGGAGCTGCCGGCCGACGAGACGGCGTGCGTGGAGCCCACCGAGTTCATGACGGCGAACCACCCCGCCCTCCTGAACGAGTGGCGGGACGCCGTGGTGCGCGACGGCGAGTGGAACTACGTCTCGTCCACGGGCGCCACCTTCACCATGAGCCTGACCGGAACCTGTATGGAATGTCACGACAACCGGGAGACGTTCTGCCAGCGTTGCCACGAATACGCGGATGTCGACCCGGTCTTTTGCTGGGATTGCCATGTCGAGCCCTGAGGATACGAACGGAACGAGCCGGCGCCGCTTCCTGAAGGAAGCCGGCTCGGCGGCCCTCGGCCTGGGCTGGGGCCTGCCCGTCCTGACCGCGTGCGCGAGGTCGGAGGGCGGACAGGTGTGGGAGGAGTCCGAGCCCGCACACCGCCTGGCCATGGTGGTGGACGTGGAGAAGTGCACCCGGGACGAGGTGCGACGGGCCGCCATCGAAGCCTGCCACCTCACCCACAACGTGCCCGATCTGCCGGATCCCGACGACGAGGTGAAGTGGATCTGGACGGCCGGGTTCGAACAGGTGTTCCCGGAGCAGATCCACGACGCGACGCCGCCCGACGCCCGGCAGGTGCCGGTCCTGGCGCTGTGCAATCATTGCGAGAACCCGCCCTGCGTCCGGGTCTGTCCGACGCAGGCCACCTGGAAGCGGGAGTCGGACGGGATCGTGATGATGGACATGCACCGCTGTATCGGCTGCCGGTACTGCATGGCTGCCTGCCCGTACGGGTCCCGGAGCTTCAACTGGCGGGACCCGCGCCCCTACATCGAGACGGACGGGAACGGCGACTACCCGTCGGATTTCCCGACCCGCGCCAAGGGCGTGGTGGAGAAGTGCAACTTCTGCGCGGAGCGGCTCCGGGACGGCAAGGTGCCGGCCTGCGTGGAAGCGGTCGAGGGCGTGGAGGGCGGCGAAGGCGCCCTGGTCTTCGGCGACGTGACCGATCCCGACTCGGAGGTGAGCCGCATCCTCCGGGAACGGAGGACCATCGTTCGACGGCCCGAGCTCGGGACCGGGCCGAGAGTCTACTACATCGTCTGAACGTGTCCCGCGCGAGGGGACAGTGAGGTAGACGCGATGCTGGAAGCAGCGTTCAGGGGAGGCAAGCGATACTGGATCCTGATGGCCGTCTGGGCCGTCCTGATCCTGGTGGGCCTGGCGGCGTGGGGCCAGCAGTATACAGAGGGCCTCACCGTGACGGGGATGAGCCGCGACGTGACCTGGGGGCTCTACATCGCCCAGTTCACCTTCCTGGTCGGGGTGGCCGCGTCCGCCGTCATGGTCGTGCTGCCGTACTACCTGCACGACTACAAGGCCTTCGGCAAGATGGTCATCCTGGGCGAGTTCCTGGCCGTCTCGGCCGTGCTCATGTGCATGACGTTCATCTTCGTGGACCTGGGCCAGCCGATGCGGATCATGAACGTGTTCCTGCATCCCTCGCCGAACTCGGTGATGTTCTGGGACACCGTCGTCCTCTTCGGCTACCTGCTGCTGAACCTGGTCATCGGGATGGTGACCTTCGACGCCGAGCGCAAGGACGCGCCGCCGCCCAACTGGGTCAAGCCGTTGATCATCCTGTCGATCCCGTGGGCCATCAGCATCCACACGGTCACGGCGTTCCTGTACTCGGGGCTGGAGGCCCGGACCTTCTGGATGACGGCGATCCTGGCGCCCCGGTTCCTGGCGTCGGCCTTCTCGTCCGGCCCGGCGCTCCTGATCCTGCTGGCCATCCTGCTCCGGCACACGACCCGGTTCGACGCCGGCAAGGAAGCCATCCGGAAGCTGGCAGTGATCGTGGCGTACGCCATGACCATCAACCTCTTCTTCGTCGGCGTGGAGCTCTTCACGGGGCTGTACAGCGACATGCCCCACCACGTCCACGCCTTCGAGTACCTCTATCTCGGGCTCCACGGCCACGAGGCCCTGGTGCCCTGGATGTGGACCAACGCGCTGCTCACGTTGGCATCCGTGACGCTCCTGCTCATCCCGCGCGTGCGGCGGCACGAGGGGCTGCTGGCGGTGACGCTCGTCGCCGTGATCGCCGCCGTCTGGATCGAGAAGGGCATGGGCCTCGTGGTGGGCGGGTTCATCCCGTCGCCCCTGGGGGAGGTCACGGAGTACATGCCGACCGTGCCGGAAATCGCGATCACCGTCGGCGTCTACGCCATGGGATTCGCGGTCCTGACGGTGCTGGTACGGATCGTCGTGAACGTGAGAGAACGGCTACAGGCCGTCTGAACGAGAAGTGAAACGAGAACGCCATCAACCCCACTGAAGAAAAGGAGATCAGGATGGCAGACGTCAAACAGAACGGCGGCACTCCGCTTCTGGATGACTTGGAGAAAGGGCCATGGCCCAGCTTCGTCACCCAGATCAAGGAGATGGCCGAAGAGAAGGAGGAGTGCGCGCAGCTCTTGCAGCTGCTCGAGCGCTCCTACGAGGAGAAGATCGGCCACTGGAAGCACGGCGGCATCGTGGGGGTCATGGGGTATGGTGGCGGCGTCATCGGCCGGTACAACGACCTGCCGGAGGAGTACCCGGCCATCGCCCACTTCCACACGCTGCGCGTCAACATGCCCAGCGGGTGGTTCTACACGTCCGACGTGCTGCGCACGCTGTGCGACCTGTGGGAGGAGCACGGCTCGGGGCTCACGAACATGCACGGGTCCACGGGGGACATCATCCTCCTGGGCACGACGACGGACGAGCTCGAGCCGACGTTCAAGGCCCTGACGGACAACGACTTCGACCTGGGCGGCTCCGGCTCGGACGTGCGGACGCCCAGCGCGTGCGTTGGGCCGGCCCGGTGCGAGTGGGCGTGCTACGACACGCTGAACGCCTGCCACGACATCACGCAGACGTTCCAGGACGAGCTGCACCGGCCCATGTTCCCGTACAAGTACAAGTTCAAGTTCGCAGGCTGCCCGAACGACTGCGTGGCGTCCATCGCCCGCTCCGACATGTCCATCATCGGGACCTGGCGGGACGAGATCCGGATCGACCAGGACGAGGTCCGGGCCTACGCCGAGGACGGGATGAACATCGAGCGCGACGTGTGCGGCAACTGCCCCACGAAGTGCATCGAGTGGGACGGCAACGAGCTGGACATCGACGACAGCAACTGCGTCAAGTGCATGCACTGCATCAACGTCATGCCCAAGGCGCTCCGGCCCGGCACCGACACCGGCGCCACGATCCTGCTCGGGTCCAAGGCGCCCATCGTGCAGGGTGCGCAGCTCTCGTCGGTCCTGGTACCGTTCATGAAGATGGAGCCGCCGTACGAGGAGCTGAAGGACCTCGCCGAGCGGATCTGGGAGTTCTGGGGCGAGCACGGCAAGAACCGTGAGCGCGTCGGCGAGCTGATGCAGCGCGTGGGACTCGGGAACTTCCTCGAAGGTATCGGCGTCGAGCCGATCCCGGAGATGGTCGAGCATCCGAGGGACAACCCGTACATCTTCTACGAGGAGTACTACGAGATCGAGGAAGAGGACGAGGAAGAGGAAGTAGAAGCGTGACGGGCGCGCGCGCAACGCTCAATTCGGAACGGAACGTTCGGATCGGGAGATAGCGATGGCAACGGCAATGAAGGACAGAAAGACGGACATTGGTCCTCCACACTACGAGCGCTTCCTGCCTCCCATCATCAAGGAGAACTACGGGAAGTGGAAGTACCACGAGATCCTCAAGCCCGGCGTGATGGTCCACGTCGGCGAGTCGGGCGACAAGCTGTACACCGTCCGGGCCGGGTCGCCCAGGCTGCTGGGCACGAAGCGGATCCGGAAGTACGCCGAGCTCGCGGACAAGTACTGCGACGGTTACCTCCGCTTCACGAGCCGGCACAACATGGAGTTCCTGCTGACGGACGAGTCGAAGATCGACCCCCTCATCCAGGACCTGGCCGATCTCGGCCACCCCGTCGGCGGGATCGGTAACGCCATCTCGAGCATCGTCCACACCCAGGGCTGGGTCCACTGCCACTCGGCGGCCACGGACGCGTCCGGGGTCGTGAAGGCGGTGATGGACGAGCTCAACGACTACTTCGACGGCACCAAGCCGGTGCCCGGGAAGCTGCGGATCGCGCTGGCGTGCTGCCTGAACATGTGCGGTGCGGTGCACTGCTCCGACATCGCCATTCTCGGCGTCCACCGGCGCCCGCCCAGGCCACAGCACGGCACGCTGAACAAGCTGTGCGAGATCCCCAACGTGATCGCGTCGTGCCCCACGGCCGCCATCCGGCCGGCGACGGTGGACGGCAAGCCGTCGGTGGAGATCGACGAAGACCTGTGCATGTTCTGCGCGAACTGCTTCTCGGTCTGCCCGTCGCTGCCCATGGCCGACGCCCTCAACGACGGCATCTCGCTCTGGGTGGGTGGCAAGGTGTCCAACGCCCGTCACGCGCCCATGTTCTCGAAGCTGGCCGTGCCCTTCATCGAGAACGACCCGCCGCGCTGGACCGAGGTGGTCGAGCACGTGCGGAACATGGTCGAGGTCTGGGCCGAACGGGCCAGGCCCCACGAGCGGATGGGCGAGTTCGTCGAGCGGATCGGCTGGCCGAAGTTCTTCGAGCTCACCGGTATCGAGTTCGAGAAGGAGCACATCGACGACTACCGGTTCGCCGCGCTGACGTACAAGCGCACCGCGCAGCTGAGACACTAAAGGAGAAGTACCATGGCCGTCACACAGGAGCAGGTCGCCGACGCCATGTACGAGATGGTGAAGGAGTACCAGGGCAAGAAGAAGCTGAAGGCCCTGGACCTCACCAAGGCGATGAGGGACAAGTTCGGTGATGAAGTGGACCGGGCTATGTGCAAGGCCGCCATCCGGGACCTCATCGATTCCGGCCGGTGCATTTACACGTACTTCGGCGGCAGCTTCATCGAGATCCCGCCCGAGGAGGGCACCGAGCGGTAGGGCGGTCCGGGCCGGTCCTGAGGGCCGGTCGACCGTGGCAACCCCGCTCCCGTCCCCCGACGCACGTCGGGGGCCGGGGTACGGGTATCCATAACCAGCGAGCACGAACCGGTCGCGTGAGGTGACGCATGGCTGCGAAGAAGGTTGTGAAGAAGAAGGTCGTGAAGAAGAAGAAGAAGAAGTCCTTCACGAGCAAGTCGTTCTCCGGGCGTGGTCGGGAAGAGTCGCCGTTGCGGCCGAAGTTCGTCGAGAAGCGGCCCCCGTGCACGGACCGGTGCCCCAGCGGCAACCGGATCCGGGAGTTCGTGACGACGCTCGCCCAGGCGGAGCACCTGGGCAAGTCGCAGGACGAGGCGTTCCGGGAAGCCTGGGAGATCTATACGGACACGAGCCCGTTCCCCTCGGTGTGCGGTCGGGTCTGCCCCGCTCCATGCGAGACGGAGTGCAACCGCCAGGAGCTCGAGGGTGCGGTGAACATCAACAAGATCGAGCGCGCCATCGGCGACTACGGCCGGGAGCACGGGCTCGGCCTGGTCCGGAAGACGGATGAGAAGCGGTCCGAGAAGGTGGCCGTGGTGGGCGGCGGGCCCAGCGGGCTCTCCTGCGCCTACCAGCTCGCCCGGCGGGGCTACGGCGTGAAGGTCTTCGAGGCCATGGAGAAGGCCGGCGGCATGCTCCGCTACGGCATCCCGGGCTACCGCCTGCCGGAAGAGGTCCTGGACCAGGAGATCCAGGCGATCCTGGACCTGGGCGTGGAGTTGGAGACCGGGGTCAAGGTGGGCGAGGCCAACGATCTGGAGCAGCTCCGGGAGGACTACGACGCGGTGTACGTGGCGCTCGGCGCCCAGCAGGGGGTGAGCCTCGGGGTCGAGGGGGAGGACGCGCCCAACGTCTTCTCGGGCGTGGACTTCCTGAACCGCTTCCACCACGGGGAGCAGCTCGAGCTGGGGAAGGACGTGGTCGCCATCGTGGTCGGCGGCGGCGACACGGCCATCGACGCGGCCCGCATCTGCAAGCGGCTGGGCGCGAACGTCACCGTCCTCTACCGGCGGACCCTCGAAGAGATGCCCGCCATCAAGGAAGAGGTGGAAGAGGCCATCAACGAGGGGATCAACGTCGAGTTCCTGGCGGCGCCGGTGGGCTTCAAGAAGGGCGAGGACGGCAAGGTCAACGCCATGGTCGCCATCCGCATGGAGCTGGGCGAGCCCGACGAGTCGGGCCGTCGCCGGCCGATCCCCATCGAGGGCTCGGAGTTCGAGATCCCGGCCAGCGCCATCATATCCGCGGTGAGCCAGGCGCCCGACTTCACCGGCTTCGAGGAGCTCATCGAGGGGAAGGACTGGATCAAGGTGAACGACCGGGGCGGCACGAAGCTGGACGGCGTCTGGGCGGGCGGCGACGTGACACAGCTCGCGCTGGTCACGGACGCCGTCGGGCACGGCCGCCGGGCGGCCGAGTCCATCATGCACGAGTTGCATGGGATGGAACTCGAGAAGGACGAGCGGGACGTGATCCGGGCGGACAAGATGCTCCTGGACCACTACGAGAAGCAGGAGCGCTACGAACCGTCCATCCTGGACGTGGACCAGCGGCTGGACGCCTTGGACAAGGAAGTCAACCTCGGCTTCTCCTTGGACGAGACGGTGGCCGAGGCGAACCGCTGCATGAGCTGCGGCTACTGCTTCGACTGCGAGAAGTGCTGGATGTACTGCCAGGACTCGGCCATCGAGAAGCCGCCCGAGAAGGGGGACCTCTACGTCTTCAAGCTCGGCAACTGCACCGGGTGTGCGAAGTGCGCCGAGGTCTGCCCGTGCGGGTTCATCGAGATGGCATGATGCCATGAGGATCCCCCGGGTTCTGGTCGCCGGGCTGCGCGGCGGCAGCGGCAAGACCCTGGTCGCGTTGGGCCTCGAAGCGGCGTGGCGAAGACAGGGCCTCGAGGTCGCACCGTTCAAGAAGGGACCGGATTACATCGACGCCGCGTGGTCCACCACGGCCGCCGGCCGGCCGTGCCGGAACCTGGACCTCTTCTTCCACTCGGCGGAGACGATCCTCCACTCCTTCGGCACGTGGGCGCCACGGGCCGACATCGCGGTCATCGAGGGCAACCGCGGTCTCTACGACGGGGTCGACGCCGGCGGCTCGGCCAGCACGGCGGAGCTCGCGAAGCTGCTGGACGCCCCCGTCGTCCTGGTCGTGGACTGCACGAAGGCGACCCGGACGGTGGCCGCCGAGGTCCTGGGCTGCCAGTGGCTGGATCCCGGCGTGCCCATACGCGGCGTGATCCTGAACCGTACGGGCAGCTCCCGCCAGGTGTCCGTGATCCGGGACGCCATCCGGGAAGCGACAGGACTTCCTGTGCTCGGCGTCCTGCCCCGGACCCGGGACGTCATCCCGGAACGGCACCTGGGGCTGGTGCCGCCGGAGGAGCACGCCACCCGGCGAGCCGCGATCGAGGCCGCGGCGGACATCGCCGAGCGGTACCTGGAACTGGACGCCATCGCCGCCCTGGCCCGGAGGGCTCCGCCCATACGCCTGGAACCGGCACGGGAGCCGGCCGGTGAAGCCCACGAGGTACGCATCGGCGTGTTCCGGGATGCGGCGTTCCAGTTCTACTATCCGGAGAACCTGGAGGCCCTGACCCGGTCGGGTGCGACGCTGGTGGAGGTCTCGCCCCTGACCGATCCGGACCTGCCGGAGGTGGACGCCCTCTACATCGGTGGCGGCTTCCCGGAGACTCTCGCCGGCAACCTTGCGGACAACGAGTCGTTCCGGCTCGCCCTCAAGAAAGCGACGGACGCCGGGTTGCCCGTATACGCCGAGTGCGGCGGAGCCGTCTACCTCGGTGAGGAGCTCGCCTTCCGTGGCCGGCGCTACCCCATGGCGGGATCCGTGCCGGTGTCCTTCGGGTTCCGGGAGAAACCCCAGGGTCACGGCTACACCGTGGTGGAGACCGTGGCCGACAACCCGTTCTACACGGTGGGCACGCGGTTCAGCGGCCACGAGTTCCACTACACGTACCTGGAGTCGGCACCCGACGCCCTCACCTTCGCCCTGGCGCTACGGCGCGGGCACGGGTTCGACGGCGCCCGGGACGGGCTCTGCCACCGGAACGTCCTGGCCTCGTATACGCACGTCCACGCGCTTGCGGTCCCGGAATGGGCGCCCTCCCTGCTCCGGGCCGCGGCCCGGTTCCAGGCCGGGGAAGGCGCACCCGCGGGCGTGCACTGACAAGGGAGGAAGGACCCGTGGCGATCATCACCATCTCGCGAGGCACGCTGAGCGGCGGCAGAGCGGTGGCCGAAGCCCTGGCCGAGCAGCTCGGGTACCCGTGCGTGGCCCGCGAGGTGCTGCAGGACGCCGCTCGCGACGTCGGCGTTTCGCAGGAGGCGCTGGAAGAGCAGTTCGAGACGACGCCGCACTTCTGGTCCAGGTTGAAGCGGGAGCGGGAGCTCTACGTCCTGGCGGTGCAGGCCACGCTGGCGGAGCAGTGCACCGGGGGAGCTCTGGTCTATCACGGGCTCGCCGGGCAGTTCCTGCTCCGGGACCTGCCGGCGGTGCTGCGGGTCCGGCTCATCGCGCCGTTGGAGGCGCGCGTGGAGGAGCTGGCCAAGTCTCGCCACCGCATGGAGCGGGGCACGGCCGAGGACTTCATCCGCCACCTGGATGACCAACGCCGCCGCTGGGTCCGATCGATGTACGACGAGGATGTGGAGGACCCGGCGCTCTACGATCTCACGGTGGAGCTGAAGCGGCTGAGCCGGGACGCGGCATGCACGGCGATTTCGGCGGCGGCCTCGCTGCCTGAGTACGAGGTGACGGACGAGGTACGGTCGCGGCTGCGCGAGTTCGCCGAGACATGCAGGGCCCAGCTCGACGAGAAGCTGGACGATTGGCACGGTGGGAACGGGTCGCGCGATCGGGACCCGTCGGGCGTGAACGGATGAGGTGGACGGAACCGAGGGCACGCGGGATCTGACACGTGGCGATCATATCGATCTGCAGGGGCACCAAGAGCGGCGGCACGGCCATGGCCCGCTGCCTCGCCGAGCGCCTGGACTATCCCATCGTCGGCGAGGAGATCCTGGAGGACACGGCCGAGCAGCTCGGCGTCTCCGTGGACCTGCTCAAGGAAAAGATGCACGAGCCCCCGACCGTCTGGGACCGCTTCTCCTCCGTGCGCAGGACCTACGTGGCGGGGGTCCAGGCGACGCTGTCCGAGCGCGTCCCGGATGGCAACCTGGTCTACCACGGGCTGTCCGGAGGCCTGCTCCTGCGCGACGTGCCGGTCACGCTCTGCACACGCCTGATCGCGCCCATGTCGAAGCGGGTGCAGGCGGTCATGGACGAGAGCGACATGGACGCGGCCACGGCCGAGCGCTACATCCGCGACGTGGACGCGGCCCGGGCCCGGTGGGTGAAGCTGGTGTACGACGTGGACATCGAAGACCCGAGCCTGTACGACCTGGTCATCAACCTGGAGTCCATCTCGGTGCAGGGCGGTTGCAGCATCGTCACGGAGGTGATCGGGCGGTCGGAGTTCGAGGTCACCGACGAGGTGAAGGCGCGGCTCCAGGACTTCCGCCTCGAGTGCCAGATCAGGCTGGCCCTGGCGAGGAACGACCGGCTCCGGAACCTGGAGCTGGACGCCCGTTCGCAGAATGGCGACGTGGTGATCACCGGGGAGGTGCCCCTCCTCACGTCCGGCAAGATGGGCGACCGGATCGCGGAGGTGGCCCGCTCGGTGGCGGGCGTACAGAACGTACGTTTGGCAGTCGATTGGTTCGACCCGTACCCGTAGCCGCACCTGAGCGCGGGATGGCTCGCGCCATCCGGCGTGCGCCCCGAGGGGCGGTAGACACCGGGCCGAGATGCCACGAGGTCGTCGGCCCGAACACAGGTGGCGGCAAGGGGATGAGACATAGATATGACGCACCGCTTCGGTCTGATCAGTGCGGTACTGGCATTGCTCTTCGTCCTGGACGCCGCTTCCCTGACGGCGGTGCAGGACGCGACGGCGCTGGCGGGACTCGAGGAAGCCGGGTCGGCGGGCTCGACGGCCTGGTGGTTCTGGCCGCTGGTGCTCTTCGTCATGACCTTCGTCATGGGCATCCTGGCGGCGGTGGCGGGGGTGGGCGGCGGCGTGCTGTTCGTACCCATCGTGAGCGGGTTCTGCCCTTTCCACCTGGACTTCGTCCGGGGCACGGGGCTGCTGGTGGCCATGTGCGGCGCCCTGGCGGCGGGCCCGGGCTTCCTGCGCATGAACCTGGCCAGCCTGCGCCTGGCCATGCCGGTGGCGCTCATCGCGTCGACCTGCGCCATCGGCGGCGCGCTGGTGGGGCTGGCGCTGCCCACGAACGTGGTACAGACGGCGCTTGGCGCGGCGATCCTCGGCATCGTCGTCATAATGATCAAGGCGAAGAAGTCGACCTTCCCGGAGGTGCCCGAGGCCGACGCCCTCTCCCAGATCCTGGGTATCCACGGCGTCTACATGGAGGCCAGCTCCGGCAAGGAGATGGACTGGAAGATCCACCGCACCGTTCCGGGCCTGCTGCTCTTCATCGTCATCGGCTTCATGGCGGGCATGTTCGGGCTCGGCGCCGGCTGGGCGAACGTCCCGGTACTGAACCTGGTGCTGGGCGCGCCCCTCAAGGTGAGCGTGGCCACGAGCAAGTTCCTGCTCTCCATCACGGACACCTCGGCGGCCTGGATCTACCTGAACCAGGGCTGCGTGATCCCGATGATGGTCGTGCCCTCGCTCATCGGCATCATGCTCGGCTCCTTCATCGGTGTGCGGGTGCTGCGGGTCGCCAAGCCCAGCTTCGTGCGCTGGATGGTCATCGCGCTGCTGCTCTTCGCCGGCGCCAAGGCCATCACCAAGGGACTGGGCCTACCCTTCATCGTCTGAGGGAGGAGGCATGGAGATGACGGATGACGGGATGAGGGCGAGCGACGAACAGTTGGTCTACGCGCGGGTCCTGGCGACGGGCATGTACGCCGGCCTGGCCCTGCTGCTGGTCACGTTCATCCTGTACATTTCGGGTGCGGTGGACCCGGCGGTGCCCATCGACGCCCTGCCGGCCTACTGGAGCATGGGCGTGGAGGAGTACCTGGAGGCCATCAACCACGCGCACCTGCACCGGGACCACCACCTCACGGGGTGGTGGTGGCTGACGGCGCTGGGCTTCGGCGACTACATGAACTTCATCGGCATCGGCGTCCTGTCGGCCGTCACGATCATCTGCTTCTTCGGGATCGTGCCGACGCTCGTGCGCAAGCGTGACTTCATCTACGCGACGATCGCGCTGGTCCAGGCGATCATCCTGGCGGTGGCCGCGAGCGGCTTCATCGGCGTGGGACACTGACATGCGCTTCCTCCCCGTGGGGCTCGACCTTCGACACAAGACCTGCCTCGTGGTGGGGGGTGGGGTCGTAGGAACGCGCAAGGTCCGCACCCTCCTCGAGGCCGGGGCCAACGTGAAAGTCGTCTCGCCGGCCGTGAGCGGCGAGCTGGCCGAGCAGATCGAGGAGGGGCGGGTCCAGTGGGTGCGGGAACGGGTCCGGGCGGACCATTTCCAGGGCGCGTTCCTGGTGATCATGGCCACGGACGACCCGTCCCTGAACGCCGCCGGAGTGCAACTGGCGTCCCAGCACGGCGCCCTGGCCTGCGACGCGTCGTCGGCCCGCCACTCCCAGCTCATCTTCGGCGCGTTGCTGGAAGACGATGGCGTGACCATCGCCGCCTTCACGGACGGCCGGGACCCGTCCCGTGCCCGGCGCACCCGGGACGAGATCGCCCGGCTGCTGGAGGAGCACGGCGCGGACGGGGCGCCGACGAACGACTCCATCCTGGTCGTGGTGGCGTCGGGCCGGAAGGACCGGCCCTGGAGCGTCCCTCTCGAGGAGCTCATGGCGAGTCTCCAGGACGAAGTGGGCGCCTGCACCGTGCAACTGGCCTACAACCAGTTCGGCTCCCCGACACTCAGGGAGGTGGTGGACGAGGCGGCGCGCTCCGGCGTGCGGCGGGTCTGTGTCCTCCCCCTGTTCATGCTGGGGCAGGGCCACGTGGACCGGGACATCCGGCCGCTGGTGTCCGAGCTCCGGCAGGAGTACCCGAAGCTGCAGCTGGAGCTACTCCCCCCGTTGGGGGAGCACGCGTCGTTCGCCAAGCTCCTGGCGCAGATCGCGAAGGAGGCTACGTCATGACAACCCAGGCGGCAAAGAACAGCGCTCGTACGGAAGACGACGCCGCTCCGGGCACGGTCTATCTGGTGGGCGCGGGACCGGGCGACCCGGGCCTGCTCACGTTGCGGGCCGTGGAGTGCCTCCACAAGGCGGACCTGGTGCTCTACGACTACCTGGCCAACCCGACCCTGGCGGAGCACGCGCCGGACCACGCCGAGCTCATCCGGCTCGGGCACCACAACGGCGGCCCGCGCATGACGCCGGACCAGATCTGCGAGACGATGATCCAGGCGGCGCGCGCCGGACGCACGGTGGTCCGCCTGAAGGGCGGCGACCCGTCCATTTTCGGGAGGGGCGGCGACGAAGCGAACGCCCTGCGGGCGGAGGGCATCCCCTTCGAGATCGTGCCCGGCGTGACCTCGGGCCTGGCGCTGGCCGCCTACGCCGAGATTCCGCTGACCCACCACGTGGACGCTTCCGCGGTAGCCCTCGTCACCGGCCGGGAGCGGAAGGCCAAGAAGGGGTCCCACCTGGACTACGAGGCCCTGGCGTGCTTCCCGGGCACGCTGGTCTTCTACATGGGCGTAAAGAGCGCCGGGGAATGGAGCGCGGCGCTCATGGAGCACGGCCGTTCGCCCGACACGCCCGTCGGGATCGTGCGCTGGTGCAGCCGGGCATGGCAGCAGACGGTCCGCTGCACCCTCGGCACGGTGGCCGAGATCGTGGAGCAGACCGGGCTGCGGCCTCCATGCCTGTTCGTGGTGGGCAAGGTCGTGGACCGGACGCCCTGTCTCTCCTGGTTCCAGGCCCGGCCGCTCTTCGGCACGACGGTGCTCGTGGCAGGATCGGAGGGCACCTCGGGACGGCTGCGGTCACGGTTCGCGGAGCGGGGCGCGGAGGTCATCACCCAGCCGGTGATCCGGGTCGTGGATCCGCCCAACTGGGGGCCGGTGGACGCGGCGCTGCGCCGGATTCGGGAGTACGACTGGGTCGTCTTCACGACGCCGAACGCGGTCACGTACATGATGGACCGCCTCTTCCAGCGAGGGGGTGACGGGCGCTGGCTCGCCGGCGTCAAGCTCGTCGCGCTGGGCGCCGGCACGGCGGAGCGTCTCGCCGACTACCACATCCGGCCCGACATCGTGCCGGAGGACTACGACCCGGAGACGCTGACGAAACGGCTCGTGCCGGAAGGCGAGCGCCCTCGCTTCCTGCTGCCACGGGTGAGCCTGGACCAGCCCGTCCTGGCGACGGCGCTGCAGGCCGCCGGTGGCCAGGTCCAACAGCTCGCCGTGTACAGCACGGTGGACGTGGAGGACCCCGACCCGGACGTGGCCCGGGCCCTGGCCGACGGCGAGATCGACTGGATCGCCGTCACCAGCGGGACGACGGCCAAGGCGTTGGTCCGGCTGTACGGCGAGTCACTGCGTTCCGCCAGGATCGCCTCCATCAGCCCGCTGACGTCGGCGACGCTCCGCGATCTGGGCCACCCGCCCGCCGCCGAGGCCTCGCCGGCCACGGTGCCCGGCCTGGTCGACGCCATCGAGGAGGCGACACGGAACGCCCCGGACGCCTCCCCGGCGTGGGAGGTCGACCAGGACGCACCCTCCACCGCGACGGCCGGGACGGAGCTGACATGAGCACGGGACAGCCCTGGAACGCGCAGGAGGGGGCCGACGCTCGTCGGGGCGACGCCCATGCCGCCTTCATGGCCCGGCTCACCGCCGGAGCGACCCACGACCTGCGGAACGTCCTGGCCGTCGTGAAGGAGTCGGCGGGGCTCGTCGAGGACCTCATGGCCGCGGCGAAGGGCGGCCCGCCGGACCGGGAGAAGGTCTCCTGGGCGCTGGACCGGATCCGCAGGCAGGTCGCCCGTGGGGCGGAGCTGGCGACCGCGCTGAACCGTGTCATGCACGGCCTCGACCGGGCCGAGGAACGCGTGCCGCTCCACGAAGCCCTCCACAACATCACCCTGCTGGCTCAGCGCTTCGCCCGGTTGAACAACCGATCCATCGCGCTGGACGAGGTGGCCGACGAGCTGGCCGTGACCTGCAACGCGCTGGAGCTGTACCTCGGCATCACGACCACGCTGCAATGGTGCGTGGAGCAGGTCCCGGAGGGCGGCACGGTCCTGGTCCGGGCGGAACCAGGGGACGATGGACCCGTGCTACGCATCGAGGGAGAGCCGGCGGCCGAGTCGCCGTTCTCGGCAGGGCCGGCTGCCCTGGCAGACACCCTAACCAACCTCCCGGTGACCATCGAGGCCGGGGACGGGGAGCCCGCGCTGCTGCTCCGGTTCCGGTAGCGGGACAGGCCGTACCGCGACAGCGAAGGGGAGGTTTGGAGTCATAGCGATGAGCAAGATCAAGCTTCTGCTGGTCGACGACGAAGAGGACTACGCGAGGACGCTCGCGGAACGCCTTTCCATGCGTGACGTGGCGAGCCAGGTCGCGCTGAGCGGAGAGGAGGCGATGAAGGCCGTCGAGGAGGACGAGCCTCACGTCATGGTGCTCGACCTGCGCATGCCCGGGATCGACGGCATGGCGGTGCTCGAGCGCGTCAAGAAGGAGCACCCCCACGTCCAGGTCATCGTCCTGACCGGTCACGGGTCGGAGCAAGCCGAGAAGGAAGCCCTGCGCCTGGGCGCCTACCGGTACATGGAGAAGCCCGCGGACACGGCGCAGCTCCTGAAGACGATCCGCTCCGCCTGGAAGCGCGCGCTCAAGATGCTGAAGGACTCGGGCAAGGAGTTCGAGGGGCACATGATGGCCGCGGCCCTGGCGGAAGGAGGCGGGCGTGAGCTCGCTCTGGACCACCTCGAAGAGACCCGGGAGCAAGAGCAGGAAGAGGAGGAAGAGACCGAGGCCGAGCCGCCGGCGGGGCCCGCCCGGGCCCTGAACGTGCTCTTCGTGGACGACGAGGAGGACTTCGTTCGCGCCCTGGCGGAGCGCATGGAGATGCGGGACCTGGGCGGCGAGGTGGCGCTCGACGGGCAGGCGGCCCTGGCCATGCTCGAGGAGGAAGAGCCGCCCGACGTCATGGTCCTGGACCTGCGCATGCCGGGGCTTGATGGCCTCGAGGTGCTGCGGCGCGTGAAACGGCTCTACCCCGGTGTCGAGGTGGTCATCCTCACGGGCCACGGCTCGGAGCAGGACGAAGAAGAGGCACGGCGCCTCGGCACGTTCGAGTACCTGCGCAAGCCGGTGGACATCGAGGTTCTCATGGACGCCGTGCGGCGCGCGGGTCAGCGGGCGGCGGAGAGAGCGGGTGACGAAGGAGATGCGTCCGGGAATCAGGAATGAGACACGCGTCATGCCGGAATCGATGACAAGGCGATCGGGAGCCGGGCGCGAGGAGGTGGACAGGCTCCTCTCCGGTGGCCGCTACCGCAGGATGCTGGTCAAGGCCGTGTTGGCGGTGTCGGCCGTCGCGCTGCTACCGCTGGGGATCATGTCCTGGATCAGCTACAACCAGTACCGCGACGCGTTCCAGTCCGAGCTCACACGGCCTATGGTCCGGTTCGCGGAAGCGGGGCGCCGGTCCCTGGAAGCCTACCTTTCCGAGCGCCTGTCCGGCCTGGTCCTGGTGGTCCAGGGCAACAGCTACGACGAGCTGACGGACCCGGAGGCCCTGGAATCGGTCCTGGGCACGCTCAAGCAGACGTTCAGCGGGATGGTGGACCTGGGGGTCATCGACGCCGACGGCACCCAGGTCTCGTACGCGGGCCCCTACGATCTCGCGGGCCTGGACTACAGCGGGCACCGGTGGTTCCGGGAAGTGGCGACCCGCGGCACCTACGTGAGCGACGTGTTCCTGGGGTACCGGGGCCTGCCGCACATCGCCGTGGCGATCCGCGCGAACCGGGAGGACGGCCAGTGGTTCGTGCTCCGGACCACCATCGACACGGACGTGTTCCATTTCCTCGTCCGGGACCGGGGCAGCAGGCGCCCCGGGCAGGGGTCCATGTGCAGCCGGTGTCACTCGCTGGCGGTGCCGGCGTTCAATGATGCATTCATCGTCAACAGGCACGGCATCCTGCAAACGCCCTCGCGCTACTACGGGGCCGTGTTGGACACGGCGCCGCTGCCCCCCTTGAACGACGCCGCCGAACCGCGTTTCACCTCCTTCAAAGATGCCACGGGCAACGAGGTGGTGGCGGCCTACGCCAACGTCAATCGATCGCCCTTCACCCTGGTCCTGTTGAGCCCCCGGGACGCCTTCCACGGGGACTGGCGGGTCCTGCGCCGTGACCTGCTCCTCATCCCGTTGATCAGCGGGCTCATCATCCTGGGCGTCATCATCGGCGGCGCCGTGTACACGGTGCGGGCCGCCCGGGAAGCGGATCGCAGGCGGGCGGCTCTGTACCACGAGATGGAGTATACGAACAAGCTGGCGGCCATCGGCCGGCTGGGCGCCGGCGTGGCCCACGAGATCAACAACCCCCTCTCCATCATCACCCAGAAGGCCGGGCTGCTGCACGACCTGCTCAGCGCCGACCGCCCTGTTCCGCCCCGGGACAAGATACTGGAGCTGGTCGACTCGGTCCTGCGCTCCGCAGAGCGGTGCGGCGGCATCACCCACCGGCTGCTGGGCTTCGCGAAGCACATGGACGTGCAGCGGGAGACCATCAACCTGGACGTCCTGCTGGAGGAGGTGCTGGGGTTCCTGGACAAGGAGGCCAGCTACCGCGGTATCGAGGTCGAGCTGCGCCAGCACGACGACCCCCCGGCCATCGTGAGCGACCGGGGCCAGCTCCAGCAGGTCTTCCTGAACATCATCAACAACGCCTTCGCCGCGGTGGACGACGGAGGCCGGATCGAGATCGACATCCGCAAGGTGGATCCCGGGTCCGTGGCGGTGAGCGTGTGCGACAACGGGATCGGGATCCCGGAAGCGGACGTCGAGCACATCTTCGATCCGTTCTTCACCACGAAGAAGGGGTCGGGGACCGGACTCGGCCTCTCCATCACGTACGGCATCATCCAGAAGCTCGGTGGCCGGATCGAGGTCGAGAGCACGGAAGGCGAAGGGACCTGCTTCACGGTCACACTGCCCATCCAGCCACCCGGCAGCTAGGAGGGAGGCATGGCACCGGTTCGCGTGCTTGTCGTGGACGACGAAGAGGAGCTCGTGAGCGCGCTCACGGAGCGACTCGAGCTGCGGGGGTTCGACGCCCGGGGCGCCACCAGCGGGACCGAGGCCCTCGAGGCGCTCGCGACCGCGATGTGGGACGTGGTAGTGGTGGACATCCGCATGCCGGGGATCGACGGCCTGGACCTCGCCCGCCGGATCCGCGGCGAGCATCCGGACACCGCCGTCGTCCTGCTCACGGGCCGCAGCTCGGTCCGGGACGCGGAAGAAGGACTGGCCCTCGGCGCCGCCGAGTACCTCGTGAAGCCGGTCCCCATCGACAGGCTGGCCCGGGTGCTGCGTCAGGCCTCGGGACGGCAGGAGGAGGCCGGCGATGAGTGACACCTCGGTTCTTCTGGTGGACGACGAGCCCGACTTCGTGCAGGTGCTCAGTCATCGCCTGGAGGGTCGCGACCTGAGCGTCGAGACCGCCACGAGCGGGGAACAGGCCCTGGAGAAGGCCCGGGAGCACGTCTTCGATGCCATCGTGCTGGACATGGCCATGCCGGGCCTGAGCGGGGTGGAGACGCTGACGGCGCTGAAAGAGATCAACCCGGACCTCCAGGTCATCGTGCTCACGGGCCGGGCCACGCTGGCGCAGGCGGTGGAGGCCATGAAGGCCGGCGCGCTGGACCTGATGGAGAAGCCGGCGGAGATGGACGAGCTAGTGACGTTGATCGACGAGGCGGCTCATCGCCGGGCCTCCCTGGACGATGAGCGGATCCGTCGCCGCATCGACGAGATCACGCGGAAGAGGGGGTGGTAGCGGTGAACGCGATTACGGAGGTCCGGGCCGTCCTGATCCCCATCGATCGCTACCCGTCGGTGCGGGACACGGCGACGCTGCGGGAAGCGGTGCGGGTCATCGAGTCCGCCCAGCTCGAGGTGAAGCTCCGCAAGTCCCTGCCCCGCTGCCTGCTTGTGTTCGATGGCATCGGCGTCATGGTCGGGTACGTGCGGCGCCGGGACATCATGCGCGGACTGGAACCGCGCTTCCTGTTGACCAAGCCGCTGGAGTACCGGGGCAAGCCGTTCGACATCGCCATCGATCCGAACCTCTCGGAGCTGCCCTTCGATCGGATGGTCAGGGCGATCCGGAACCAGGCGGACCGGCAGGTCAGCGAGGTGATGCGGCCCATCGAAGCCATCCTCAAGGCGGACGACCACATCACGAAAGCCGTGTCCATCATGGTCTCCCTCGACCTCAGCCTCATCCCGGTGCTGGACGGCAACGAGCTCGTGGGCGTCGTCCGCTCCGTCGACGTGTTCCAGGAGCTGGCCAAGCTGGTGGACCCGGCGCTCGACGGTTCGGCTCAGGGGACCTATCAGGAGATGTAGATGACCGACGGGGAGCTGCAGACGGCACCCGAGACGCCGGCCCGGCCGAGCGCTGCCGATGGAGCCACCGGCGACGCGGAAGCGGGCCGCGCCCCGTGAAGGTCCGGGAACGCCGTCCCGACGACGACACGCGGCCGTCGGCCACGCCGCCCTCGGAGCGGTCCATAAACCGGCGCCGCATCTGGTTCATGGTCCTTGGCGCGGCGCTCTTCGCCCTGGTCTACTTCGCGCCGCAACCCGGCCCGGCCGTGGACCCCCAGGGGCAGGCGTTCGCCCTCAGCCACGAGGGCAAGGCGGCGCTGGCCCTCTTCCTCTTCGCCGCCACCTGGTGGATCACCGAGGTGATCCCCATCGGCGTCACCAGCATCGCCATCGGCGTCATCCAGGCCATGCTGCTGATCCGGCCGGTGCGTACGGCGTTCACCGACTTCATGGACCCGTCGGTCTGGTTCATCTTCGGCTCGCTCATGTTCGGCATCGTCTTCACCGAGACGGGCCTGACCCGACGCATGGCCTACAAGATGCTCTCCGTGGTGGGCGAGCGGACCAGCATGATCTACCTCGGCTGTTTCGTCATGACGTCGGCCCTCACGCTGATCATGGCCCATACGGCCGTGGCCGCGACCATCTTCCCGCTGCTCATGGCCGTCTACGCCCTCTACACCGACGAGGCGGAGCCCACGCGCTTCGGCAAGGGGCTGTTCATGGGCATGGCGTTCGTGGCCGGTGCGGGCAGCATCATCACCCTGCTGGGCGCGGCCCGGGGCGCCGTCGCCATCGGCTTTTACAACGACATCGTGGGCGCGAACATCGGGTTCTTCGAGCTCTCGTACTACATGTTCCCGGTGGGCGCCCTCATGACGCTGCTGCTCTGGGTCTACTTCCTGCTCTACTATCCGCCCGAGAAGAAGACGATCCCGGGGCTGCGGGAACGCGTGGTCAGGCTCTACGACGAGCTCGGCCCCATGACGCGCCGGGAGATCATCGCCCTCAGCGTCGTGATCGCGGCCATCCTGCTCCTCAGCCTGCGCACCTTCATCCCGGCGCTGGAGCCGCTGGACAAGAGCGCCGTCATCCTGAGCGCCACCGTGCTGTTCTTCGTGTTCAGGGTCATCACGGTGGACGACCTGGAGGGCACCTCCTGGAACATCATCCTCCTTTTCGGCGGCGCCATGAGCCTCGGGTTCTGCCTCTGGCAGACGGGCGCGGCGTCCTGGCTCGCCATCCACTGGCTCACCCTGTTCCGTGACGCCCACTGGATGATCTTCGTCATGGGCATCGCCTTCTTCGTGCTCATCATGACGAACTTCATCATGAACGTGGCGGCCATCGCCATCACCATGCCCGTCGCGCTGGTCATGGCGCCGTACCTGGGCGTGGCGCCCGAGGTCGTGCTGTTCGGGTCCCTGGTCGCGGCGGGGATGCCGTTCCTCTTCCTCATCGGCGCGGCGCCCAACGCCATCGCCTATACGAGCAACCAGTTCACCACGAAGGAGTTCTTCACCGCCGGCATCCCGGCCAGCCTGCTGCTCCTGGCCGTGCTGGCCGTGTTCGTCTGGATCATCTGGCCGGCCATGGGGATGCCCGTCGTGGTGAGCTGAAGCAGGACCGGGCGGTCCGTCTCACACACCGTCCGGGTCGGCTCCGCTATCCACCGGCTCCATGCGGGCCGCGCCCGACGTGGCGTCGGCCAGCGCGGAGCGGAAGGCGCCCAGCGCCGTCGCCGGCACCGCCACCCGGAAGGTGACCTCTTCGCCGTAGTCCTCCGCCTCGATGAGACCGTCGCGCTCCGGCACGATGCGGTGGACCGCATCCACCGCCGGGTACGCCACCGTCACCACGAGCCGGACCCGGTCCACCCGCTCCGTCCGGGGCATGGCCTCCAGCACCGCCTGGACGCCGCCCGAGTAGGCACGGCTCAGCCCTCCCTTCCCCAGCTTCACGCCGCCGAAGTACCGCGTGACGACGACGGCCACGTCGCCGACCCCGGAGTGTAGCAGCACCTCCAGCATGGGCCGGCCCGCCGTGCCGTGCGGCTCGCCGTCGTCGCTCATGCCCACCCTCGCCGTGCTCCCCGGCGGGCCCACCAGGTACGCCCAGCAGTTGTGCGTCGCAGCCCGGAACTCCCGGCGCACGGCCTCGATGAACGCCTCCGCCGCCGCCACATCCGCGACCCGATCCACCGTGGTGATGAACCGGCTCCGGCGAATCGTCTGCTCCAGCCGGTGCCGTGCCGCCGGGACCGGGTAGCGAGCTGCGCCCACGTCGTGCTC
>CAYQCY010000012.1:0-49761 GCA_964416095.1 uncultured Gemmatimonadaceae bacterium
GCTCGAAGGTGCCGCGCCCGGAACGGAGCCCGAAGGCCCGCTGCCCCGCTCACGCCGGGAGCCGGCGGCGGTCGGCGGTCGGCGGTCGGCGGTCGCACGCCGCGAACCCCGCTCACCCCGCGAACCCCACCGATCACCGATCATCGATCACCGATCGAGCCCGAGCCGATCCCACATCTCGTCGACCTTCCGTTTCGTCTCGTCGTCCATCTCGATGACGTCGGGCCAGACCCGGTCGAATCCCTCCTCGGGCCACTTCTTCGTGCCGTCCAGGCCCATCTTCGACCCGTACGCCGGGCCCCGGGCCGAGTGGTCCAGGTCGTCGACGGGGCCCATGGTGAACCGGACGTCCCGCTCCGGGTCGATGTTGTTGAGGGCGTACCACCACGCTTCCCGCGGGTCCTTCACGTCGATGAAGTCGTCCACCACGACGATGAGCTTGGCCAGGCTCATGAGCCCCTGGCCCCAGAGCCCGTTCATCACCTTGTACGCATGGCCCGGGTACTCCTTCCGGATCGCCACGAAGACGAGGTTGTGGAAGATCCCTTCCGGCGGCATGTGGTAGTCCACCACCTCGGGCATGGTCATCTGGAGGAGCGGCAGGAAGATGCGCTCCGTGGCGCCGCCCAGGTAGACATCCTCCACCGGCGGCCGGCCCACGATGGTCGACGGGTAGACGGCGCCTTCCCGCATGGTGATCCGCTCCACGTGGAAGTACGGGAACCGGTCCGCCGGCGTGTAGAAGCCGGTGTGGTCGCCGAAGGGGCCCTCCATGCCGAGCTCCGCCGTCGTGTCCACGTAGCCCTCCAGGACGATCTCGGCCTCCGCCGGGACACGCAGGTCCGACCCCACCGCCTCCGTGACCCGGAGCGACTCCCTGCGCAGGAACCCGCTGAACAGGTACTCGTCGATCCCCGGCGGCAGCGGCGCCGTGGGCGTGTACATGGTGGCCGGATCGGCGCCCAGCGCGACGGCCACCGGCATGCGCGCGATCCCCGCCTCCCGGTGCTTCCGGTAGTGTCCGGCCCCGCCCTTGTGGCGCTGCCAGTGCATGAACGTCGTCGTGCCGTCCACGACCTGCATCCGGTACATGCCCACGTTCTGCACGCCGGTCTCCGGGTCCTTCGTCACCACCATGGGAAAGGTGATGAAGGGGGCCGCGTCCCCGGGCCAGGACGTCATGATGGGCAGCTTCCGGAGATCCACGTCGGGCCCCTCCAGCACGACTTCCTGGCACGCCGGCTTCCCGCGGACCTCCTTCGGCGGGACCTTCGCCAGCTCGGCGAACTTCGGCAGCATCTGGACCTTCGCCCAGAGCCCCTTCGGTACGTCGGGCTGGAGCAGCTCACGGATCCGATCGGCGTGCTCCTCGATCCGCTCCACGCCCAGCGCCATGGCCATGCGGCGCCACGAGCCGAACAGGTTGATGGCCACCGGGATGTCGCCCGCGGAGCCGTCGTCCAGGACGGGACGCTCGAAAAGCAAGGCGCTGCCGCCACCCGGGCTCTTCATGACCCGGTCCGCGATCTCGGCCATCTCCAGCCGGACCGCCACCGGCTCCTGGACGCGCACGAGCTCGCCGGCGCCCGCGAGCGCCTCGATGAAGTCCTGCAGGTTGTTCATGGGCATGGGGCCGGGAAGATAGGGTGAGTCGAACGTGGGGGACAGGTCTTTGTGAGGTCACGGGTCACGGGTTACGGCTCCTCGCCTCGCCGGGTGGGTGTGTCAGCGGCGGGGCGTCTTCCTTCTTCCGGTGATCTTTTCGGGGCGCTTCGCGCCGTGCGGTCTTCGAGGCTCCACGTATGCGGCGCGCGACGGCACGAAGCCGGCCCCCGACCGGACCTTGCCACGAACAGAGAAGCGCACGCTGCAAAGGTAGACGCCCCGCCGGACCCCTGATCACCCGTGAAGCAAGGAGCTGTGGCCCGTAACCTCTAACCCCTTGCCAGAAACCTCAGCCGACCCCGCCCCTCGAAATCGCCGAAGGCCTCAGCCTCACCGCACACCTACATGGCCGGCCCGATCAGCACCGCGTTCGCGTACGCCTGGAACGCCGCGTACCAGAAATGCCGGAACAGCGGGTCATCGGCGAAGAGAATGACCCGGCCCCGCCGGACCCGCTTCGTGGCCAGCCAGGTGGACCGGGACAGCAGATCCAGGTTCTCCTGGCTGATGACGCCGCTGATCTTCGACAGGCCTTCGGGAAAGAAGGCCACGCTCTCGTAGCCCTCCTCGGGCTCGAAGGCCTGGCCACCGGCATGGAGCACGAAGGACCGGTTCGTCATGCCGTTGGCCCCGAAGGCGAACGCCAGCGGGTTGGCGGGGTCCAGCGACACCGGCAGGATGGTGCCCGGCACGTCCTCCCGCCACCGCTCCTCCTCCCGCTGCTCCCGGCTCCGCAGCGCGCGGGCCAGCTCCTCGCCGTCGTCCGCCCGCTCCCGCACCGTGATCCCGGCGATGGCGCTGCCCAGCGAGCGGGCCGCACCGTCCACGGCCACCAGCGTGCCACCGCGCTCGACCCAGTCCCTGAGCGCGTCCGTCGCCTCGCCGTCGCCCCGGCCCCACATGGCCGGAGCCACCACGACGTCGTACCCCTCCAGCGTCTCGGAGCCCACGTGGGCCAGCGGCACCGCGTCGAAGGGGAGCCCCAGCGTCCGTTCCAGGAAGAACCAGTGCGCCCCGTACGACGTCGGGCTCACGCCCTCTCCCGCGAGCAACGCCACCCGCGGCAGCTCCAGCGCGATCCGGTCCCGCGTGCCCAGGTCGTTGCCGTCGGGAACGAAACCGGTGGCGACCGGCGTCGCCCGCTCTGCCAGGCCCGCCGCCGCGACCCGTGACGAAAGGTCCTCGTTGCCGTGCCGCGGGAGGAAGATGGTCCCGGCGGGCCAGTCCCGCCCGGCCATCGTGAACGATTCCTCCATGACCAGCGCCCGCCCGTCGCCGGCGAGGAACGGGACCAGGCCGCGCCACGCGCGGAGGCCCGGCGGTACCAGGTACCCGTACGGCTCCTCGGCCGCGGCGAACGCCGCCCGCCCGGCTCCCGTCGTCGCCTCCGAGGCGAAGACCCGCTGCCGCCGCGACGCCTGCGCCCAGGCCCCCTCGGGCACCCGCTCCACCGCGTGGGCCTCGACCCCGTAGGCGTACGGCAGCGACCAGGCCGAGATGTCGTACGAGTACGACGCCTCCAGCAGCGCCTCGGGCTGCAGCAGCGCCGCCGCCAGGCGGCCCCGAGGCTGGCGCGTCCGCACCAGGAACGTGCCCGACGGGAAGTCGCTCCGCTGGCCGTAGCTCGGGTGAGGCGTCGCATCGCTCCGGAACGCGCGGCCCGACTCCTCCACGCCGACGCCCTGGTCCTGGAGCAGCGCCACCAGCGCCTCCGCCCGGTCCGGCGCCGCATCCGGCGCGATGAGGTAGCCGGCCGGCAGCCCCCGGTCCACCTCCCGGTGGAACCGGGCGAAGCTCTCCAGCAGCCGGGTCTTGGCGACGGCAGCCGCCCGGATCGTGGACTCCCCCGCCACCCAGTGGTGCAGGCTCCGCTCGGCCAGGGTCAGGGACAGGCCGTCGGGCCGCTCGATGACGAGCCCGGCACGGCCGCCCCCGGCCTGCTCGTACGTCATGCCGATCCCGCCCAGCAGGCTCGGCCAGCTGTCGCCGTAGCCGGGGTAGAACAGGTCGAACGACTGCCGCGTGAAATACTCCCAGCCCTGCTCGTCGAAGGCCGCGGCGTTGGCCCGGCCGAAATGCTCCGACCAGTCCATGGTGTGGGACGGGAAGATGGGGTTCACCGGCGTCGCCGGCGGGAAGAAGAAGTAGGTCGACGTGTAGCCCATCTCGTGGAAGTCCACATGGACCTGCGGCGTCCACGTCCCCCACGTCGCCAGCCGCGCCCGCGTCTCCCGCTGCGTCAGCCAGGACCAGTCCCGGTTCAGGTCGAACAGGTAGTGGTTGTAGCGACCTCCGGGCCACGGCTCGAAGTGCTCCCGGGACTCCGCCTTCGGATTCGGCTCCACACCCCGCGCCTGACGGTAGAAGCCCACGTACCGGTCCCGCCCGTCCGGGTTCAGCGCCGGGTCCAGCACCACGATGACCGAGTCCAGCACGCCGGCCACCTCCTCCGCCCCGCGGACCAGGTCCCAGGCCGTCCACATGGCCGCCTCGCTGGACGAGCTCTCGCTCCCGTGCACGCCGTAGCTCAGGTACACCACCGCCGGGTTCGACGACGCGATGCGCCGCGCCTCCGCCTCCGACAACGACGGGTCCGTCAGACGACGATTCCGCTCCAGCACCGCCTCCAGCTCCGCCATGTGGTCCGCCCGACCCACCACCAGCCGCACCAGAGGTCGACCCTCCTCCGTCGCCCCGTACCGCCGCAACACGGCCACATCCGGCGCCGCTTCCGCTACATGCTCCATGTACCCGACCACACCCGCATGGTCCGTGAACCGCTCGCCTCGGGCGTAGCCCAGGTACTCCTCCGGAGACTGCACGGCACCCTGCCCCGCCAGCGCCGTCGGAGTCGCCAGCACCGCCATCAGTACCAGACTTCGCATCGTCCGCTTCACCGGTGCTCCCCGTTCGTTCGGGTCCACGTGCCAGGAGAAGCCTCAGGATACGCACCCCTCCTGAGCGTCACAAGCCGTCAGCCATCAGCCGTCAGCGCTTGCTTCCCGGCACCGCTCGTTCGCGGTGGAGAGCTGTCTCACCGGCGAGCGGTCGTGATCGCTTCCCGATGCGCAGCGCGACGCGCTCGAGGGCGTACGCCGGGACGGGTGCTCTCCACCGGATACGATCCGCCCCCGGACGCGCTACCCTGACGGCTGACAACTCCCGTCCCGCGTATTACATTACCATATCGTTTTACGGTCATTGACTGCGAGCGAGGACGGTCTACGATGATGAAGGTGACGCATGAGGGCGGGTTGAAGTTCGTGGCGGATGTCCGGGGCCACCGGGTGGTCACGGATCAGCCGGTGAAGGCGGGCGGCGAGGACAGCGCGCCGATGCCCGTCGAGATGCTGGGCGTCGGGCTGGGCACGTGCGTCGCGCTGTACGTGCAGCAGTTCTGTCGTGCGCGGGGCATCGCGCACGAGGGGATGGAGGTGCAGGTGGAGACGCGTGGCGCGCCGAACCCGAACCGGATCGGTCGGTTCGATCTTCGTGTGGTGCTGCCGGAGGCGGTGCCGGAGAAGTACCGGCAGGCCATCGACCGGGTGGCGCGGAGCTGTGCGGTGCACAACACGCTCATGCATGCGCCGGAGGTGTCGGTCACGGTGGAGGAGCGGGCGGAGGAGGCGGCGGCGGCCTGAGCCTGTCGGCCGTCAGCGCTCATCCCCCTTTCGCCTCCCGCCAGGTCACCGGACGAGGTGGAACCGGGTCTGGCGGCGCAGCACCCAGCGCCGGTTGCCTTCCGCGTCCAGGTACGCTTCTTCCTCCAGCGCCATGCGTACCTTCTGGCCATCCCACTCCGGGACCGGCGACGTGGCCTGGAGCTCGATGGAGTACCAGGTGTTGGGCCGGAGTGGCGGATCGCCGCGGCCGGGCGCGCCCTCCTGCCGGTCCCACAGTCCGATGAGGGGGCCGGCGCCGTGGCCGTGGTCGCCGACGGGGTGGGTGTAGACGGTCCCGTCGATCCCCTCGGCCCGCATGCGATCCAGGGTGCGTCGAAGCGCCTCGTTCCCGCTCCGGCCGGGCACCATCTCCTCCAGGAGCAGGTCCTGGAGCCGGTGACCGGTGCGGAGCGCGGCGTAGAGTCCTGCGGGGGCATCCGTCTCACCCTCCCGGAGCACGTAGCCCATGTGCTGGGTGTCGGTGTTGAGCCCGAAGGCGGTGATCCCGATGTCGCAGTGCAGCACGTCACCGCGCTGGATGACCGGGTCCGGGCCCAGGTCCTCCTCGCCCCTGCGCTGCACCGAGACCGACGGCTGGAACCAGGTGCCGAGGCCCAGGTCGTTGATGCGTTGACGCATCCACCAGACGACGTCCTCGGTGGTCGTCTCGCCGGGCGTGATGACCCACTCGGAGAAGGCGGTGCCGATGATCCGGTGCACGAGCTGCTCCATGCGCCGATAGGTGGGCAGCATCTCCGGGATCCGCTCCGCGATGTACTGGAGAGCCAGGAGATCCTCCCGTACGATCCGGTCGGCGTACGGACCGAGCGCCTCCCGCATCTGCTCCCACTCCCCCGCCGACAGCCCGTCGGAAAAGGCGTAGGTGTGGGAGATGTTCACCGCGATGCGATCCGGGCCCCGTGCCTCCACGATGGGTGTGAGCAGCTTCCACTGCTCCGGCCCGAACGGCTCGGCGAGGCGTCGTTCCGTGCCCGCCGCCCCGACGTCGGCCTGCGGGTCCCGGATCACCTCGTACAGGCCGCCCTGGGAGGTCCCGCCGATGGCCAGCCGCTCCACGCCGCGCTCCGGGCCGCGGTCGTGGAAGACGTAGATCGTGCGCCGCCGGGCCGCCATCGTCGTGGGCGACACGATGGACCGGAAGACCGGGTCCTCGTTGTACTCCCGCATGGGCACGATCCACATGTCCACGTCGTGCTCCCGCATGAGGCGGGGCAGCACGCGTTCGAGCCGGATCTCCAGCCACTCCTGCTGGATGCGGGCCTGCTCCCGCAGGGTGCCGAAAGACCGCTCCTGGGCGGGGGCGGGCACGGCGACGAGGAGCATGGCCAGCGCGATGCAGAGCCTACGGATCATGGTGTACCTCCGGGTCGAGTTCGAGGTCGTGGTCGAGCCCGAGGTCGGGGTCGAGGTCGATGTCGAAGGTGCGCGGAACCCGGCAGTCTGTCGAGCGAGCCATCGATCACCGATCACCGATCATCGATCACCGATCGAAGAGGCCGGGAGCCATGCAGCGCTAGCATCCGAGAGGGCCCGCGAACCTAGCCGGTCCCGCGAGTCCCGACGTGCAGCGCCACGATCCCGCCCGTCAGCGTTTCCCAGCGGGTTTCGTCGAACCCGGCTGCGGTCATGCGCTCCGCCAGCTCCGGGGGCTCCGGGAACTCGAGGACCGATGCGGGCAGGTACGCGTACGCGTTCTCGTGCCGTGAGACGAGTCGTCCGATGGCGGGGAGGATGTGCTTGAAATAGAGCAGGTACAGGCCCCGGAACGGCTGCCGGCGCGGCAGCGCGAACTCGAGGACGACGAGCCTGCCGCCGGGTCGGACCACCCGGGCCAGCTCCCGCAGGCCGGCGTCGAGGTGGCCCAGGTTGCGCACGCCGAAGGCGACCATGGCGCCGTGGAAGGCTGCATCGCCGAAGGGCAGGCGCAGGGCGTCGGCGCACGCCGGCACGACGTCGTCGTGACGCATCTTGTGCATGCCGTGGGCCAGCATGGGGAAGGCGAAGTCTGACCCGACGACGAAGCCCCGGAACGAGGGTCTGCGGGCCAGTTCCACCGCGAGGTCGAAGGTGCCGGCGCAGACGTCGAGGAATGCCCCGCGGGCCTCCTCGTCTCCAGCCAGGAGCCGGTCCACCGCGATGCGGCGCCAGCGACGGTCGATGTTGAGGCTCAGGAGGTGGTTCAGCAGGTCGTAGCGGGGCGCGATGGCCGAGAACATGCGGCGGACGGCACCCGCCTTCGCGTCGGCGTCGGGCAACAGGTCGGGCTTGCGTGGCATTCCGCAGGTCGCGCATGGGGTTCCGGCGCCGTACACTATCGGCATCGGAAAGGCCGTGGAAGGTAGGCCGCCACGCCCCGACCATCAACCCTGGCGCGGAAACACGCGCCCGGCCCGTGTCGTAGGGAATGGTGGGATCCCCGTGCGCATCCGAACCGATCTTCCGTGAAGTACGCCGATCTGTCAGACCAGGATGTGGTCGAGCACGCCCTGGAGGGGCGTGAGTCGGCGTACCGCGAGCTCATCAGCCGGTACGAGCGACCGGTCTTCTCCGTCATCTACCGCATGGTGCGGGACCGGGAGAAAGCGGAGGACCTGGCGCAGGATACCTTCATCAAGGTGTTCAACGCGCTGGACAAGTACGATCCCTCGTACAAATTCAGCTCGTGGATCTTCAAGATCGCCCACAACACCACGGTCGACCTGTTGCGCAAGAAGGAGCCGGAGACGCTGTCGCTGGACGGCTCGCCGCACGCGCGCACGCAGGAGCAGGCCGAGGCGAGCTCGCTTACGGCGGTCTCCCACGACGAGACCCCGGAAGATTATACGGCGAGCAAGGAGCTGGGCTCCGAGATCGAGATGGCGCTGGCCGAGCTCCGGCCGAAGTACCGCGAGGCCCTCGTCCTGTGGCACCTGGAGGGCAGGCCCTACGATGAGATCGCGGAGATCATGGATCTCCCCCTGGGCACGGTGAAGACCTACATCCACCGGGGGCGCAACGAGCTCAGGGAGAAGCTGGAGCACCTCCGATGCTGAAACTCGCGCGGGCGCCCCTGCGTAGGGTGGTACGGACACCGAACCATGGAGCAGGGACGTGAGTGAATCGACACGGCACCCGACGCCGGAACGGCTGCAGGCGTTCGTCGAGGAGAGCCTCGAGGAAGCCGAGCGGACGGCCACGTCCTCCCACGTCGAATCCTGCTCCCGTTGCACGGCGGAGGTGCGGGAGTGGCGGTCGCTGTTCGCGGCGCTGGGCTCCCTCCCGGAGCTGGCGCCGTCGGCGGGGTTCGCGAACCGCGTCATGGCCGGGGTGAAGCTGCCCCAGCCGTGGCTGGTCCGCGTCCTCGACCTGCTGCGGCGGCTCGTCCCCACCACGACGAAGGGCTGGGCGGTGGCCACCGCCTTCCTCGCCTTGCCGGTCCTGGCGGGCACGGGGGCGATCGTGTGGCTCATGTCCCAGCCGGGCGTGACGGTTCAGGGCGTGTGGACCATGATGACCGGCGCGCTGGCCGAAGGACTCGGCGCGGCGGGCGCGTGGCTGTGGAGTCACTGGCTCGACTCCAGCCTCGCCTACTATGCCGCCCAGGCGCTGGAGCTGGTGAGCAACCGCTCCGGCGGCGCCATCGGATTGGCGCTGGTGACGTTCGCCACGCTGACCGCGGCGTCGACCTGGATCCTGTACCAGAACCTGTTCCGCAGCGAATCGCGGAGAACGCATTATGCTTCATAGAGCTTCTAGGAACGTGCTCGCCTGGGCGGTCGCAGGCACCCTCGCGCTGGCGCCTCCGGCGCTGGCCCAGGAGGCGGAAGCCCCGCCGGCCGAAGGGCCCATCGTGTCGAGCCAGATCCTGCTCTCGCGGGAAGGCGGCGCCGAGCTCCAGCTCGAGTTGCAGGGCGGACGGCGGCTGGACCTGGCGCTGGACGAGGACGGCGCCGTCCGCATGAACGGCGAGCGCATCGGCCGGTACGAGCGCGGCGATGCCCTGTACGAGTCCTGGCGCGATCTGCTGAGCCGGGCCATGGAGGCCGCGGACAGCGAGCTCGCCGGACTGCTCGTGGCGTGGGAGCCGCCGGACGACGCCGTGGCCCGGCGCCTGGACCGGGAGCTCGAGACCATCGCCGAGGCGGGCCCGGTCCCGGCGCCCGCTCCGCAGGACGCTCCGGCGGCCCGGGATGCGCCGCAGTCGCTCGACCAGGCACGCTCCACCGATGACAGCGTGCGCCTGCTCAAGGAGCGGCTGCGGATCATCGAAGAGGTTCTGCGGGACGTGGACGCCGACGTGGACGTCGACTTCTCGGACATCGACGCCGTGGACCCGGAGGAGATCCGGATCCAGATCGAGCGTCAGATCCGGGACGAGTTGCGCCGGGAGCTGCGCCGCGAGCTGCGCGAGGAGCTGCGCGGCCAGTTCGAAGCCGACAGGTACGTGCGCGGCCCCCTCCAGTACTTCACCCGGGGGCTGTCGGGCGTCTTGTCGACGCTCATGATGTACGCCGTGCTGGTGGGCATCGGCTTCCTCCTGATCTTCTTCGGGCGGAGCTACGGGGAAGGCGTGGCGGACACGGCCCGGAACGCTACCATGCGCTCCTTCTTCGTGGGGCTGGCCAGCTCGTTCCTGGTCCTGCCCGGCTACATCCTGGGCATGATCGCCCTGGCCATCTCCATCGTGGGGATTCCGCTCCTGCTCGTCTGGATTCCTCTCTTCCCGGTGGCCGTGGTGCTCGCGGCGGTGTTCGGCTACCTGGCCGTGGCCCACGCGGCTGGCGAGTCCCTGGCGGAGCGCCGCTTCAACGGGGGCGACTGGTTCAAGCGGGCCAACTCCTACTACTACGTGATGACCGGTGTGGGCCTGCTGCTGGTGCTGTACCTGGCCGGTCACATCATCGGCATCGCCGGTCCGTGGGTCGCCTTCCTCAAGGGGCTGCTCCACTTCATTGCCGGCGTCATCACGTGGGCCGCCTTCACCGTCGGCTTCGGTGCCGTCCTGATCTCGCGGGGCGGGACCCGGCCAGCCAAGAACGGGCACGACGAGGACGACTTCGACCTGGGCGAGGAGACCCGTGTCTAGCTGCCGACCCTGCGCACTGGCCCTCCTGCTCGCCGGCCTCCTGCCGGCGGCCGCGGCGGCCCAGGACTGGAAGACCGTGACCCAGGTCCGGCAACGCGCCGGTGAGGACGAGCTCCGGGTCAAGGTGGAGTACGGCGCGGGCAAGCTCCGCATCCGGCCGGCCCGGGGGAACACCCTCTACCGGGCCACCCTGGAGTACGATGCCGACCTCTTCGACCCCATCACCCGCTACCGCGATGAGCGCCTGACCGTCGGCGTGGAGAGCCGGGGCAAGAGGATCAAGCTCGGCAGGCACGAGGCCGGCGAGCTGCAGCTCGAGCTGAGCCGTGACGTGCTCCTTCGCCTGAGCCTGGACTTCGGCGCCGTGGAGGCCGACCTGGAGCTGGGCGGCCTGCACATCGAGGACATCGACGTCAACACCGGCGCGAGCGAGACGCGGCTCCGCTTCTCCGAGCCCAACGCCGGGGAGTGCCGGAACGCCGACATCGACGTGGGCGCCGCCGCCTTCCACGTCTATGGGCTGGGCAACCTGGCCTGCCGCAGCCTGCACGTGGACGCCGGCGTCGGCGACGTCACCCTCGATTTCACCGGGAGCTGGACCCGGGACATGGACGCGGATGTGAGCGTGGCCCTTGGCAACATCGAGCTGATCTTCCCGTCGGATGTCGGCGTGCGCGTCGACAAGGACACCTTCCTGGCGTCCTTCGACGCATACCGGTTCGACAAGAGGGGCGACCTCTACTATTCTGACAACTGGAACCGGGCACGGCACCGCCTGACCCTCGGCGTGTCCGGCGCCTTCGGCTCGGTGCGCGTGCGCTGGGTACAGCCCGGCGCGACTACGCCCTGACGGGAAAAGGAGGACTCATGATCCGAGGACTGCTCACGCTCCTGCTCGTCGGTCTGGCCGCCGTCGTAGGTGTCTCCGCCGTCATGTTCGTTCTCGGGGCAGCCCTCTCCCTGGCCGGGTTCCTCCTCTTCAAGGTCGCCCCCCTCATCCTGATCGGCTACGTGGTCGCCCGCCTCCTGGCGCGCCGGCGGGACCGCCTGACGTCCGGAGACCGGGAATGGCTCGAGCCGTGAGGCTGTGCCAGCGACCACGGCATGCAGATCCGTAACCCGACAGCGCGACACGCGCCCGGCGGTCGGTTGGCCGCCGGTCTTTTTTTTGGCGCTCGCTGTTCCACATGGGTACCGTTGTCCTTGCCCGCACACGACAGGACAGCTCGCAGACGCGGGGAGACCGTATCCTCGGCGGCCCGCGGCACGGTGCAGGTGCCTTTCAACGCGGAAGCGCTGAATCCTTGTGCGGAGATGCGGGACGCCCTCGGCCTGCCCTTGCGTACGCGCCGCAGCCAACTTCAGGGCCTCCTGTTGGCCCCGACGTGAAGCGCAACCGTTCGCGACGGCGGCTTCCGCGCAGCCGCCTCCTTCCGCTTTTCCGCGTTTTCCCGACCGCGAAGGTGGCCCTGCCACGGGGCCTGGCGATCGACCGGATCCTCGCCGCGCTGCCAGCAGGAGCCCGACGGCGGCCCGATTTTGCCCGGCTGCATCAGCGGGGACGCGCAAAAATGGGGAAGGTCCACATCGCACCCGCTTGACGTCGACGGCGAACGCCGGTAGCCTCAGGACGTCGTTTGAATTCTTGTTATCGGGAATGGCATCATGCAGCGCCGGTTGCAGGCCGGGGCCCGGAGGGGTGCCTGGTTCATAGGGCGGCTTCCGGGCCCTTTCCGCCGTCGGGCCGGCTCGAGGGTCGGGATGTCTCACCGGCTGCAACGTCATTCCAGGAGTCATCCGGACGTTCTCAGGATGCGACCCACACACGGCCTGGTCGAGGTTCGACACGGGCCCTGTCACGGAACGGGGGCATGACCCCGTTTCACACGCCCTTCCGACCGAGGAGATCAAAGGGGGCATACCATGAAATCTGACACGTCTATCGCGCGGCCTCTCGCCGCCCTTGCGATCGGCCTTGCCTTGCTCGCCGGTGCGACCCACGCGGCCGCGCAGGCGACGGGCTCGATCCAGGGCCTGGTGGTGGAAGCGCAGACCCAGCGGCCGCTGGCCAGCGCCCAGGTCTACGTACCGGGCACGGGCCTCGGCACCATCACGAACAACGAGGGCCGGTTCCTGCTGCTGAACGTGCCGGCCGGCGAGCACACGGTGCGCATCCAGCTCATCGGCTACGCCGCCCAGGAACAGCAGGTCACGGTCCAGGCCGGCGCTACGGCCACGGTGAACTTCGAGCTGGGCCTCTCGGCCATCGCCCTGGACGAGGTGGTGGTCACGGGCCAGGGCCGGGCCCGTGCCCGGAAGGAGCTGGCGACGCAGGTCGACGTGATCAACGTCGAGGAGCTGCAGCTCTCGCCGGCCATCTCCCTCGACCAGCTGCTGCAGGGCCGGGTCGCGGGTGCCACGGTGATGGCGACCTCCGCCCAGCCCGGCACTGCGGGCCTCATCAACTTCCGTGGGGTTTCCAGTGTGTTCGGTGCCCAGACGCCGGTCATCTACGTGGACGGCGTCCGCGTGGACAACGACATGACGACGGCCATGTGGACGGGCGGCGAGCAGACCTCGGCGCTGGCCGACCTGCTCGCGGCGGACATCGAGCGGATCGAGATCACGAAAGGCGGTGCGGCCAGCACGCTGTACGGATCGGACGCCGCCACCGGCGTAATCCAGATCTTCACCAAGAAGGGCTCGCCGGGCGAGCCCCGGGTGACGATGCGGGTCGAGCAGGGGTTCGACCGGCCCGAGATGAAGTACATCCTGGATGCCGGGGAAATCTGGGACGGCATCATCCCGGAGGATGAGCTGAACCCGAACTTCCTCGCCGACGAGTACTTCAAGACCGGCCACTACCAGAACTACTACCTGGGCGTCGCCGGCGGCACGTCGGACTTCACGTACAACGTCAGCGGCCGCATCTCGGACGGCGAGGGGATCCAGCCGAAGAACGAGAACCAGATCTTCTCGCTCCGGGGCGGCGTGCAGGCCTCGGTGAACGAGCAGCTCCGGCTGGACTTCAGCGGGAACTACACCCGCACCCAGTTCGGGCGGCTGTACAACGGCACGGCCATCGCCGATCCCATTACGGCGCTGGAGGTGGGGGACGCCCTCTGGCTGTCCGACGCATCGACCCTCGAGGACGCGCTCGAGCAGTTCATCATGCCGGACATCAACGAGGAGGTGAACCGCTTCATCTTCTCGGCGGCGCTGAACTACCAGCCCGTGGACATCTTCCAGGGCCGCCTCTCGGTGGGGCTGGACAACCGGTCGAGCCTGAACCGGATCTACGAGCCCATCGGCTGGATCGTGGCCAGCTCGTCCGGCGGCCAGGGCGCCGTGTACCGCTACTCGCGGGCCTTCAATTCCGTCTCGCTGGAGGCCGCCGGCAGCCTGACGTATCCACAGACGGAGACGTACACGAACACCTTCACCTTCGGCGCCCAGGGCTTCCGGGACGATGTCGCCGCGGGGTACAGCGAGGGGCTGGGCTTCGCGCTGCCGGGCGCGCCCGAGGTGGACGAGGCCGGTGAGATCACGGCCAGCGAGTCGAACTCGGAGATCTTCAACGGCGGCCTCTTCTTCGAGGACCAGATCGGCGTATGGGATCGGATCTTCGTGAACGCCGGCATCCGGCTCGACGCCAACACGGCGTTCGGCGAGGAGATCTCCACGGCCGCGTATCCGAAGTTGGGCGCGTCGTACCTCCTCAGCGAGGAGCGATTCTTCCAGGACCTGGTCGGCGGGATCATCAACGACTTCAAGCTCCGGGTGGCCTACGGCAAGACGGGCAAGTTCCCGCCACCGTTCCTCCGGGACCGGACGTACACGGCCACGGCCTTCCGGGGTCAGAGCGCACCGCGCTTCGACAACCCGGGCAACCCGGACCTGGGTCCCGAGGTCACGAGCACCGTCGAAGCGGGCTTCGACCTGTCGTTCCTGGAGAACCGGTTCGGCATCAACGTGACCTGGTACGACGCCGCCACCCAGGACGCCCTCTTCCGGGTGCCGGAGCCGCCCGTCACGGGTCTCGGCTCGCAGATCCGGAACGTGGGCGAGATCAGCAACACCGGCTGGGAGCTGGCGGCCAGCGCCCAGGTCGTGAACACGCGCAGCGTGCGCTGGGACGTCCAGGCCACCTACAACACGGTGGACAACCTGGTGAAGGACATGGGCTCCGCCTCGCCGTTCTGGATCGGTGGCACGTACCAGCGGGTCTGCGGCCCGCCCAACGACTGCATCCCGGGCGCCGACGGCCTCGAGGAGCTGCCGGTGGGCGTCTGGCTGGTGGACACGCCCATCGACGCGAGCGGCGACGGGCTGCTGGACGACTCGGACCGGTTCTTCCTGTGTGACGACGGCACGCTCAGCGACGAGCCGTGCGACGTCTACGCCTCGCCGGTCCCGCGCCACAACGGCAGCTTCAGCACCGACGTGACCCTCCACGACCGGCTGACCCTGTCGGTGCTGGCCGACTGGGCGACGGGCTTCTGGGTCCACGACTGGGGCTCCATGTGGGCGACCTACAACGGCATCTATCGCCGTCAGATCGTCGATGACAGCTACGAGTATCCGACGCTGCACGACAGCGATGGCAACGAGCTGGGCGCGTACGGCCCCTACTCGGCCATCTCCGAGTTCATGTACGACGGCGACTACATGAAGTTGCGGGAGCTTTCCGCCCGCTACGCCGTGCCGGCGGAGTGGGGCAGGCGGATCGGGGCGGACAAGGCCACGGTCTACGCCAGCCTCCGGAACGTCGCCATCTGGTCGGCCAACGACCTGATCGACCCGGAGCTGAACGGCCTGGTGTCCGGTGAGGAGCTGAACCTGGGCGGCGAGAGCAGCATCACCATCTCGCCTCCGCGCATGTTGCGGTTCGGCGTCGAGCTCTCGTTCTGACGGATAGAGGAGAATAGATCATGACTAGACACGATCGTTCCCGCCTCGGTCGGGCGCTCGGCGTGCTGGCGCTGGCCGGCGTCATCGGCATGGGCGCGGGAGCATGCGACTTCCTCGACCCGACGGACGTGGAGAACCCGCGTACCACGGACGAGGACCTGGCCCAGGCCCTGGAGCCGACGGCGGCGCTGCTGCCGGGGCTGCGCGCCCAGTTCGCGCGCCTGGTGGAGTCCACCGTCGTCCTGACGGAGAACATCAGCGACGACTACTCCATCCACGGCACCGGCCTGGACGACACCTACGATTTCCCGAACCGGATCCGTCCGGTGGAGGTGAACTCCATGGGCCGGGTCACGGGTCTGTACTGGAACGCGCAGGAGCTTCGCGCCCTGGCCGACTTCGTCATCGATGAGATCATCCCGGGCGACGAGAACGCCACGGCCGACATGATCGCCGAGGCCCACTACTACCGTGGCATGGCGTTCCTGCACCTCGCCGAGAACATGGTCGGCGCCCCCACCGAGGTGGACGGGGCGGCCCAGGGCCCGGACGTGCTGTACGGGCTCGCCGAGACCGACCTGCTCGCCGCGACGAGCCACTCGGCCGAGGTGGGCACGGCCGCCAAGGCGGCTCTCGCCCGGGCGTACCGCGGGATGGGCCAGGGCAGCGACGCGGCGAGCTACGCCAACCAGGCGCTGACGGATGACGCCAACTTCCTGTTCCTGGCGCAGTACGACCAGAGCTCCATCGACAACGTGGCGCACTGGTACCTGGTCTCGCGCACCCTGCGCGAGATGCAGCCGCTGCCGCGCCTCGACTTCCTGGATCCCAAGTACCTCACCTTCGACGCGGGCATCCCGGTGGCGAAGGCGGAGGAGATGCACCTGATCCTGGCGGAGGTCGCCATGGCCGGCGGCAACTGGGCCACGGGCGGTGGCCACCTGGCCACGGCCATCGAGGTGGCCCAGGCCCGGGGCACGACGCCCTTCAACGACAGCGACCCGCGCATCAACTCGGACTTCACCGTCCGACCGCGGGACGAGGAGATCGTCATCAGGGCCGACGACACCGCCGAGTACCGGGCCGGCCTCGTCTTCGAGCGGCCGGGGCTCATCGACGTGCCCACGATCTCCGGCACATCGCTCGATGCGGACAGCGTCCGGACCATCCCCGGCGCCAACCAGGACGAGCTCCTGCACGCCCTCTACCTGGCGCGTCAGGAGATCCTCTTCCTGGAAGGCCGGCGCATGTCGGACCTGGGGATCCGGATCCCGGTCATGCTCCGTGAGATCGAGAACAACGCGGGCATCTCCGAGGGCGACTTCGCCACCGAGGTCTTCGTGCCGAGCTACGTCCCGTCGGAGAAGCAGATGGACCTGTACACGCCGGCGGAGCCGTACCCCCCGGGCACGGCCGCCGATGACGTGGACGTGGAGCCGGCCACCACGCAGGTCACCATCATGCACGACATGAACGCGATCCTGGTGGCGAACCGCACGTCCCTGCCGCTCTTCTGAGCGGACCCGGTTCGCTTCATGCAACGAGGGGCCGGCGGCTCGCAGCCGCCGGCCCTTCCTCTTTTCGTCCCGGCGTCCCGCGCTACCAGCGCGCTACCACCACCGCACCCCTCCCCACCCCCAGCACATCCGCCGCGCTGCCATCCCGGACCGAGACCTCCAGGCGGTCCAAGGAGCCGATGAGCGCCAGCACCTCCCCCTCCTCCACGTCGCCGTACGTCCGCCGGAGCCGACCCACATCCCGGCCCGCCACCTGGACCGTCACCTCGGGCGGCAGTGCCGCACGGCGAATGTTCGTGACCAGGTTGCCGAACCGGTCCACTGCCAGCACCTCGCCCCGCACCACCCCGGCCCCCGTCTCGGCTTCCGGCATCGGCAACCGCACCAGGTGATCCGCCGGCGGGCCGAGCTCTTCCAGGGCCCCGCCCCCGGCCAGGTGCGCCGCAGCCGGGGCGAAGATGTCCCGGCCGTGGAACGTCGCCGAGGCGGACGGCGTACCCGCGACCGGCTGCCGGATCTCCACCGCGCGGCTACGCCCCGTCGCCGCCAGGGCCCAGCTCAACACCCCGTTGTCCGGCCCGACCAGGTAGCGGCCTCCGGCGCGCACCGCCACCGCCCGGCGGTCCGTGCCCACGCCCGGATCCACCACCACCAGGTGCACCGTGCCACCAGGATACAGGTCCCAGTAACGGAGCAGCGCCACGGCGCCGGCCGTGATGTCGCCCCGGGGCACGTCGTGGGCCACGTCGTCCACCACCACGCCGGGCGCCCCGGCGGCCAGCACGCCCTTCACGGCGCCCACGTAGCCGTCCGCCGTGCCGAAGTCCGTAAGGAGCGTCACCCGGGTCATGCGACTCTCGTCATTCCGCCTTCCACGGACCGGCCAGGCTCATGCCTCCACGGCGAGGCCGATGGCCTGGGCGACCTGGTCGGCGATCGCCTGGAACGCCTTGCCCGCCGGCGAATCCGGCGCCGTCACCGTGGTCGGCGCCCCAAGGTCGCCGGAGCGGCGGACCTCCGTGTCCAGCGGGATCGATCCGAGGTACGGCAGGTCCAGCGCCGCGGCCAGCGCCTCGCCGCCACCGGACCCGAAGATGTCGTGCACCTCGCCGCAGCCCGGACACACGAAGGCGCCCATGTTCTCCACCACGCCCAGCACCTCCGTGCTGACCCGCTCGAACATCTTGATGCCCCGGCGCACATCGCCTACCGACACGTCCTGGGGCGTCGTCACCATCACGGCGCCGTCGATCTCGATCGTCTGGGCCAGCGAGAGCTGGGCATCGCCCGTGCCCGGCGGCATGTCCACCACCATCACGTCCAGCTCGCCCCACTCCACCTGCTCCATGAACTGGCGCAGGATGCCCGAGATCAGCGGACCCCGCATGATGGCCGGCTGGTCCTCCTCCAGCAGGAAGCCCAGGCTCATGAGCTTCACGCCGTGCGCCTCGAGCGGCACGATCTTCTCGTTGCCACGCTCGCCCGTCACCCGCGGACGGCGAGTCTCGCCGAACAGGATCGGAATGTCCGGGCCGTAGATGTCCGCGTCCAGCAGCCCGACCCGCAGCCCCGAGGCCGCCAGCGCCGTCGCCAGGTTCACCGCCACCGTCGACTTGCCGACACCGCCCTTCCCCGAGCTCACCGCCACGAAGTGCTGCACGCCCGGCAGAACGTCCGGATCCGGCTCCGGTGCAGGGACCGAGCCCGGCTCCGGGCCACGCTTCTGCGGCGCCTGCTCCCGACCACCCGCCTGCATGCTCTGGGGCAGCCGTACGTCGATCTTCGCCCGACCCACGCCCTCCAACCCTTCCACGGCCGCCCGCGCCTCCTTCACCAGCGTGCCCGGGTCCTGGGACCGCAGCTCGAACGCGAAGCTGACCTGGCCGTCCTCGCCGACCCCCAGCTCCTGGACCTGACCGCCCTCCAGCACGTTCTGGCCCGTCTCCGGATGCACCACTCCGCTCAACGCTTCACGCACCCTCGCCAGCAACTCGTTCCTGTCCGTCATCGTGGTCTCGTCCTCTCTGTGCAAACGGCCGGCGTCTGCCAGACGCCGGCCGTTCTCGGTCTTCACCCCGGCCGCGCTTACGCGCGGACCTCCCGCACTTCCGGCACCGCACGCTTCATCCTGCGCTCGATCCCCTGCTTCAACGTCATCGTCGAGATGGGGCACGTGTCACACGCGCCCATGAGACGCAGGTACACGATGCCGTCCGACTCATCGAAATCCACCAGCTCCACGTCCCCTCCGTCCGTCCTCAGCGCCGGTCGGATCTCTTCCAGGACCGCCTCGATTCTCTCCCGCGCGGCCATTCGCTTGCGCTCCGGTCTTTGCCTCTACGGGCGCTACCTGCGACCCGTTTTCAATTCTACCCTTGGTGCTTACCCCGGGTCAACCGGACGGGTCCATGGGGACCGCCGACCGCCGACCGCCGCTGGTTCACGGGGTCGGCCTGGTCCCGGGCTTGGCCGCGACAGCCGGCGTCAGCCTGATCGGTGATCGGTGATCGACGGGGTGCGCGGCATGGGCTGGTAACCGCGCCTTCGCGCCTTCGCCCGCTTCGCGCCTCTCGCCTTCCGTCTGCAGTCCTAAATCTCGCGGTCGGCGATGCTCTTGGCCTGGGTGAAGAGCAGCAGGTAGTCCTCACCGCCGGCCTTCGAGTCCGTCCCGGACATGTTGAAGCCGCCGAAGGGCTGCACGCCCACCAGGGCACCCGTGATCTTCCGGTTGAAGTACAGGTTGCCCACGTGGAATTCGTGACGGGCCCGCTCCAGCCGGTCCCGGTCGCTGGAGATGACGCCGCCCGTGAGGCCGTACTCCGTGCCGTTCGCGATCTCCAGCGCGTGATCGAAGTCCCTGGCCCGGATGAAGGCCAGCACCGGCCCGAAGATCTCCTCCTGGGCGACGCGGGCGTTCGGGTCCACGTCCTTGATGATCGTGGGCTCGATGAAGTAGCCGCCCTCCTCGGCGACGCCGCCGCCCAGCACCAGCTCGCCTTCCTGCTTCCCGATCTCGATGTACTCGGCGATCTTCCGCTTCGCCGCCTCGTCGATCACGGCGCCCATGTACGTGTCCGGGTCCGTCGTGTCGCCCATGGTGAGACCCTTCGCCTTCTCCACCACGCGCTCGAGCACGTCCTCGTAGACATCCTCCACCACGATGGCCCGGGAGCAGGCCGAGCACTTCTGGCCCTGGAAGCCGTACGCCGACCTGACGATGGCATCCGCCGCCAGCTCCAGGTCCGCCGTCTCGTCCACGATCAGCGCGTCCTTGCCGCCCATCTCCAGGATCGTCCGCTTCAGCCACTTCTGGCCCGGGTGCACCTTGGCCGCCCGCTCGAAGATCCTGAGCCCCACTTCCTTCGAGCCCGTGAAGGCGATCATCCGCGTCCGCGGATCGTCCACCAGCTTGTCCCCGATCCGGCTGCCGGGGCCCGGCAGGTAGTTCAGCACCCCCTCCGGCAGCCCCACCTCGTCGCCCATCATCATCTCGGCGAATTTCGCCGCCACCACCGGCGCCGTCGACGCCGGCTTCAGCACCGTCGTGTTGCCCGCCACGATGGCCGCCAGCGTCATGCCGCCCATGATCGCGCCCGGGAAGTTCCACGGCGGGATCACCACCGTCACACCCAGCGGGATGTAGCGCAGCTCGTTGTCCTCACCCGGGAACGGCACCACCTCCTGCCGACCCCCGATCCGCAGCATCTGGTGCGCGTACCAGTTCGCGAAATCGATGAGCTCCGCCACGTCCGCGTCCGCCTCCACCCAGCTCTTGCTCACCTCGTACACCTGCCACGCCGCCAGCTCCAGGCGACGTCGCCTCATTACCTCCCCGGCCTTGAACAGGTACTCCGCACGCTCCGTGTACGGCACCCGCTTCCACGTCTCGAACGTCTCCGTCGCCACCGCCAGGGCGCGATCCGCATGGCCCCCCGTGCCCTGCACGAACTCGCCCACCACCTGCGACGGGTCCGCAGGGTTCACCGACGCCTTCGTCTCCCCCTCCGTCACCCGCTCCCCACCGATGATCAGCGGGTACGTCTTCCCCAGCTCCCCCCGCACCGTCTCCAGCGCTTCCTCCATCGCCGCCCGGTTCGCCGCGTCGCCGAAGTCCGTCAACCTCTCGTTCCTGAAACCCTTCCGCTGATCGTAGCCCGTATCCGCCGTCATCCCGCCCTCCGGGTTCGGATGATCTTCCATGGAATCGCGCATACTGTTGCACTCCAACCGCTTGCGCTGCGGGGAACGTAAGCGGCGGAGCGAAGGGGCGTCAACGGGGGCGGCGGGTGGACCTTGCCCATTGTTTCGGTTCCTCGCATGCCAATGGGTCATTCGGGCCGGCGTCGGGCTCCCGCTCGCAGCGGGGCGAGGATCCGGTCGATCCCCAGGCTCCGCGGCAGGGCGACCTTCGCGGTCGGGACAACGCGAAGACGCGGAAGGAGGCGGCTGCGCGGAAGCCGGCGTCGCGAACCGTTGCGTGCCACGTCACCGTCCGACAAGAGGTTTTGAAGGTCGGGCTGCGGCGCGTAGGTAACGGCAGGCCGCGAGCGTCCCGCGTCTTTGCGCAACGATTCGGCGATTCCGCGTTGAACGCCGTTTGCGCCTTACCCGCAGCCCGCCGAGGACCCGTTCCCGATCGACGCCACCTCTTGCACCACAACGGGTTACGGAGAAACCCCCAGCCGTTTCCGGGGAATGGCCTGGGGGGGGTGCGGTGCCGGGCGAAGGGCGGGCCGGATGGTGGGGGCACCCGGGGTCGGAGGCGTCAGCTCCGGGGGCGATCTTTCACTGCCTGCACGATGCGGGGCCCGTGGAGCCGTCCCGTCTCGATGAAGACGCGGTCGGGGCGGTTGCCGCCGGCCATGACGCCGGCGATGAAGACGCCGGGCACGTCCGTCTCCATGGTGTCGGGGTCGTGAGCCGGCACGGCGGTGGCCGGGTCGATGGTCACGCCGAGCTGCCGGAGCAGGGTCGGGTCGGGATGGTATCCCGTCATGGCCAGGACGAAGTCGTTCTGGAGCTCCTCGGTCTCGCCGGTCTGCTCGTGGCGGAGCAGCACGGTGTCGGGCCGGACTTCGGCGAGGCGGTGGTTCCATCGGGTATCGATCTCGCCCTTCTCGATGCGGTTCGTGATGTCGGGCAGGATCCACGGCTTGACGCCGTCGTCGAGGCGGTCCAGGAAGTGGACGAGAGTGACGCGAGCGCCGGCGCGAAAGAGGTCGAGGGACGCCTCGACGGCGGAGTTGCCGGCGCCGACCACGACGACGTCCTGGTCGAAGTACGGGTGCGCTTCGGTGAAGTAGTGGCTGACCTTGGGCAGCTCCTCGCCGGGAATCCCGAGCATGTTGGGCTGGCCGGCGTAGCCGGAGGCGACGACGAGGTTGCGGGCCCGGTACGTGGACGGCTCGCCGTGCTGCGGCTCGGTGTGCACGACGAAGGCGTCGTCGTGTTTCTCGACGCGGCTCACGGCCTCGTACTGCCGCACGTCCAGGTCGAAGTGGGTGACGATGCGGCGGTAGTACTTGAGCGCTTCGGCCCGGGTGGGCTTGTCGTCCCGGGCGATGAAGGGCACGCCGCCGATCTCCAGGCGGTCCGCGGTGCTGAAGAAGTGGCCGTACGTGGGGTAGAGGGCGATGGACTGGCAGACGCAGCCCCGGTCGAAGATGACGGCGGAGAGGCCGGCCTCGCGGGCGGCCGCTCCTGCGGCGAGGCCGCTGGGCCCGGCGCCGACAACGGCGATGTCGTAGTCGCTCACGTGATCTGTATGGCTCAGCGTTCAGGTCGGTGGATCGTACGTGCCGGGGTCGGCCCGGCAAGGGAGCGTGCCGTCCCGCCCGGTCTCACGAGGCCTCCGGCTCGAGGGCCTGCGCCAGGTCCGCCTCCAGGTCCGGCGCGTCCTCGATCCCCAGGGAGAGGCGGATGAAGCCGTCCTCGATTCCGAGACGATGCCGCTCGCCGGCGCTCATGGCGGCGTGGGACGTGTACCGGGGCATGGACGCCAGCGACTCGACGCCGCCGAGGCTGGGAGCCACCCGGATCACGTGGAACCGCTCCACGACCCGGAGCGCCGCATCGTCGCCACCCTTCACCACCACGCCCACCATGCCGCCGTACCCGTCGAACAGCTCCTCGGCCCGGGCATGGTCCGGGTGCCCCGGGAGGCCCGGGTAGTGCACCCGGGCCACGGCCGGATGCTCTTCCAGCCAGGCGGCGATCTGCATGCCGTTGGCGTTGTGGCGGTCCATGCGCACGGCCAGCGTCTTGAGGCCGCGCTCCAGGAGCCAGAGTCCCTGGGCGTCCAGGTGGGGCCCGAACGACTTGAGGTGCGTCCGAACCTCCTCGATCACGGGGCGGGGCCCGGCCACCACGCCGGCGATGAGGTCCGAGTGCCCTCCGAGGTACTTGGTGCCGCTGTGCACCACCACGTCGGCACCGTGCTCCAGCGGTCGGAAGTTGATGGGCGTGGCGAAGGTGGCGTCCACGATGAGCGCGATGCCGCGCTCCTTCGCCAGCCGGGCCAGGGGCCGGATGTCGGGCACGGCCAGGATCGGGTTGACCGGGACCTCCACGTACAGGGCGCGGGTGTTCGGCCGGACGGCTTCGCGCCAACGGCCGTGGCCCACGAAGGTCGTCTCGATCCCGAGTCGCGGCAGCTCTTGCGTGAGCAGTGTGCGCGTTCCGCCGTACAGGCCGTCCGCGGCCACGATGTGGTCGCCGGTCACCGCGAACGCCAGCAGCGTGAGGGAGATCGCGGCCATGCCGCTGCCCACGGGCAGGGCGGCTTCCGCCCCTTCCAGCGCGGCGTGCTTGGCTCCCACCACCTCGTGGTTCGGCGTGTTGCCGTACCGGCCGTACAGCACCTCGCCCTCGGGGACCGGATCGTTGAAGAAGGTCGAGCTCCGGACGACCGGCGTCACCACCGGCGCACCGGGATGGGGCGGGACCGTTCCGGCGTGAACCGCGCGGGTCGATGGGCCTTGCTTGCCGTTGATCATGCTGTCCGTCTTTCGTTGCCTAACCGGCTGGACGCAGATGGGGAGAGAACCGCGCCCGTCCGGGCTTCGTGTCATCGTTCACCGGAACGTACCCCGGCCGTGCGAGGGCTGCAACGCCGTGACCCGCCCTTGACGACACGGCACCCGCGGGCGCATTCTCCCGCGTCCCACCACCCGTCCCGATACCCCTGTGGCTGATGCATCGGAAGAGCACGAAGGCGGAAGCCGAAGCCACTCTTCTCGAGCTCCCGAGCGTGCTGGGCGCGTACGTCCGCGAGGACGTGCACGGCCGCCCCCGGGAGATCCACGTGCTCATCGGCCCCGGCCCCGATGCCGGCGCCCTGGCCCGGGACATTCACGGCCTCCTGGAGGAGCGCCTGGAGATCCCCATCGACCGCCGGGTCATCAGCGTCGCCCAACTGACGACGAACGCCACGAACGGCGATGTGGCGGACGGTCCCTCGCACACGGGGCCGCGGGGCGGTGCGCGCCCGCAAGGCAGTGTATGGCGAGACGCGCGGGCCGTCTTCCGGGGCATCGAGTCCACTGTGGAGAAGGGGCGCATCGACGTCGGCGTCCGGTTGCAGTGGCGCGGTGAAGAGCACGCCGGCTCGGCGCGGGAGGTGGAAACGCCCAACGGCCGTGCCCGGGCCGCGGCCCTCGCCACCCTCGAAGCGGCGGTCTCCGCCTGCTGGGAGGGACTCCGCCTGGAGCTCGACACCGTGTCCGTGGTCCAGGCGGTGGACCGGTCCTTCGTCCTGGTGTCCGTCCTGGGCCTGGCCCGGACCCTGGGTCGGAAGCCCCTGGCTCTCGTGGGGGCCAACGCCGTGGAGACGGACGTGGAGTCAGCCGCCGCGCTGGCCACGCTCAAGGCCGTCAACCGCGTGCTGTCCCTGGAGCTCGGATAGAGCGGACGAGCGGGCGGTCCTACGGCCCGGCCGGGCGCTAGTCGGTCCCGTCCCCGCCTGCCGGGTCCCCGATGAGCGGCGTGAGGGCGAAGTAGGTCTTCGGGATGTCGAGGCGCATGAGCACCCGTCGTCGGGCCAGGTCATCCAGCGCCCGTGCGACCTGGCTTTCCGGATAGTCCGCGTCCCGGGCCACCGTGTCGGCATCCCCCCGGGCCAGTCGCTGCAGCGAGGCCCACGAGGCCCGCTCCAGGGGCGTCGTGTGGCCCAGCAGCTCGACCCCGCCCTCCGTCTCCGCGACCAGCGTGAGCTGCTGCCGCTCCAGCACCGTCTCCAGCGTCTCCCGGTGCCGGTCATCCACGCCGCGGGCCACGAAGTACGCGTCGGCCGGCCGGTCGTCACGCTGGAACCGCTGGATCAGCTTCGCCACCGTCTCCTCGGCACAGCTGTAGTCCAGGACGACGACCTCGGCGAAGTCCAGCACGGTGACGCAGAGCGCGCCGAGCTCGCCGAGCTGGCTCTCGATCCCCAGCCGCAACGCCTGGCCCGTGGGCCGGGTCACCAGGTGGGAGTAGAGCGTGGCGACGGACTTGCGTACCAGGTCCGAGAGGTCGAAGCGGATGGGTACGACGGGGCCGATGTCACTCATCCCGACCGCTCCCCGGCCTCGAGGCTGGCCGGCAGGATCACCGAGATCTGGGTCCCGGGCAGCGGGGCCAGGTCTTCCTCGAGAGGCGGAGCCTCGTCCCAGGCCGGGACGTCGGCGATGCGAGCCGTCCCGCTGCGGATGGAGACCTTGCCTGCCCACCGGCCCACCTGCTTCCGGATCTGCTGGAGCCCCTGGCCCCGACCCGGGTCGTGGAACCGTGTGAGGCCGTGGATGAACGCCGCCTCCAGCGCCGAAGCATCGCTCCAGCGGCTCCCGTAACGGGCGGCATGCTCGCTCGCCAGCGAGCCCTTGAAGCCCACGCCCAGATCGACCACGGAGATCTGCACGACCTTGCGGCCCAGACGCTTCTTCCAGTGGTAGGTCTGGGTGGCTACCCAACCGCCCGCCTGGGCGTGATCGATGATGTTCTGGCAGACCTCCGAGAGCAGCACGCTGAACTGGAACGCTTCCCGCAGCGGATAGCCGAGCTGCCTGGTGAGAATGGCGATGGCCCGCTCGTTCACCCGGTCCACCACCTGGTGGACATCCGTATGGGACCGGACGGGCGTGATCTCCAGCAGCACATCCGACTCGCCTTCTCCGCCCCGACGGGCGCCGTGCGTCTCGAACACGTCCGGCGCATAGCGGAAGAAGCCCATCCGATTCAGATAGCTGTTCACGTCGCCGGACTCGGGGAGCTGGAGCCGCGGCCGCTCGCCCTCCCGCGTCGCCACTTCGCCCACGGCGAGAAGGCCCAGCATGCCGTGGGGATCCACCCACCGGACGCGCCGCGCGTCCACGAGCATGCGCGCTCCCCGCGCCTCGCTGAAGCGCTCCACCAGCAGGTCGAAGTTCGCCTCGTCCAACTGGCCCGGCACCTCGACGATGTTCACGTTCCGATCCGCCCCATGAGGTAGTCGTGCAGGCCGGTGGCGCCCCGGTGCGACACGTTCCGGGCCGCCGCCCGGTTCGCCTCCCGCATGGCCGGCGCCAGCCCGGCCCGGTCCAGCAGTCGAGCGTACGCCGTGGCGCCCCAGACGTCGCCGCACCCGGTGGGATCACCCTCCACGAGCTCGCTGATGAGCGGCACCCGCTCGCTCCGCGACGCCCCGGCCACGCCCAGGCGCCGCCTGCCGCCGGGCTCATCTCCGCCCCACGCCAGCGGGTCCGGCTCGAAGGCCGGCGAGGCCACGTACGCCGCGCCCCGGGCGCCCAGCGTCACCAGCAGCAGCCGCAGCTCGTGGTTCACCACCTCGGCCGCGAAGCGCCAGGGGTCGCCCCACGCATCGGCGAGGCAGCCCAGCTCGTTCTCGTTGACCTGGGCCACGTCGAAGCAGCGGAGCCACTCGCGCCACGCCTCGAGCGGTCGGGGCACGCGCGTGCCGTCGGGCCCGATGCCGAGGAGCAGCGAGTGCAGGTCGGCGTAGACCGGCCCCGGATACGCCATGCGTAGCTGGACCGCCGTGTCCAGCGCCAGCTCGAAGCCCGAGATGAAGTTGATGTACAGGGCGTCGAGCCCCTCGACCCGTGGCGCCAGCTCGAGCCAGGTCCAGCACGGCACGCCGCCCTCGAGCTTCTCCGTGCGCCGCTCCCGGTCGTGGTAATGGAGCTCCACCCGGGGGTTGGGCTCCGGCACCACGAGGACGGCCGACAGGTCGGTCCTCGGCAGCGACCGCAGGAACCGGAACGCCTGCTCCTCCAGATCCCGCCCGACCTTGAGGATGGGCACGAGCTGCCAGCCCTCGCCGGTCGCCGCGGCGCCCGCCGCCAGGGCGTACGCGATCCCGCCCCACTCCTCCACCGGCTCCGCCCGGATGTCCCGGGCATGGATCCGGTCCCAGACCATCGTGCCGAGCACACCCAGGCGTGGCATCTCCTCAGACGGAGCCGTACGTCTCGGTCTTGAACATGGCCACGGCGCCGATCACGCCCGCCGTGTCGGGCAGGCGGGCCGGCACGATCTGGCACGCGTCGGCCGCGCTCTTGAACGCGCGACGCCGCACCTCGGACCGGAGCGGCACGAACAGGTGGTCGCCGGCCCGCGTCACGCCGCCGGCAATGACCACCATCTCCGGGTTGAACAGGTTGATCAGGTTCGCGATGCCCGCGCCCAGGAACTTGGCGGTCTCCTTCATCACCTCGTTCGCGTACGGGTCGCCCAGCACGGCGCCCTCGTAGACGGTGGCCGCCGTGATGGCGTCCAGGTCGCCGCCCACGATGTCCGGCAACATGGTCTCCGAGCCGGCCTCGATGCCCTCCACGGCGCGGGCGGCGATGGCCGGCCCCGACGCGTAGGCCTCCAGGCACCCGTAGTTGCCGCATTTACACTTCCGGCCCGTGGAGTCGATGGTCATGTGGCCGAACTCGCCGGCGGCGTCACTGGCCCCGTGGAAGATGCGGCCCTTGAGCACGACGCCGCCGCCGATGCCGGTGCCCAGCGTGAGCCCGATGAGCGTGTCCACGTTCCGCCCCGCCCCCAGCCACCACTCGCCGTACGTGGCGCAGTTCGCGTCGTTGTCCAGCGCGGCGGGAAGCCCCACGCCGTTCGCGATGAGGTCACGGAGCGGGAAGTTCCGCCAGCCCAGGTTCGGCGTGTTGATGATCGTGCCCGTCGCCCGGTCCAGCGGCCCCGGCGAGCCGATGCCGATCCCCGCGAAGTCGTCCAGCGCGTCGGGGCTGCCGGCCACCACCTCGATGGCGCCCCGGACCATCCCGATGATCCGGTCGACCACGAACTTCGCGCCCCGGCCGGCCTCGGTGCGCTGCGTGTTCAGCGCCTCCACCTCCCCGCCGTCGAACGGCAGGACGCCCACCGAAATGTTCGTCCCGCCCAGGTCCACGCCGATGATCCAATTCTTGTCTTCAGGCAAGGTCCCTGCCCCTGTCTCTGTGTGTGGCCCGGCGCCCGGTGACGGGCACGATGCTGTCCGCCGTCCTCATTCCCCCACCTGGAGGACGGCCAGGAAGGCTTCTTGCGGAATCTCCACCTGCCCGACCTGCTTCATGCGACGCTTACCCTCCCGCTGCTTCTCCAGCAGCTTCCGCTTCCGCGTGATGTCGCCCCCGTAGCACTTGGCGGTCACGTCTTTCCGCAACGGTCGGACCGTCTCCCGGGCGATCACGTTGTTCCCGATGGCCGCCTGCAGCGCCACCCCGAAGAGCTGGCGCGGGATCAGCTCCTTGAGCTTCTGGGCCATGGCCCGACCGTACTGGTAGGCCTCGTCCCGATGGATGATGACGCTGAACGCGTCCACCGGGTCGCCGTTCACCAGCATGTCCAGCCGCACCAGGTCGTTCTCCCGGTACTCCAGGAACTCCCAGTCCAGCGACGCGTAGCCCCGCGTGGACCCCTTCAGCTTGTCGTAGAAGTCCAGCACGATCTCCGCCAGCGGCAGCTCGTACTGGAACTCGACGCGCGCCGGGTCCAGGTAGTGCATGTGCACGTACTCGCCGCGCCGCTCGTGACACAGCTTCTGGACGTTGCCGATGTAGTCGGCGGGCACCATGATCCTGGCCCGCACGTACGGCTCCTCCACCTTCTCGATCCGGCCACGCTCCGGCATCGCCGTCGGGTTCTCGATCTCCGCCACCGACCCGTCCGTCAGGTGCACACGGTATTCCACGTTCGGCACCGTCGTGATGAGCTCCAGGTCGAACTCACGCTCCAGCCGCTCCTGCACGACCTCCATGTGCAGCAGGCCGAGGAACCCGCACCGGAAGCCGAAGCCGAGGGCCGTCGAGGTCTCCGGCTCGTAGTGCAGGCTGGCGTCGTTCAGCTTCAGCCGTTCCAGGGCGTCCCGCAGCTCCTCGTACTGGTCCGGATCCGTCGGGTACAGCCCGCTGAAGACCATGGGCTTCACGTCCTGGTACCCGGGCAGGAGCTCCCGCGCCGGGTTCTCCGCGTCCAGGATGGTGTCGCCCACCCGGGTATCGGACACCCGCTTGATGGCCGCGATGACGTACCCCACGTCGCCCGGCGCCAGCTCGTCCTGGGGCACCCGCCCCAGGCGCATGAAGCCCACCTCGTCCACCTCGTACTCGGCGTCGCTCGCGCCGAAGCTGATCCGCATGCCGGACCTCAGCTTGCCGTCCACGACCCGGATGCTCGGAACGGCGCCCTGGTACTTGTCGTACAGGGAGTCGAAGATCAGCGCCCGCAGCGGCGCCTCCGGCTCGCCCTCCGGCGGTGGGACCCGCTCCACGATCCGCTCCAGCAGCGCGTCCACCCCGATCCCTTCCTTCGCCGAGGCCAGCAGAACGTCCTCCGCCTCGCAGCCCAGCAGGTCCACCAGCTCGTCCCGCCGGCGCTCCGGCTCGGCGCTGGGCAGGTCGATCTTGTTCAACACGGGGATGATCTCCAGCCCCGCGTCCATGGCCAGGAACAGGTTGGACAGCGTCTGGGCCTGGATGCCCTGGCTGGCATCCACCACGAGCACGGCGCCTTCGCAGGCGGCGAGGGACCGCGACACCTCGTAGGTGAAGTCCACGTGGCCCGGCGTGTCGATGAGGTTCAGCTCGTACCTCGCGCCGTCGGGCGCGCGGTAGTCCATCCGGATGGCGTGGAGCTTGATCGTGATGCCACGCTCACGCTCCAGCTCGTTGGAATCGAGGACCTGCTCCCGCATCTGGCGCCGCTCGAGCGTGCCCGTTCGCTCGAGTAACCGATCGGCGAGGGTCGATTTGCCGTGGTCGATGTGCGCGACGATGCAGAAGTTGCGGATGTTGGCTATGCGCACGCGGCTGGGATTCCCGAAACGTTAAGTGCCACAACGAGAACGCAATATAACCGGGGCCGCCTCGACCGGCGACCCGTGGGGGCCTCAGCCCCTCTTCTCCGGCCGCAGCCGACGCGCCAGGACCACGGACAGGATGGCCGCCACCACGAGGGCCCCGCCTCCGTAGAGGAACCATGCGTTGTCGTGGGCGGCGAGGGCGTGGCCCACGAACAGAGGGACCATGATGCCGAACACCACGGTCGCAAGGAGCAGGATCGTGTCGATGAACTTCATGGCCGGTCTTCGTCAGCGTGAGGGCCCGGATTCCGAACCGGCGTGTCCCGGCCGCCGAGCCGGCGAAACATAATGGAGAGGGCCGGCGGGCACCATGCCCGACGAAACGCCCGGCGCGGATGCGGGTATGGCCCCGGACAGGTCGGGCCGCATTGCCGGGGCCCGGCGCGGCGGGGTACCTTGCGAGGCCTATGGAGACAGCGTGGAGCCAGGCCCGGACGGACCGGGCGGACCTGTTGCGACCGGAGGAGCTGGCCGCCCTGGGCGACCTGGAGCTGGTGGCGCGTCGTGTCGTCGAGGGCTTCGTCGCGGGCCTGCACCGCTCCCCGCACCGCGGGTTCAGCGTGGAATTCGCCGAGCATCGGGCCTACCAGCCCGGCGACGACCTGCGGTTCGTGGACTGGCGCATGTACGGCCGCTCCGACCGCTACTACGTGAAGCAGTTCGAAGAGGAGACGAACCTGCGGGCGTACATCCTGCTGGACGCGAGCGCGTCCATGGCGTGGAGCTCGAGGCCGGACAGCCTGCCCACGAAGCTCTGGTACGCCCGGCAGCTCGCGGCGGCCATCGCGCTGCTGCTGCTGCGCCAGAACGACGCCGTGGGGCTACGCGTCTTCGATGAGGCGCTCCGGGCCCACCTCCCACCCCGGGCCCGGCAGAGCCACGGCCGCGAGATCCTGGCCACGCTGGCCCGGGTCGAGGCACACGGCGAGACGGAGGCGGCGGCGCCGCTCCGGGACATCGCTGGACGACTGCGTCGTCGCGGGCTGGTGATCCTGGTCTCCGACCTCCTCGTGGATCCGGAGCCGACCCGCCTCGCCCTCCGCTACCTGCGGCACCGCGGCCACGAGGTCATGGTGCTCCACCTCATGGACCCGGGCGAGCGGGAGCTGCCGGCGTTGCGCGATGCCCGGTTCGTGGATCCCGAGTCCGGTGAAGAGCTGCCGGCCAGCGTGGCCGACCTGCGCGCCGACTACCGGGCGGCGGTCGAAGCTGCGATCGACGAGTGGCGCACCGCCCTGGCGCCCCACGGCATGGACTACGCCGTCGTCGACACCGGCGAGCCCATGCTCCACGCCCTGCGCCGCTACCTCCGGACCCGGGAGCGACTGGGCTGATGGGCTTCCTGGCTCCCGCGCTCCTGGGCCTCGCCGCCTTCCTCGCCGTGCCCCTGGTCCTACACCTGTTCCATCGGCACCAGGGGCCGCGCGTGCCCTTTCCGGCGCTCCGTTATCTGCACCGCGCCGAGCGCGAGCGGGCGCTCCAGATCCGCCTCCGCCAGTTCCTCCTCCTGGCGCTCCGTCTCCTCGTCCTGGCCCTGGTCGTCCTCGCCGCCGCCCGGCCCTTCGTCCGGTCCGGCAGCACCGCCCACGAGCCGACGGACGTCGTGCTCGTCCTCGACAACTCCATGAGCACCGGACTCGTCCAGGACGACGCCCGCGTGCTGGACCGCCTCTCCGCCAGGGCCCTGGCGACCCTGGCCGCCGCCGGGCCCGACGACCGGGTCTGGCTCGTGCCGGCCGCGGGCGACGAGCCGGCCATGGCCGGCGCACCGGTGGACCTGGCCGAGCGGATCCGGCGGATCGAGCCGGGCGCGGCGGCCGCCGACCTCACCGCCGCCGTGGCCCGGGCCGTCGCCCTGCTGGACGCCGCCGGGGGCCGGGCCGCCGAGATCCAGATTCTCACCGATCTCCAGGCCGCCTCGTTCCCGGGCGGCATCGCCGCGCCCGAGGGGATCGAGCTGGTGGTATGGGCACCGCCCGACGGGAACGTGGTGAACCGCGCCGTGACTCGGGTCGTGGTGGGAGGCGGGCTTCCGCCCCGGGCCGGCGAACGGGTGAGCGTGGCCGCCCAGGTGACCGGCCCCGCCGGCGACTCGGTGGAGCTGCGGCTCGTGGTGGCGGGACGGGTCCGTGCGGCCACCACCGCGCCCGCCGGAGCCACGACGGTCCTCTTCCTGCCGCCCCGGGAGGCGGGCGTGGTGCAGGGGCACCTGGAGATCGATCCCGACGGCCTGCGGGGAGACGACCGGCGCTACTTCACGGCGAACGTGCTGGCGCCGCCCACCGTCACCGTCACGGCGAGCGCGCCTTTCGTCGACGAGGCCGTAGCGGTGCTGGTGGAGGGCGGCCGGATCCGGGTCGCGCCCCCGGAATCGGCCGACGTGCTCGTTGCTCCCGAGGGCATCGGGCTGCACGCCGCGCCACGGACGGCCATCGTCCTGCCGCCCATCGACCCCACGAGCCTGCCGGCGTTCAACCAGCGCCTCACCGCGGCGGGCATCCCATGGCGCTACGCGGTGAGCGCCGCCGCGGGGGAGGCGCGCCTGGACGCCGACGCCCTCGGCCACGAGCTGGCGCCGCTGGCCTCCGCCGGCCTCCGCCGGGTGTACGCACTGGAGCCACGCGGGGACGTGGCCCGCGACACCGTCCTGCTCCAGCTCCGGGACGGCGCGCCCTGGCTCGTTCGGGGCGCGTTCCCGGGCAGGGGCCGTTACCTGCTCCTGGCGAGCCCGCTCCACCCTTCGGCGACGACGATCCCCGTCTCCGCCGCCATGCTGCCGTTCCTCGACCACCTGGCCGGTCCCTGGGCCGGCCTGCGCGCGCCGGGCAGCTCGCTACAGCCCGGGGAGGAGATCCGACTCCCGGAACGGGCCCGGTCCGTCCAGCGGCCCGACGGCCGCCGCCTGGCCGTGGAGGGCGGCGCCCCGTTCCGAGCTCCGCCCGAGGCCGGCGTCTACACCGTCTGGGCGGCGGACACCCTCATCTCCGCCTTCGCCGTCAATCCGCCGCCCCGGGAGTCCGACCTGCGACGGACCACCTACGAACGCGTGTTCGTGGGACCGGTGCGCGTCGCCCGCAACGAGGAGGAGTGGGACAGGATCATCTTCCGACACAGGCGCGGCGGCGCGCTCACCGCCTGGCTCCTGGCGGCGGCGCTGGGTCTCTTCGTCGTCGAATCGCTGGTGGCGGCCTCCGGGCGCATCGCCGCGCGCCGGCAGCGTTCCGGCACGACGGCGACGGTCCCCCGGGGAGGGCCCTGATGCACCGGTCCCTCATCGACGCCATGGCACGCCAGCCGGCGCTGGCATCCCTCAGGAACCGGCTGCCCGGACCCGGACGGACCGTGTCCGTCGGCCGGCTCCCCGGCTCGGCGGCCGCCCTGGCCGTCGCCGCCCTGTCCGAGGAGGAGACCTGGCGGCTCTGGGTCGTGGTGGCCGCCGCGCCTGCCGAGGCGGAGAGCGTGGAAGCGGACATGGGCGCCCTGCTCGGCTCCGACCGGGTCGCGCTCTACCCGCAGCGGGAGGCCCTGCCCTTCGAGGCGGAAGAGCACCACGTCGAGGTGAGCGGACGACGCGTCGAGGCGCTGGAAGCTCTGCTCTCGGGCCGGATACGGATCCTCGTGACCACGACCCGGGCCATCCAGGAGCGCGAGGAGCTGCCCGCCGGCCTCGCCGATCTCCGCATCTCCCTCGCCGTGGGCGACGAGGTCAGGCCCCGGGACCTCGCCGAGCGCCTCGATGCCCTGGCCTTCGAGGCCGTTCCACTCGTGGAGGGCGTGGGCCAGTACGCCCTCCGGGGCGGCATCCTCGACCTCTTCAGCTTCGGCGCCGTGGACCCGGTCCGCATCGAGTTCTGGGGCGACGAGATCGCCTCGATCCGGCACTTCGACGTGCTGGACCAGCGGTCCACCGGCGAGCTGGACCGCACCGACATCCTGCCCGTGGAGCTCCGCCGCGCACACGCCCCGGCGGACGCGGCGTCGGGGCGACGCTCCCTCCTGGACCTCGTGCCCGGCGAGGCCATCGTCGTCCTGCTCGAGCCGCACCGGACCGACGACCGCTTCCGGAAGGCCTGGGACCAGCTCCTCCACCTGCACGAAGCCGAGCGGCGCCACGGCGGTGAGCCCGACCCGCCCGAGGCCCTCTTCCTGACACCCTCCGCAGCACACGACGCCCTCGCCCGGTTCGGCCGGGTCCTCCGCCTCCCCGCCGCCGACGCCGAGATCCGCTTCGACGCCCGGGCCGCCGAGACGGTCGACCGGGACATGACACGGCTGTCCGCGCTGCTCCGGAACGCCGCCGACCGCGGCGAAGAGACGTACATCCTCTGCGACAACACCGGCCAGCTCGAGCGGCTGGAAGAGCTGCTCGGCGACGGACGCATGCCGCCCGGGACCACCCTCGCCCTGGGCACCGTCGCCGAGGGCTTCGTCCTGGAAGGCGCCGAGCCGCCGACCCGCGTCCTCACCGACCACGAGATCTTCCGCCGCGCCCGCAAGGTGCGGCGCGGACGCCAGTTCCGCGGCGCCGTGGCCCTGGAGAGCCTTTCCCAGCTCAGGGAGGGGGACTACGTGGTCCACATGGACCACGGTATCGGACGCTTCCTGGGCCTGGAACAGGTCCGGGTCGGCGACCAGGAGATCGAGGCCCTGGCCATCGAGTACGCCGGGCAGGAGCTGCTGCGCCTCCCAGTGGACCGCCTGGACCTCGTGGAGCGCTGGGTCCCCGACCAGGACGACGCCCGGCCGCCCCGGGTCCACAAGATCGGCGGGAAGAGCTGGAAGAAGCTCCGCCGGAAGACCGAACACGCCATCCAGGCGATGGCCGCCGAGCTCCTGGAGCTGTACGCCGCCCGCAAGGTGGCGAAGGGCCACGCCTTCCCCGAGGACACCCGCTGGCAGAAGGAGATGGAGTCCAGCTTCCTGTACGAGGACACGCCGGACCAGCGTCAGGCCACCCTGGACGTGAAGCGGGACATGGAATCGGACCGGCCCATGGATCGGCTGATCTGCGGCGACGTGGGCTACGGCAAGACGGAGGTGGCGATCCGGGCCGCGTTCAAGGCCGTGCAGGACGACGTTCAGGTCGCCGTCCTGGCCCCTACGACCATCCTGGTGGAGCAGCACGTGCATACCTTCCAGGAGCGCCTGGCGGACTACCCGGTCCGCATCGAGGCCCTGTCCCGCTTCCGGACGGCCCGTGAGCAGGAGCGGATCCTGGCCGACCTGGCGGCCGGCGGGGTGGACATCGTCATCGGCACGCACCGGCTCCTGGAGAAGGACGTCCACTTCAAGCGCCTCGGACTCCTGGTCGTGGACGAGGAACAGCGCTTCGGCGTCAAGCAGAAGGAAGCGCTCAAGGACATCAAGAAGAACGTCGACGTCCTCTCCATGACGGCGACGCCCATCCCCCGCACCATGCACCTCGCCCTGGCCGGCCTCCGGGACATGTCCCTGATCCAGACGCCGCCCCGGGACCGGATGCCCGTGATCACCCACGTCGTACCTTGGATCGACGAGGTCCTGGACGATGCCCTCCGCCGCGAGCTGGACCGGGGCGGCCAGGTCTTCGTGGTCCACAACCGGGTCCAGTCCATCGACACCGTCGCCGCCCGCGTCCGCGCCCTGGTCCCCGACACGAAGGTCGACGTGGCCCACGGCCAGCTTCCGTCCGCCCGCCTGGACGACGTCATGCGCCGCTTCCTCGGCGGCGAGGTCCGTGTCCTCGTCTCCACCGCCATCATCGAGAACGGCCTCGACGTGCCCACGGCCAACACCCTCATCGTGGACCGGGCCGACATGTTCGGCCTCTCCCAGCTCTACCAGATCCGCGGCCGTGTGGGACGGTCCCACCACCGCGCCTACTGCTACCTCGTCCTGCCCGGCGCCGCGACCGACGAGGCGGAGAAGCGGCTCCGCATCCTGGAGCACTACACCGACCTGGGCAGCGGCTACGCCATCGCCGTCAAGGACCTCGAGCTCCGGGGCGCCGGCAACATCCTGGGCGCCGAGCAGTCGGGCTACGTTCACGCCATCGGCGTGGACACCTACACCCGCCTCCTCGAGAAGAGCGTGCGCCGTCTCAAGGGCGAAGAGGAGGTGGACCGCTACCCGCACCCGGACGTGGGGCTGGACGGCGCCGCCTACCTGCCCGACGACTACGTGCCCGAGCCGTCCCAGAAGCTCCACCTCTACCGGCGCCTCGCCCGCACCGAGTCCCCCGACGGCGTGGCGGCCCTGGTCGACGAGGTCGCCGACCGCTTCGGTCCGCCTCCACCCGCCGTCGAGCGGCTCTTCGTCGCCGCACGGTTCCGCCTCCTGGGGCGCAACCTCGGCCTCGCCACCCTCCGGGTCTCGGGCGACCGGGCTCGCCTCTCCTTCCGCGACGACGCCGTCCCGCGCCTCACCGCGCTGCAATCGGCCATGCACGACCAGCAGATCGACGTGGAGGTGCGTCGTGCCATGCCCCTCTCCCTCGTCCTCCACCGCCTGGGCGCCGAGCCGCTGCACCGGACCCTGGACCGGGCCCTGGACCTCCTCGCCCGCGAGACCCTCGCCGCCTAGCGCCGGCCAGCACGTCGGCCTATGTTTGCACATCTTTGCAGCAGACCGCTCACAGAGAACGGCGTCTCCCAAGGAGAACGGATGACGAGAATGGCCCGGGCCGCCCTCGCCGCGACGATGCTGGTGGCCGGTTGCGACGCACTGGACAGCGCCCTCACCGCGCATACCGACACGGTGGCTCGGGCGGCGGACCAAGAGCTCACGGTGGAGGAGGTCGTCAGCTTCCTGCTCCAGAACGACCGGCTGCAACCGCAGCGCGAGGTCGCGCGGGCGGTGGCGGACCTCTGGGTGGACTACACGCTGCTTGCGACGGCCGCCATGGAGGACTCGACGCTCTCCAACGTGGACCTGGACCCGCTGGTGGAGCCAGCGGTGGAGCGGATGATCTACATGGAGCTGCGCGACCAGCTCGTGGGCGCGGACACCGTGATCACCGACGAGGAGCTGGAGCGCCTGTACCGGGAGCGGCAGGCCGGGGTCAGGATCCATGTCCGCCACATCCTGCTCCGGGTGCCGGAGGACGCCACGGCGGAGCAGCGGGACAGCGTGAGGGAGGAGGCCGAGGCGCTGCGGCAGCGTGCCCTGGCCGGAGAGGACTTCGCCGAGCTGGCTCGGGCGTACAGCCAGGACCCGGGGAGCGCGGCGCGGGGTGGCGACCTGGGTCGCTTCGGCCGGGGCCAGATGGTGGGCCCCTTCGAGGAGGCGGCGTTCGCGCTGGAGCCGGGTGAGATCAGCGAGGTGGTGGAGACGCCGTTCGGCTATCATGTCATCAAGCTCGAGGACCGGGAGCAGCCGGAATTCACGGAGGTCAGCGAGTCGTTCCGGACCCAGGCGCTGGCGGAGCGTCAGCAGGCGCGGGTCGAGGCGTACGTGGATTCGGTGGTGTCCGGCAAGGACGTGGGGGTGCAGGAAGGCGCCGTGGACCTGGCGGCGGAGCTGGCGCGGCGGCCGCGAGCGCAACTCGCCGGTCGTGCCCGGACCCGGCCGATGGTCGAGTACGAGGGCGGCGCCCTGACGGCGGTCGAGTACCAGACGGCGGTGCGCCGCTCCATCCTGCAGGACCAGGTCCGGCTCGCGAACATGACGGAGGAAGAGCGGGCGGAGGTGCTGGAGTCGCTGACCGAGAACGAGATCATCATCGAGTCTGCCCGGGAGCGCGGCATCACGGTGCCGGAGTCGGTCCGGGACTCCATGCGCGCGGACATCCGGAACCGGCTCCGCATCGCGTCGCGGCAGATTGGCCTGCTGGGCATCACGCCGCAGGGCGACGAGACGCCCGCCCAGGCGGTGGAGCGTCGCGTCCGTTCGCTCATGGAGGCGGTGATCGGGGGCGACGCGGACGTGCTGAACCTGGGCCCCATGGGGTACGCGCTGCGGGACACCTACGATGCGGAGGTGTACGAGCGGACCCTGCCGGCCGTCGTGGAAGAATGGCGTGCCCGGCGCGAGATGCGGGCGGAGCCTGCCCCACCGTCATCCCCGCCGAGCGATACCGGCGGCTGAGAGGCGGAAGGGCCGGGAACCCGTCCGGCCGGCGGGGATACTACAACAACGGGGTCGGCACGTGCCGGCCCCGTCGTTCAACGTGGCACGGGGACGCATGATCCGCATTCGACAGACCTTTCTCGGCATCCTGATGGTGCTGGTGGCGCTGCCGGCGGCCGCCCAGCAACCCGCCGGCGAGTCCCTCGTCGACCGTGTGGTCGCCGTGGTGGGCGACAGCGTGGTGCTGGCCAGCGAGCTGGAGGAGCAGCTCCTCCGCCTGGCCGCCAGCGGTCGGCCGCTGCCCCAGGACCCCCGGGAGCTGGACCGGTTGAGGCGCCAGCTCCTCGATCCGCTGGTGAACCAGCTGCTGCTGGTCCAGGCCGCGGCCCGGGACTCCATCGTCGTCGACCTGTCTGACGTGGAGGCGCAGGTCGACGCGGAGATCCAGCAGCGCAGGCGGGCCATGGGCGGCGCGGCGGCGTTCCAGCAGGCGCTCCAGCAGGCCGGTCTCACGGAGGCGCGGTTCCGGCGCAACCTGGAGGAGGAGCTGCGCCAGACCATGATGATCCAGCAGTACCTCGCCAAGGTCCGGCAGGAGCGCCGTGCGCCGCCGGTCACGATCCAGGAGATGCGGCAGTTCTTCGAGGCCCAGCGCGGCGACATGGGCACGCGTCCCGCGACGATCACATTCCGGCAGGTCGTGGTCTCGCCCGAGCCCCCGGACTCGGCGAAAGCGGCGGCCCGCGCCGAAGCGCAGACGATCCTGGAACAGCTCCAGGAGGGCGCCGACTTCGAGGCCCTGGCCCGGCGTCACTCCGATGACCCCGGCTCCGCACAGCGCGGCGGCGAGCTGGGCTGGTTCCGGCCCGGCCAGATGGTGCCCGAGTTCGAGGCGGTGGCCTTCGCGCTCCGGCCGGGGCAGACCAGCGGCATCGTGGAGACCGACTTCGGCTATCACATCATCAGGGTCGAGAAGGTCAAGGGCCCCGAGCGGCAGGCGCGCCACATCCTCATCGCGCCGGAGATGCCGGAGGGTGCCGCGGACAGCGCCCGGGCCCTTGCCCGGGACGTGGCGCTGCTGGCCCGGGACGGCGTGCCCATGGACTCGCTGCGGGCGGTGTACGGCGACGAGACCGAAGAGTTCCGGGTAGGTCCCGCCCTGCGCGCATCGCTGCCCGAGCCCTACGCCGCGGAGCTGGCCGAGGCCCGGGAGGGTCAGGTGATCGGGCCGCTGCAGATCACGAGTCGGGGCCAGCCCCGCTGGGCGGTGGTGAAGGTCACCGAGGTGCGGGAGTCGGGCGAGTACACCTTCGACGACGAGCAGGTGCGGAGCCAGATCCGGGAGCAGCTCGAGCAGGAGAAGCTCCTGGACGAGATCGTCGAGGAGCTCCGCGCACGGACGTACATCGACATCCGCCTCTGAGCGTGGCACGACCGGCGCGACCTCCGTCCGCCAGCGTCCGGCTGGCCGTCTCGCTCGGGGACCCCCGCGGCATCGGCCCCGAGGTGGCGCGAGCCGCAGCCCGCGCCCTGCGCCGGGAGCCGGATCGGCCCGAGCTCGTCTTCGTGGGCCCGCCGGACCTCGCCGGTGACCACGACGCCCTCGTCTCCACGCCCTACGACGCCGGGACCGACGTCCCCGCGGCGGGGCGCGCCGCCGCGGCGGCGATCCGCACCGCCGTCGAGCTGGCCATGGACGGCACCGTCGATGGCATCGTCACCGCGCCCATCCACAAGGCGGCCCTGGCGGCCGCCGGCGAGCCGTTCCCCGGCCACACCGAGATGCTTCGAGCGCTGACCGGCGCGGCGGAGGTGGCCATGCTCATGACGGCGGAGTCCACCACGGTGGGCGGCGCGCTCCGGATCGTGCTGGCCACCACGCACCTCGCCCTGGCCGACGTGCCGGCGGCGCTGAGCCCCGACCTCATCGAGGGCCAGGCGCGGCTGGCCGACCGCGGGCTCCGTGAGCTGTGGGGCATGGAAAGGCCGCGCATCGCAGTGTGCGCGCTCAACCCCCATGCCTCGGACGGAGGCCGGTTCGGCGACGAAGAGGCGCGCATCCTGGAGCCCGCCGTGGAGGCGCTCCGGGGCGAGGGGCTCGACGTGGACGGCCCCGTCCCCGCCGACACCGTGTTCGTCCGGGCGCTGCGCGGCTCCTACGACGTCGTGGTGGCGCCCTACCACGACGTGGGCATGGCCGCCTTCAAGACCGTCTCCTTCGGACGGGGCGTCAACGTGACGCTGGGGCTCCCGTTCGTCCGCACCTCGCCGGACCACGGCACCGCCCTGGACATTGCCGGAACGGGTGTCGCGGACGCATCGTCCATGATCGAGGCCGTTCGCCTGGCCGCCCGGCTCGCCCGGGCGGCACGTACCGGGACGCGTGCATGATCCGTTTCCATCGTGTCACCGTGGAGTATCCGCGCTCGGGCCGGGCGCTGGACGAGATCACCTTCCAGATACGGAAGGGCGAGTTCGCGTTCCTCACCGGCCACAGCGGCGCCGGCAAGACCACGGCGCTCCGGCTGATCCACATGGCGGAGCGGCCCACGTCCGGCGAGCTGCGGGTGAGCGGCTACGACGCGGCGAAGATCCGGGGCAAGGACGTGGCCATCCTGCGTCGGAAGATCGGCTTCGTCTTCCAGGACTTCCGGCTCCTGCAGGACCGGACGGCGGCGCAGAACGTCGCCTTCGCGCTGGAGGTCACCGGCGCCCGGAAGTCCGTGATCCGCACGAAGGTGTCAAAGCTGCTGGCCCAGGTGGGGCTGGCGGCCAAGGCGGAGGCGCTGCCGGCCGAGCTGTCGGGCGGGGAGCAGCAGCGGGTCGTCGTGGCCCGCGCCCTGGCCAACGACCCGGTCATGCTGCTGGCGGACGAGCCCACGGGCAACCTGGACGAGCGCGCGACCCGGGGCATCCACGACCTCTTCCGGGACATCAACGCGGCGGGCACGGCGGTGCTGCTGGCGACGCACGACGCGGACCTGCTGCGTGCGCACAGCGGGGCCCGGGTCATCGAGCTGGACCACGGGCGGGTCGTGTACGACTCGGCGGGTGAGGGCTGAGCCATGACCTATGCCATCCGGGAAGCGCTCGCGGCGTTTCGCCGTGCCCCGGTCCTCACCGGGCTGTCGGCGGCCATGATCGGCCTGTCCCTGTTCGTGCTCGGGCTCTTCGCCGTGACGGCCCACAACGTCCGCAGCGTGCTGCGGCAGGTGGAGTCCCGGGTGGAGGTGGTGGCGTACCTGCGGGACGACGCGGACCGGGACGCCGTGCTCCAGGCCCAGGCCGAGCTCCAGGCGCAGCCGGAGGTGCGAGAGGTCCTGTACGTGTCCCGGAGCCAGGCGCTGGAGATCGCCCGGCAGGAGCTGGAGGAGCTGAGCACGGTCTTCGCCGACCTGGATGTGAACCCGCTGCCGGCCTCGCTGGAGATCGCGCTGCATCCGGGCCAGGAAGGTCCGGACGTGGTGACGGCCGTCGCCGCCCGGGTCCGTTCGTACCCGTTCGTCGAAGACGTCCGGTACGGACGGGAGTGGCTCGACAAGGTCTTCCTGCTCCGCCGGGTCGCCGGCGCCGCCGCGCTGGTGGTGGGTGGCGCCTTCGCCGCCGTGGCCGTGCTGATCATCGGCGCGGCCATCCGCATGGCCATCTTCGCCCGGCGCGAGGAGATCACCATCATGCGCCTGGTGGGCGCCACCGATGGCTTCGTGCGCCGGCCCTTCCTCCTGGAAGGACTCATCACGGGTCTGCTGGGAGCGGCCCTGGCCCTGCCCCTGACCTACGGTCTCTTCCGCATCCTCTCCGACGCGGTCTTCGAGCTGGAGTGGATCCCGGCAGCCTGGATCGGCTACGGCTTCGCGGCCGGGGGGATCCTGGGCGTCCTCGCCAGCTGGAGCGCCGTGCGGCGGCATCTCCAGGAGATCTGATGGGCGCCCCGCAGCGGTTCCTGCTCCTCCCGGGCATCCTGGGCCTCCTCCTGGCGCTGCCCGTATCGGCCCAGGAGCGCACCACCCAGCAGGAGATCCGGGACTCGGAGCTCCGGCTGGAGCAGATCCGGCAGGAACGCGAGCAGCTGCAGCGCCAGATGGCATCGCTCCAGAGCCGGGTCCGGGACCTGTCCAGCGAGCTGGCCAACATCGAGCAGCAAGTGCTGGCCTCCGCCGACGCGCTCCGCGAGCTGGACTTCCAGACCGTCGCCCTCTCGACCCGGGTGGACGAGATCACCGCCCAGCTCGTCACGACGCGGGATCGGCTCCGGGAACGCACCGTGCTCATGCACCAGCGGCTGCGCACCATCTACAAGCGTGGCCCGCTCCACGCCGTCCGGGTCCTGCTCAGCGCCCGCAGCTTCGGCGACCTGCTCAACCGGTACAAGTACCTGCACCTCATCGCCGTCCACGACCGCCTGCTCCTGGACCAGGTCGCCGAGCTGGAGCGGGCCCTGTCGGCGCAGGAGGTAGAGCTCCGCCGCAGCGTGGCACAGCTCCAGCGGCTCCGGGCGGAAAAGCTCTCCGAGTTCGCCCAGCTCCAGTACCTCGAGGAGCAGCAGCAGCGCACGCTGCAGAACTACAGGTCTCAGGCCCGCCGGACGGAGGGCCGCATCGAGCAGCTCGCACGGGACGAGGCGCGCCTGACCAACCTCATTGCCGCGCTGGAGCGGCGTCGACGTGAGGAGGAGCGGCGACGGGCCATCGCCGGCGGCGCGCCCTCGGGCGTGGGCACGCTGGACCCGAGCACGGACCTGGGCAGGCTGGCCTGGCCGGTGGACGGCGAGGTGGTCTACCGGTTCGGCCCGGAGCGCCGCGGCAGCATCACGCTCCGCTGGAACGGCATCGGCATCGCGGCCCGGCCCGGCACGCCCGTCCGCGCCGTCGAGGCCGGGACCGTAGTGCTGGCGGACGCCATGGAAGGGTACGGGCCCAGCGTCGTGCTGAGCCACGGCGGCGGTTACTACACCCTCTACCTGTACCTCCAGGCGGTGAGCGTCCGCGAGGGACAGGACGTGCCCGCCGGCGAGGTGATCGGCACGGTGGGCGGCGAGGCGACGCCCGAGGGCGCGCACCTGGAGTTCCGGGTCCACGCCCCGCTGGGCGGCGGCGCACCCGTCCCGGTGGATCCGCTGAACTGGCTCCGGGAGACGCCGTGAGCGCCCGGCCTCCGATCCAGGGCCACGAACAGGTGCGGGAGCGCCTCGCCGCCGTCCACGCCCGCGACGAGGTGCCCGGGTCCATCCTCGTCCACGGCCCCGCGGGCGTGGGCAAACAGCACCTGGGCCTCTGGTTCGCCCGGCTTCTGGTGTGCGAGACGCCGTCCGCCACGGCCCCCTGCGACCGGTGCCGGTCCTGTCGTCTGGCCCTCGACCTCCAGCACCCGGACATCCACTGGTTCTTCCCTCTGCCGCGTCCGCGGGTCTACGGCAATGCGGACCGCCTGGCGGAGGCCTTCGAGGAAGCCCGGTTCGCCGAGTTGGACGCCCGGCGTGAAGAGCCGCTCCGCGCCAGCGTCCACGACGTGTCGGTGGCGCTGTACCTGGCCCAGGCCCGGACCATCCGGCGCATGACGGCGAGCCGGCCGGCCATGGCCGACCGCAAGGTCTTCCTCATCGGCGATGCGGAGCTGCTCGTGCCGCAGGAGGCGAGCGAGGAGGCCGCCAACGCCGTGCTCAAGGTGCTCGAGGAGCCGCCGCTCGACACCACGTTCATCCTCACCGCCACCGACCCGGATGCACTGCTCCCCACCATCCGCTCACGGCTCTCGCCGATTCGGCTCCGGCCGCTGCCCGTGGCCGACGTCGCGACCTTTCTCCGGGAGCACGCCGGTGCGGACCGCGACGACGCCGACCGGGCCGCCCGACTCGGCGAAGGCTCCATAGGCCGCGCGCTGGGCTTCCTGCCGCGGGACGGCGAGCCGGGCCCCCTGGAGACCCTCCGCGCCGACGCACGCGCCCTTCTGGATGCCATCGCGGCGGACGAGGCGGCGGGACGGCTCGCGGCGGCCCATCGCCGGCCCGTCTCCGGGGCCCGAGGCGCCTTCAGTGACGTATTGGCGGCCCTGGTCGTCTGGCTCCGGGACCTTGCCGCCGTGGCCGTCGGCGCACCCGGGATCGTCAACGCGGACGCCCGGGACCACCTGGCTCGGCTCGCCGAGGCGCTGCCCCACGCCGCAGACGGCGCGCCGGCGGCCATCCGTGCGGTGGACGAGACCCGGGCGCTGGCGCGGTTCAACATCAACCCCCAACTGGCCACCGCCCGGATGCTCAGGGTCGTCCGGACGGCGCTGCGGGACGGTCCCTGACCCGTAGGGCCATGGCGCCGCCCCGTGCAGGCGGCCACACTCGGAGCGGTGTCGGCGAAGGATTGCACGCTCCACGAACGGCCGGCCCTGCATTATCTTGGGAGCGACCGACACGACGACAGCCACGGAGTCCATGAGTCGACTGACGCATCTGGACGAGCAGGGCCGACCACGCATGGTGGACGTCGGGGACAAGGACGTCACCGAGCGGACGGCGACGGCGGAAGGCATGCTCGTCATGAAGGCGGAGACCCTCGCGGCACTCCAGGCCGGTCGCACGCCCAAGGGCGACCCGCTGGTGGTCGCCAGGGTGGCCGGGATCCAGGCCGCGAAGCGGACCGCCGAGCTCGTGCCCCTGTGCCACACTCTCCCGCTCTCCGGAGTGGACGTGGCCATGGAGACGGAGCCGGATCTCCCCGGAGTCCGCGTGACGGCCACCATCCGGGTCGTGGCCCGGACGGGCGTCGAGATGGAGGCGCTCACCGCCGTGAGCGTGGCCCTCCTCACCCTCTACGACATGCTCAAGGCCCTGGACCGGGGCATGCGCTTGGAGGGGATCCGCCTGGTCCACAAGACGGGCGGACGCAGCGGCGACTGGCACGCGGACGGCACCGGCTGACGCGGTCGGGATCGCAACGGGACAACCGCATGAGTGATCGAGCGAACGAGCCCGATCGGGACACGGAGAGTCGCATCCACGCCCTGCGCGAGGCGACGGCGCGGGCGGCGCACGCAGAGCAGGAGGCCGCCGAAGCCCGGGCCCGCCTTCGGGCCGGGCGCCGGAAGCAGCACCACCCCGACCACGCGGCGGCCGGACGGATCGGCGACCAGCAGCTCACCATGTCCATCCTGGAGCGGTGGGAGGCGCAGCACCGGACGCCCGTCCGCACCTGGCTCCGGGAGGCATGGCGGCGGTCGCGCAACCGGTTCCTGCTCGGCGGCGGGCTCCTGGCCGCCTTCCTGCTGGGGCTCCAGGTGGCCGCCAGCCTCGGCGGCGGCCTGCTCTCCGGCGAGCTCGCCGATCGTGTCCGGCGCATGGAGGCCCGGGTCAACGCCCGGGAAGGGGAGCTCGAGCTCGTGCGGCTGGAGCTCGCGCGACTCCGCAACATCATGGAGTACTCGGCCCGCTACGACATCCCGTCGGACCTGGCCACCGCCATCCACGACATCGCCCTCACCGAGGGCATCGACCCCGCCCTCGCCTTCCGCCTGGTCCAGGTGGAAAGCGGATTCACGCGCCGGGCCGTGAGCCCCGTCGGCGCCGTGGGCTACACCCAGCTCATGCCCGCCACCGCGTTCGGGCTGGAGCCGGGGCTCACCTACGAGGACCTGTTCGAGCGGGACACGAACCTGCGTCTCGGCTTCCGCTACCTGCGGCTCATGCTGGAACGCTACGGGGACCTGCGGCTGGCCCTGCTGGCGTACAATCGGGGACCGGGACGGGTGGACGGGATCCGGAGGGAGGGCGGCGACCCGGGGAACGGGTACGCCCGCTCCATCATCGGCGGACAGTAGCGGATCAATCCGACGTGTTCAGGAAGTTGCCCAGCGTGCGGTTCAGGGCGTCCAGCACCGCGATGGCGGCGGCGCGTACCGGGTCCGCCTCCACCACCGCCGCGCCCACCAGCTTGTGAGGCCCGGATTCGGTGCGGCGGAGCAGCGACGCTACCATCACCTCCGAGTCGAAGGCGTGGATCTGCTTCACGCCGATCACTCGCAGGCCGAACTCTTCCTGGGCCAGCCGCTCCAGGGCCTGGACCACGGCACGGCCCGTCGTCTTCAGCTCGATGGCGAAGCCCGTCTCGCCCGAGGCCTCTCCGGTGTAGAGGGCGCCTTCCCACTCCACCGTCACGGTGACCGTGGCCAGGCCGGTCTCATCCTGGCCGCGCTCGGCCTTGACGAACCGCACCCGCCGCCGCGGCTCCGGCGCCAGCGGCACGGCCAGCGTGATACGCACGCCCTTCGTGTCGTAGCCACGGTCTGCCAGCCGACCACGCACCGCCAGCTCCAGCGGGACCGGCTCCTTCTCCTGGTCCCGGACCACCCAGACGGCACCCGCGTCCCCATCGATCGCGGCATACAGAACGCCATCCAGCGCCCGCAGCTCCGATTCCAGCTCGCCTCGAGCCGCAGGGTCCAGGCCGGCCAAGGATGGCATATCCGTACTCCGGTCGTGGTGGATCCGTTGCGGGGAGGAGATCGAGCGGGCGTACGCCCAATGTTCGACCGGCCCGGAACACCTGTCAAGCGTCCCGGGCCGGACCCGCCGTCACCCACGATCCCGTCAGTACCGGAGCAGCGCGCCGATCCCCTGCTGGTCACGCAGGGCGTCCGCAGACACGAACGTTACGTCCACGCCCTTGTCCTCCGCGATGCGGACCATGGCCTCCACGAGGTCCACGCCCTGGCGGACCGCGCCACCGCAGTAGGGACAGGCATCACGGTCCCGGTCCAGATAGAACCCGCACGACGTGCAGCGCGCCCCGGACCGCTCCACGTTCCGACCCAGCAGCAGGCTGTCCACCTTCCCTTCCTGGAGCTCCACGAGCGTGTCGTGAAACCCGCCCACCGCGTAGTGGCTTCCGGCAAGTCGGTCCTGCAGCAGCGCCACGAGCTCCTCTTCCCGCCGTTTCGCCTGTGCCCGGAAGACATCGCGGAGGCGGTCCAGCACCTCGCTCCGGCTCGCATCCACGGGCGCCCGGGCCGTGTGCGTGACCATGCCCCTCACGCGCTCCGGGAGGAACTCCCGGAAGCGCTGCACGTTCTCCTCCGTCCCCAGCAGGATCAGGTCGTCCGGCCTGAAGCGGGCGACGAAGTCCGCCACCTCGCCGGCGAACTCCTTGAACCAGTGCTTCGTCTCTTCCTTCTCCCGCCGGTCGTGGTAGTCCCGGTGCGAGTACAACCCACGATGCACGTCGTGGGGCTCGCCCTTGTACTCCCCCTCCACCTGCGTCTCGAAGATGGTCCGATCCTGGTACAGGCTCAGGAGGCGCAGGTTCTCCCGGTCCACCAGCGCCACGCCGTGGTGATGGTAACTCTCCAGCAGCTCCACCAGCGGACCCACGACCGGGAGGTCCGACCGCTCCATCCGGTTCGACGTCGGCACCGGGAACTGGTACGCCTCGAACCAGTCGCCGCCCAGCTCCGTGTACAGCGCCGCACCCTGGTTCGCCTCGTCGTACGCCTCGTCCAGCCATTCGTCCACGCGCTCGAAGGCCTCGGCCACGTCGTCGAGCTCCGCGCGACCGTCGGCCTCCTCCTCCAGCCTGCTGCGCTTCTTGTTCAGGAACAGACGGTGCGTCCGCTTGTTCTCCGCGTTCACCGACATGTCGAGGAAGATGGAGAGAATCGGGCGCTCTCCCGCGGACTTCTTGAGCAGGCGCTCGATATCCTGGCGTGCGATCATGGGGACCTTCGCCGGTGAGAGGAATCTACAGCGCGCGCCCCCTCCGGATTGCAAAGATCACGCCCCCACGCGCCCGCCGGGCACCGACGGCCGCGCCGGACGCGACGCCGGCGTCAGAGATGGTAGTTCGGCGCCTCCCGCGTGATGGCCACGTCGTGCGGGTGCGACTCCCTGAGCCCACCGCCGGTGATCCGGCGGAAGGCGGCCGTGGTGCGCAGCGCCTCGATGTCCGGCATGCCACAGTAGCCCATGCCGCTCCGCAGCCCGCCCACGAGCTGGAAGAGGACGTCGGAGACCGGGCCCTTGTACGGCACACGCCCCTCGATCCCCTCGGGCACGAACTTCCGTAGCTCCGTCTCCTCCTGGAAGTACCGGTCCGCGGACCCTTCCTCCATGGCGCTGAGCGAGCCCATGCCGCGGACCGTCTTGTAACGACGGCCCTCCAGCAGGAAGCTCTCACCCGGGCTCTCTTCCGTACCGGCCAGCAGCGAGCCCATCATGACCGTCGATGCGCCCGCCGCCAGCGCCTTCACGATGTCACCCGAGTAGCGCACGCCCCCGTCCGCGATGATGGGGACCTGGTCATCCGTGCCGATCACCGCCTCCATGATCGCCGTGAGCTGCGGCACCCCCACCCCCGTGACGACCCGCGTCGTGCAGATGCTGCCCGGCCCGATCCCGACCTTCACCGCGTCCGCGCCCCGCTCCACCATGGCACGGGCGCCGTCCGCCGTCCCCACGTTGCCCGCCACGAGCTGCGCCTCCGGGAACCGTTCCCGGGTCCGCTCCAGCGCCTCCAGGACCCCCACCGAATGGCCGTGCGCCGTGTCGATGACCAGGACGTCGGCGCCCGCATCCACCAGCGCCGCCGCCCGCTCCATGTCCGCCTTCGAGATCCCGATGGCGGCGCCCACACGCAACCGGCCATGCTCGTCCTTCGACGCGTTCGGGAACTTCCGGCGCTTGAAGATGTCCTTCACCGTGATCAGGCCCCGCAGCGTCCCGTCCTCGTCCACTACCGGCAGCTTCTCGATGCGGTGCTCGTGGAGGATGCGCTCCGCCGTGTCCAACGACGTCCCCACCGGCGCCGTCACCAGCCCCTCCTGCGTCATCAACTCCCCGATGGGCTGGTCCAGCCGCGTCTCGAACTGCAGGTCCCGGTTCGTGATGATCCCCACCAGCCGGTTCTTCTCGTCCACGATCGGCACGCCGCTGATCGAGAACTGCTGCATGAGCTTCAGCGCGTCCCCCAGCTTCCGGTCCTGCGTCAGCGTGATCGGGTTCAGGATCATCCCGCTCTCCGAACGCTTCACCCGGTCCACCTCAGCCGCCTGACGCTCCACCGGCATGTTCTTGTGGATCACGCCCAGACCGCCCTCACGCGCCATGGCCATGGCCATCCTGGACTCCGTCACCGTGTCCATGGCCGCCGCCACCAGCGGCATGTACAGGCGCACCGCACGCGTGAGCTGCGTGCTCACGTCCGTGTCCCGGGGGTGCACCTCCGAGTACCGGGGCACCAGTAGCACGTCGTCGAACGTCAGACCCTCGTCCAGGAACCGCTCCGCCATCTCCTCTGCCGTCATGGACCCCCCGTCCGGATGCACGACGCCCGCGAGTCCGCTTCGCGCCTCCCGGCGCCCCGGCTCACGGGCGATGTCCTTCCGCTTCCCTGTCGGTCCTTCTCTCCATGGCGGATGATACGCCTCCGGCCCGCCCGGTGTCAAGGCGAGCCGGACCCGATCCTCCGCGCCACCACGCGACGAAGCACCTCCCGCACCCAGCCCGGTACCCACAGCCGCGCCCACCCCACCGGACGCGTCAGCACCAGCCCC
>CAYQCY010000013.1:0-48239 GCA_964416095.1 uncultured Gemmatimonadaceae bacterium
CGATCCTGCAAGAATACCTCTACGGCGGTGACGTGCCCCGCGTGTCCGGGCTGCTCTTCCCGAGTCCCCGGACCGGGGAGATGATCCACGACTTTGACAAGTCGCTCGACGCGATAGCGGACCGGGCCGGGTGGGCGGCCGGCGAGGTGCGCTCGAAGATGCTTCGGCACTCCTACTGTGCGGCCCGCCTCCAGACACTCGACGCCGGGGCGCCGGTGGCCAAGTACACCGTCGCGCGGGAGATGGGCCACGGCGGCACCTCGCTCGTGGACCGCGTTTATGGCCACCTCGGCAACGTTCGCCACCGAAGCGAGGTCGTGGCATTCCATGTCCAGGATCACAAGCATGTACTCGGGGACCGGCTGACGGCGCTTCGGGATGCCTGACGCCTCGATGTTTTGTCCCCGAGATTGACACCGGCCCGTACACTACCCACCAAGCGAAAGGCCAGTACCGCGCGAAACCGTTGCGGTTACTGGCCTTTCTTAGAGCGGGAGACGGGACTCGAACCCGCGACCCTCAGCTTGGAAGGCTGATGCTCTAGCCACCTGAGCTACTCCCGCATGTCGGACGCCCGTACGGTCGGGGGATGACTGCCCAGCGCCGGCCGTCCAGAGCTGACGCGGGGACTCGAACCCCGAACCTGCTGCTTACAAGGCAGCCGCTCTACCGGTTGAGCTACGTCAGCGTGTCTGCCCGAACGATAGCGGTTGCGGGACTGAAGTCAACGCGTCCGGTCGGCCTTCCACTTGGGCCCTTTCGGCGTGTCCTCCACCACGACGCCGGCGTCGGCGAGCTCGTCGCGGATGGCGTCGGCGGCGGCGTAGTCTTTCTTGGCGCGGGCTTCTTCGCGGGCCTGGAGTCGTTCCTCGACCCATGCGGCGAAGTCCTCGTCGACATCGTGGTTCGCGTCGTGGAGGGCGAGGACGCCCAGGACCTGGTCGACGGTCTGGAGCGCGCGCTGAGCGGCGTCGAGGGCGTCGGGCGCCACGGGTCCGTCGGCCTCGTCGAGGGCCGCGTGGGTCTCGCGGACGAAGGTGAAGAGGGCGCCGAGTCCGGCGGGCGTGTTGAGGTCGTCGTCGAGGGCTTCCTCGAAGGCGTCCAGGAAGCGGCGGCTCGTGGCCGGCAGGTCGGCGTCACCGGCGTCGGCGGCCGTGTCCGTCGTGCGGAGCCGGTCCCGGAAGTCGAGGATGCGTCGCAGCGCGGCGCGTGCGTCGGCGAGGGCGTCGTCGCTGAAGAGGAGCTCGTTGCGGTACTGGGCGGAGAGGAGGAAGTAGCGCACCTCCGCGGGCTTCCAGCCGTAGTGAAGCAGGTCGGGCAGGCGGACCACGTTGCCGAGGGACTTGGACATCTTCTCCTTGCGCATGAGGAGGTGGCGGGCGTGGAGCCAGACCCGAACGAAGGGTCGGCCGGTGGCGCCTTCGGACTGGGCGATCTCGTCCTCGTGGTGCGGGAAGACCAGGTCCTCGCCGCCGGTGTGGATGTCGATCGTCTCGCCGAGCTCGGCCATGGACATGGCGGAGCACTCCAGGTGCCAGCCAGGCCGGCCGGCGCCCCAGGGCGTCTTCCAGACGGCGTCCACTTCCCGGTCTTCCGCCTTGGCCGCCTTCCACAGGGCGAAGTCCCGGACGTCCTCCTTCTCGTAGTCGTCGCTGCTGATCCGTTCCCCTTTGCGGACCTGGTCCAGGGGGATGCCGGAGAGCCTGCCGTAGTCGGGAAAGGACGAGATGTCGAAGTAGACGGAGCCGTCCTCGGCGACGTAGGCGTGGCCGTTGTCGATGAGGTGCCGGACCAGGTCGACCATGTCGTCGATGTGGTCGGTGGCCCGGGGGTAGGCGTCGGCGGGGTGGACCCCGAGGGTGTCGAGCTCGTCGAGGAAATTCCGGATATGCTCCTCGACGAAGTCGTCGATCCTCTGACCGGCTTCCCGGGCACCGCGGATGATCTTGTCGTCCACGTCGGTGAGGTTCATGACGAAGCGGACGTCGAAGCCTTTCCACTCCAGGTAGCGGTGGAGCAGGTCGTTGAAGACGAAGGTCCTGTAGTTGCCGATGTGGGGACGCTGGTAGACGGTCGGGCCGCAGGCGTAGACGCCGACGCGTCCTTCCTCCAGGGGCTCGAAGGTCTCGGTCTCGCGGGTCAGCGTGTTGTAGAAGCGGAGCGCCATCGATCGGTCCGGTTCGTGGCTCGTCAAGTCGCGGCGGCGTCGGGCACGGGCTGCTGATCCTGGCCCCAGTAGAAGGTGAGGTGGGGGAACGGGATCTCGATCCCTTCGGCGTCGAAGCGGTTCTTGATGCGGCGCCGGAACTCCCGGCCCACCTCCCACTGCTTGAGGGGCAGCGTCTTGAAGGCGATGCGGATCAGGACGGCGGAGTCGCCGAACTCCTGCACGCCCAGAACCTCGGGCGTCTCCAGGATGACCTGCGCCCACGCCTCGTCGTGTTGCATACGCCGTGCCTCGTCGTCCATCACCGCGATGACCCGGTCCACGTCCTCCTTGTACGCCACACCGATGTCCAGCACGGCCTTGGAAAAGCTCTTGGTCAGGTTGCTCAGCGTCTCGATGGTCCCGTTGGGCACGACGTGGACGACGCCCTGGAGGTCCCGGAGCACGGTCGTGCGGAGGGTGATCTTCTCCACCTTCCCGGCGGTCCCGGCGATCCGGACGACATCGCCGACGGCGAACTGGCCCTCCACGAGCATGAAGGCCCCGGCGATGAGGTCCTTGACCAGGGACTGGGCGCCGAAGGAGATGGCCAGCCCCAGGACACCGGCCCCGGCCAGGAGCGGGCCGATGGGCACGAACAGGCTCAACACCATGAGCACGGCCGCGATGGCGATGGCGAAACGGCCCACGTAGGCGAGGAGGCTCGCCGTGGTCTGGAGGCGCTGTTCGCGCTGCCGCTTGCGCACGGGGTCCGGCTCATCCACCTCCTTTTCGAGCCGGCCCGTGAAGGCGCGCAGCACCCGGTCGGCCACGAGAGCCACGAGGAGGATGATGACGATGCGGACGGCGTGGGAGCCGAGGAGAGCCCAGTCCACGGCGGCCAGGAGGCCGTCCCAGGAGAAGCCGTCACCTTGGGCGGCCGTCGGGGCCGCCGCCACGGTGTCCTGCGGCGGGAGCGGGATCATCGGAGCACCCGGATCTCCGTGACGCGCCAGCGGTCCGCCTCGCGCTCGAGGGCCAGGAAGACGGTGTTGCGCTCGGGTACGGTGGTGCCGCGCAGGCGGGTCACCCAGTCGAACTCGCCGAAGGCCCGGGTCGGGTCGCCGGCCATCTCGCCGCGCATGCCGGGCTCGACGCTCAGCGTCTGCCGCTGCTCGAACAGGCGACGCAGCGAGGCGGCCGCCTGCCGCGCCGGGAGCGGCCCCATGGGCCGCCCGTCCAGCTCGAGGGAGAGGCCGTCCGAGGCCACGAGAGCGGCCACGGCCGCCGCGTTCCCACGCTGCCACAGCCCGACGATGTGCCGGAACGTGCTGTCCAGGCTCGCCTCCTGCTGGGCCCGCACGGGCACGGCGCTCAACAGCACGACGGCGACGGCAGCGGCGAAGGCTCTCATGCGTCGTGCACCCTTACAACAGCCAGCTCGTCGAGGACGGTCGCGGCCACCGAGCGGGGATCCTCGGCCGCGTGGATCGGCCGTCCGATGACCAGGTAGTCGGCTCCCGCCCGGGCCGCGTCGGCGGGGGTCGCAGTGCGGGCCTGGTCGCCGGCCACGCTGCCGGCGGGCCGGATGCCCGGCGTCACCACCAGGAACTCCGCACCGTGGCGTCGCTTGAGCCCTTCCACCTCCAGGGCGGAGGACACGACGCCGTCCAGGCCGGCCTCGGCGGCCAGCCCGGCCAGCCGGGCGACTTCGTCCCGCAGGGAGCGGAGCTGTTTGTCCCAGACCTCTTCCACGTCCACCGCGGTGAAGGAGGTCAGGAGCGTCACGCCGACGAGGGCGGGCCCGTCCAGCCCCACGGCGTCCCGTGCCGCGGAGAGCATGCTGGAGCCGCCCGAGGAGTGGAGCGTGAGCATGTCCACGCCGATCTCGGCGGCGGCCTCCACCGCCCGGGCGACGGTGTGGGGGATGTCATGGTACTTGAGGTCGAGGAAGACCTGGAGGTCGCGGTCTTTCAGCTCGGCGACCAGATCGGGGCCGGCACGGGTGTAGAGCTGGGAGCCGACCTTGTACCAGGCGACGAGGCCGTCCAACTCGTCCACCAAGCCCAGGGCCGAAGGCCCGTCCGGCAGGTCCAGCGCAACGATCAGCTCGCTCATGCGCGACCTCGTCAATCGACGATGCCGGCGCCGACGAGGTCCCGGACCTCGTGAACGCCGCGCTCCGTTCCGTACGCCCGGAGCTCCTCCCGCACCCGCGCCGCAGCCCTGGGATCCGCGAAGCTCGCCGTCCCGAGCTGGACGAGGGCCGCCCCAGCCAGCAGGTACTGAACCACGTCCGCACCCGACTGGATACCGCCCACGCCGAGGAGCGGCACATCGACGCGCCGGGCCGCCTGCCACACGGCGTGGACGCCCATGGGCAGGATGCCCGGGCCGCTGACGCCGCCGGTGCCCGCGCCCAGAGCGGAGCGCCGCGTGTCCAGGTCGAAGAGCAGACCCGGGAAGGTGTTGATGAGCGTCAGCGCGTCGGCGCCGGCATCCACCGCGACGGCCGCCGTAGCCCCGATGTCCGGCAGGTTCGGCGACAGCTTGACCGTCAGGGGCCGTTCGGTGGCCGACCGGACCGCGGACACCACTTCGTCCAGGAGGTCCTTCCGGCTGCAGAAGACGGCCCCGCCTTCCCTCACGTTGGGACAGGACACGTTCAGCTCAAAGGCGAGGAAGCCGTCCTCATCGTCCAGCGCCCGGGCCACCGCAACGTAGTCCTCCACGGTCTTGCCGGCCACGTTGATGAAGACGTGGCCCTTCTCGAGGCGGTCCCGGAGCCAGGGCAGCTTCTCCCGTCGGAACACCTCCAGGCCCACGTTGGCCAGGCCCACCGAGTTGATCATGCCTGCGGCGTACTCCGCCACGCGCGGGGCCGGGTTCCCGTGACGGGGCTCCGGCGTGACCGCCTTGGTGACGAGCCCGCCCAGCTCGTCCAGCTCCAGCACCCGGTCCAGCTCCCGACCGTAGCCGCAGGTCCCCCCGGCCAGGAGCACGGGGTTCTGGAAGGTGGCGCCGAAGAGGGTCTGGGTCAGGTCCACGGCGAGTCGCTCACTCCCGAGCCGGACGCGAGAAGAGATCTTCGTTGGCGGCGAAGAACCGCTCCACCGCGTCGGCGAGGGCCGTGGCCAGGCGCTCGTGGAACGCCTCATCCCTCAACAACCGTGCCTCGCCGCGGTTCGAGATGAACCCCAGCTCCACGAGGGCGGCCGGCATGAACGCCCCGATGAGGACCACGAACCCCGCCTGCTTCACGCCCCGGTTCGGGCCGGGGTGGAACTCGGCGAACTCGTCCTGGATCAGCTCGGCAAGCTGATGGGAGGCGTGGAGGTAGTAGTCGTTTCGCAGGTTGCTCAGGATGAACTGGAGGTCGTCGCCGGGCGCGATGGAGCTGGCCGAGTCGTCCTCGTACTTCAGGGAGGCGTTCTCCATCTCGGCGACCCGGCGCTCGTCTTCGGTCCGGGCGTCGGAGAGGAAGAAGGTCTCGAACCCCGCCGCCCGGGTGTCCGTCACGCCGTTGGCGTGGACGGACAGGAAGAGGGCCTTGGACCGGTCGCCCTTCCACGCGTTGGCCATGCGGGACCGGTCCATGAGGTCGATGAGGGTGTCGGCCATGCGGGTGAGCCGAACGTCGTAGCCCCGTCCATCCAGGACCCGGGCCAGGCAGCGGGACACATCCAGGACGATCTCCTTCTCCACGGTGCCGGGCGCCGTCCTGCCGGGGTCCGGGCCGCCGTGACCGGGGTCGATGACGACGAGGGGACGCTCGTCCGCCGGCTCTGCCGGAAGCTCGTCGGGTACGTCGGCCGTATCGGCCGCGGCGTCGCCCGGCAGCCATTGGAGGGCGCCGTTCCGGTAGCGAAGCCGGTCGTAGCGCCGGGGCAGCCACTCGGTGAAGAACTGGTGCGGGAGGTAGACGATGCCACCTTCACGGTAAACGGGGTGGGCCAACTGGACCGCCTCGCCGTTCACGGTGAAGAAGGGCGACATGGTCTCGAAGAGGAGCGTGTCCTCGAAGAGCACGACGGCAGCGCCGCGCAGCGTGGCATCGACCCTGGCCCCGAGGGTTCGGAGCGGCCACGCGGCGTAGGCCGGGTAGCCCCGGTGGTGGGCCACCGTGATGGTGACGGGCTCGGCCGTGCCCTCGACCCTCAATGGCGAGACGGACCCGGGCTCCTGGGCCCCGAGGCCCGCCGGAGCCGCCAACAGCGCGGCCAGGACCAGACGTCGCATCATCGGACCTTCTTCAGCTCCCGCTGCATCTCGCGTTCGGTGGCGCGGCGCCGGAGCGTCTCACGCTTGTCGTGGAGCTTCTTCCCGCGACCCAGGGCCAGCGTCACCTTCGCATACCCCCGCCGGAAATAGAGGTCCAGCGGCACCAGCGTGAGTCCCTTCTCCTGCACGGCACCGATGAACCTGCGGATCTCGGAGCGGTGGAGGAGCAGCTTGCGCGGCCGGGTCGGGTCGGCGTTCCAGCGGCTCGCGGGATCGTACGGGCTCACGTGCATCCCGTACAGCCAGACTTCGCCGTTTTCGACGCGCGCGAACGCCTCCTTGAGGCTGACCTTGCCCTCCCGGATCGACTTCACCTCGGGCCCCGTCAGGACGAGACCGGCCTCCCAGCGATCCAGGATCTCATACTCGTGCAGCGCCTTCTTGTTTCTGGCTATGACCTTCCGGCCCGCTTCGCTCGACTTCGCCATGGCGTGTGAATCTACGGGTACGTCCGGCGACGGGGAACCTCAGTAGATGAGGACGAGGGTCCCCACCTCCACCATGTGGTAGAGCTCCCGGGCGTGCTGGTCGGTCATGCGGATGCAGCCGTGAGAGACGCGGCGCTCGTCCGGGTCGTCCCGCAGCACGAGCTCGGGCCGGTTCGTGCCGTGGATGGCCAGCTCGTAGCCGATGTAGATGGCCGTGTTGCCCAGCATGCCGCGCCGCCGTCGGGACGGCGCGTCCTGGGGCGGCACGGGCAGCCCCCGCTCCACGAACGCCCAGTCGGGCATGATCCAGACCGGGTCCGTCTCTTTCCGCTGAACGCGGAACACGCCCCGCGGGGTGTCGAAGGTCCAGCCCTCACCGCCTCCCGCCAGGCGGAAGCCCGTGCCGGTGGCCACCGGCGCGGACCACTCGACGGTACGGCCATCCAGCAGGTAGAGCCGGTTCTCCCCGAGCCGGATGACCACGTAGCGTCCGTCCACGTCGAGGGGCGGCTCGTCGAAGGCCGGTGGTCCGGCGGGCTCCACGTCCACGAGGTCACGCAGGACCGACTGGGCCGCCAGCTCCGGTGCGGCGGCCAGGCCGGCGAGGAGGACCGCGATCGCGATGCGCGACGGCCTCAACTCAACCGCTCCCGCTGCCGGCGACGGACCCTCTGCATGGCCGCGACATGAGCCACCTCACCGCCCAGAATGAAGACGATGGACGAGTAGTAGATCCACAGGAACAGGACCACCAGGGTCGCGATGTTGCCGAAGGTCGACCCGTAGTCGGCCACGCTGGTCACGTACCAGCCGAAGACGCCCTTGAGCAGCTCGAAGAAGATGGTGGTGAAGGTGGCCGCGACCAGGCAGGTGCTCCAGCGGATGCGCTGGGCCGGCAGGTACCGGTAGATGAGGACGAACATGGCCAGGATGGTGATGAAGGCGGCGACCCGGGCCCACGGCAGGGCGCGGGCGACCGGGGCCGACTCGATCCCCAGCGTCGTCGCGCCCACCTCGGCCACCACACCCAGGGCGATGGTGATGCCGATGTTCAGGGCGAAAAGCGTCCCGGCCATGAACACCATCTTGATGTCGTAGAGCTTGCCCTCCACGATGCTCCGTCCCTCCTGCAGGTCGAAGATCTCCTGCAGCACGGCACGGAGCGTACCCACGAGCCGCGTGGCGATCCAGATGAGGATGACGGTCCCGATGCTCAGCAGCGCCCCGCTCTGCTCCCGCAGCCCCGTGATCATGCCCTCCACGTCCAGGTCCAGGCCGGCGGGCACGAACCGGGCCGCGTAGTCCACGATGCTCCGTGTGACGTCGGCGCCCTGCACGGCGAGGATGGTCCCGGCGATGCCGATCACGGCGACGACCAGGGGCAGGAACGCCACGAGCACGTTGAAGGAGATGGCCCCGGCGAGGAAGAAGATGTTGTCCTCTTCCGCCTTCCGGAACACGCCGCCGAGGAACTCCCGGGTCCGGTACCAGGCAGGTCGCAGGCGGTCGAGTGCCGAGGTGTCGCCCATGTCGAAGCCGGGCTCGCGCCCGCATCTCCCTCTCAGTCGGCCTCGTCCCGCGGCTCCTCCGTGGGGTCCGCGACCGGCTCGACGTCCGGCTCGGGCTCGCCGCGGGCCGCCTGCCAGCCGCCTTCGAAGGCGGTGGCCGACTCCCGGAGCCGGGTCTCCACCTCGTTCCGGGTGGACCGGGCAGCCTCCCGTCCCGTCTCGATGGCGCGCCGGGCCGAGCTCAGGTGGTCATCGACCTGGCGGCGGATGTCGCCCACGGTCTCGTCCAGCGATTCCCTGGCATCGCGGACCCGGCCCTCCAGGCCACCGCGCAGCTCATCGAACCGCTCGGCGAGCTCCTCCCGTGTCTCCCGTCCGCTGCGGGGCGCCATGAGCAGGGCTGCTCCCGCGCCCACGAGCAGGCCCCAGAGGAAGCTACCGAACCCGGCGGACCCCCGGTCAATGATGATGTAGCGCTCGTCGTCGTACTCCGTCATGACATCCTCCCTTCCGAGCGGCGCAGAGGCGCGCCGCGGGCCTTCATGCGTTGGTGTAGCGCTTCAGCTTCTCCTGCAGCTCTTTCTTGCCGATGCCCAGGATCTTGGCGGCCTTCGCGTGGTCCCCACCGGCCAGGGCGAAGGTCTTGAGGGTGACGATCCGCTCGGCGTCTTGAAGTGTGCTGCCCGCGGGAACGTGCACATCTCGTTCCTCACCCCCGTGGCGCGGCTGCAGGTCCCGGGCCGATATGCGCTCCTCGTGCGCCAGGATCACGGCGCGCTCCACGGCGTTCTTGAGCTCCCGCACGTTGCCGGGCCAGCGGTACGTCTGCATGTACTCGAGGGCACTGTCGTCGAAGCCCTCCACCTCCTTGCCGTGCTCCTCGGCGGCTCGCTCCAGGAACGCCTGGGCCAGGAGCTGGATGTCGGCGCCCCGCTCCCGCAGCGGCGGCATCTGGATGGGGATGACCGCCAGGCGGTGGTAGAGGTCCTCCCGGAGCAGGCCGTCGGACAGGGCCTCTTCCACGTCCTTGTTCGTGGCGGCGATGACGCGGATGTCCACGTCGATCTCCTTCTTGCCGCCCAGCCGGCGGAAGGCCCTCTGCTCCAGCGCCCGCAGGAACTTGGCCTGGACATCGGGCTCCATCTCCGCCACCTCGTCCAGGAAGAGGGTCCCCCCGTCCGCCAGCTCGAAGGCGCCGGCCTTCTGGTCGGTGGCGCCGGTGAAGGCGCCCTTTTCGTGGCCGAAGATCTCGTTCTCCAGGATCTCGCGCGGAAACGCGCCGCAGTTCAGCGCGATGAACGGGCCCTTCCTGCGTTCCGACTCGTCATGGATGGCCCGGGCGGCCAGCTCCTTGCCCGTGCCGCTCTCCCCCGCGATGAGCACGCTGACGTCCGACTCCGCCACGGCCTCGATGATGCCGTAGATCTCCTGCATCGTCTCGGACTGGCCCAGCATGTCCCCGTAGCGGGTCAGGCTCTCGAGCTGCCTGCGCAGCCGGTCGTTCGCCGTGCGCACGTCGTACACTTCGAGAGCCCTGGCGATGAGGGCCTTGAGGCGGTCCGTATCGAGGGGCTTGGTCAGGTAGTCGTGCGCGCCGTGGCGCATGGCCTCCACCGCCGAGGTGATCGTCGCCTCGCCGGTGATCATGATGAACTCGGCCCTCACGCCCTCGTCCCGCATGCGCTCGAACAGCTCCAGCCCGTTCAGGGACGGCATGTTCAGGTCGGCCAGCACGATGGCGAACTCGTTCGAGCTGACCTTGTCCCACGCTTCCTCGCCGTCCGTGGCCGTCTCCGCATCGTAGCCCTCCTCCACGAGGATCATCTGGAGACCCTCGGCCACGTGCTTCTCGTCGTCGGCGATGAGCACCCTGCGTTCAGCCATGCGCGCACTCGTGCAGAAAGGGGCGCCGCGACGTACATCGCGGCGTGACTGCAAGGTACCGACAGTCGAAACGGAGGGTCAAGCGCCGTCCGGTCGCGGCAGGGTGACCCGGACGGTCGTGCCCGCCGTCACGGAGGGCGGTTCCAGCACGATCCGGCCACCGGCCTGTTCCACCAGCCTCCGGCACACGCCGAGCCCCCAGCCGTGGCGGCCGGGCCGGGTCGTGACGCCGTCGTCGAAGGCGCGGCCGGCCACGTCGCCGGCGAGCCCGAGCCCCGAATCTTCGACGAGCAGCGCCACCCCGTCCGGGGTCCCGGACACGGTCAACCGGATCGCTCCGCTCTCGTCCACACCGTCCATGGCGTTGTCCAGCAGGTTGAGGAGGACCTGGCTCAGGTGATGGGCCGGGAGGGCGGCGTATCCCGGGTCGTCCATGTCGATGGCCAGCTCCACACGGGCCAGGCGGGCACGGGCCTCGACCAGGGTTCGGAGCTGGCCCACGGTCCGGGCCACGTCGCATGCGCGGGTCGGCTCGCGGGCTGGCCGGAGCAGCGCGAGGAGCGCCACGACGAGCTCGTGCACCCGGTGGACCGCCTCCTCCACGAGGTCGGCCCGCTCCACCGCCGTTTCGGGCTCGGTGCCGGCCTTCAGCTTGACCAGCTCCAGGTTGACGACCGCGCTGTTCAGCGGATTCTTGATCTCGTGCGCCAGGTCGTCGGCCAGGCGGCTGACCAGGTCGAACCGGTTGGCCCGGACCCGCTCCTCCGGGAGCCGCGCGTCAGCGGCTGACACGGTCCGGATCGGGCTCCGGCAGCGACACGCCCTCGAACCCGGGACGACCCATGAGGCCGTACGTCAGCTTCTTGCCGAGCTCCACGCCGGGCTGGTTCAGAGGGTCGATCCCGTACAGCGCGCCGGCATACACGGTGGCGATCTCGAGCATCATGATCAGCTCGCCGACGCCCCGGGCGGAGAGGGACGGAAGCTGGATGGTCATGTTCATGCGGCCCGCCTCGGCGAGGGCGCCGGCGGTGGCCTGCTGCTCGGCGTCCAGCAGCTCGCCCAGCGTGCGGCCGCCGAGGTAGCCGAGGGCCCCCACGTCCCCGTACAGCTCCGGGATCGCCACGTCCTCGTCCCGCTCCCCCACCGTCAGGAAGGTCACGGTCTTGTCCAGCGGGCCCTCCATGTAGAGCTGGACCTGGGAGTGCTGGTCGGTGGCACCCAGCGCCTTCACGGGGGTGGGCCCGGCGAAGACTTCCGTCCCGTCCAGCGCCTCCCGCTTGCCCAGGCTCTCGGCCCAGAGCTGACGGTACCAGTCGGCGAGGCCGTAGAGCCGATCGCTGTACGCCATCATGACGTGGATCGGCGCGCCCGCCTCCGTGTCGGCCAGCCACTGGAGCGCAGCGAAGAGCGCGGCCGGGTTCTCGTGCAGCGCGTCGGTCCGGCAGCGCTCGTCCATGCTCCTGGCGCCGGCGAGGAGCTCCCGGATCTCGATCCCCACCAGCGCCGCGGGGAGCAGGCCCACGGGGGAGAGGACGCTGAAACGGCCGCCCACGTTCCCGGGCACGGACATGACGGCCAGCGCCTGGTGGGCGTGGTCCCGGAGCACGCCGCTCTCCGGATCCGTGACGAAGACCACGTGCCGGCGCGCGCCCTCCTCGTCGAAGCGGTCCAGCAGGCGCTGCCGGGCGACCATGAACTGGGCCATGGTCTCCGCCGTCGTGCCGGACTTGCTCACGACGATGTAGAGGGTGGAGCCCGGCTCGATCCGGTCCAGCACCGGGCCCACCCGGTCCGGGTCCACGTTGTCCAGCACGTGCAGCCGTGGAAACCCTTCCCGGGCGTCCAGGCTCAGGGCGTTCCAGCCGAAGGGCAGCAGCGCGTCCCGCAGCGCGATGGTGCCCAGGGCCGAGCCGCCGATGCCCAGCACCACGATGTCCTGGGCGACCTGGCCGGGCCCCTCGGCGAATTCCAGGATGTCCTTCGCGGACTCCGCGGCATAGGGCAACGCGTAGAAGCCCAACTCGCCCGACTCCCGACGCCGCTCCACGTCGGCGTGGATGGCGGCGAACCGGTCCCGGAGCCCGTCGAGGGCCTCCGGAGGGACGCCACGGCCGTCCAGCCGCGGCGCGAGCATGTTCGTGTAGTCCAGGGTCAGGCGGGCCATGGGATCGTCTTCGTCTCCGTGATTCGTCTTCGTGACTCGTCTTCGTCACACGTCCACGACGAGGCCATCGTACGCAGGCTCCACGCCGGGGGGAAGTCTCGCCTCCAGCTCGGCGTGGGAGACGCGGTGGGTCAGGTGGGTGATGAAGGTACGCTCCGCGCCCAGCTCGGCGGCCAGCTCCACGGCTTCCTCGACGTTGAGGTGGGTGGGGTGCGGGTTGCCGAACCACAGGGCGTTGAGGACGAGCACGCGACAGCCCCGGAGGGCGTCCAGGGCGCCGGGCAGGAAGGTCTTGGCGTCGGTGACGTAGCCCAGGCCGCCGACCCGGAACCCGAAGACGGTGATGGGCCCGTGCTGTGCGGCGACGGGCCGCAGGGTGAGGCCGGCGGCGTCGACGTCGGTCCCGTCCATGACCTCGAGGCGAAGGCGCGGCTTGGAGGTCCCGGGCGGCGGCCGGTAGCCGTCGTCGAAGATGTACTCGAAGCGCTGGCGCAGGACCTCCGCGCAGCCGGGCCCGGCCAGGACGCGAAGCGGGTCGGTGCGTCGGACGGACACGGCGCGGAGATCGTCGATGCCGTGGATGTGGTCGGCGTGGCAGTGGGTGAACCAGACGGCGTCGAGGCGGGCGATGCCGGCATCGATGAGCTGAAGGCGGAGCTCCGGTGGCGCATCCACGAGGAGGCGGCCGCCCTCGTGCTCCACGATGGCGGCGTGGCGGGTGCGCCGGTCGCGGGGGTCGTCGGAGGTGCACACGTCGCAGTCGCAGCCGATGACGGGCACGCCGAAGGAGGTGCCGGTGCCCAGGAATCGCAGCTTCACAGCGTCTCCACGCGGAGCATGTTCGTGGTGCCGCGCTCGTGGAACGGCACGCCGCACGTCACGACCACCCGGTCGCCGGGGCGGGCGATGTCGTGCTCCAGAAGGTAGGTCCGGGCCCGGTCCAGCATGGCCCCGTACTCGGGCTCCTCTCCGGTGAGCACGGGGTGGACGCCCCACGCCAGGGCGAGCTGGCGATAGGTCCGCATCTGGTCGCTCACCCCGAGGATCGGGACCGGCGGGCGGTAGCTGGCGACGAGCCGACTCGTGAACCCGCTGTTGGTCAGCGTCACGATGGCCGGCGCGCCCAGGAGACGCACCGCCTCCACCGTGGCCGCCGCGATGGCGTGCTCGGTCTTCGTGGCCCCGGCCCGGAGGTGCATGGCGACGGGGACGTCGTACTTGGGTCCCTCGTCGAAGGCCTGGGACCGCTCGATCTCCGACGCGATCCGGACCATGGCCTCCACGGCCTCCACCGGATTCTCCCCCACGGCGGTCTCCCCCGAGAGCATGACGGCGTCCGTGCCGTCGAAGAGGGCGTTGGCCACATCGCTCGCCTCGGCCCGGGTGGGCCGGGGCGCGTAGATCATGGACTCGAGCATCTGGGTCGCCGTGACCACGGGCCGGGCGTACAGGTTCGCGTACTGGATGATCCGCTTCTGGGCGATGGGGACCTGCTCGAACGGCAGCTCCACGCCGAGATCGCCCCGCGCCACCATCACGCCATCGGCCCGGATCAGGATCTCCTCCAGGTTGTTCAGCGCGACATCCTTCTCGATCTTCGCGATGATCAGCACGCCCTCGGGCAGCCGCTCCCGGAGATCGTCGATGTCCTGCGGCTGCTGCACGAAGGAGAGCCCCACGTAGTCCACGTCCAGCTCCAGCGCCAGCTCCAGGTCCGTCAGATCCTTGGGCGTCAGCGCCGGGATGCCGAGCTGGATGTTGGGCAGGTTGATCCCTTTGTGCTCCCGGAGCACACCGCCCCGCTCCACCCGGCAGCTCACGCGCGGCGCCCTCACCTCCGTACAGCGCAGCTCCAGCATGCCGTCGTCCAGGAGCAAACGGTCCCCGGGGCTCAGGTCGCCGGCGAGCCCGTCGTAGGTGGTGGGCAGCTCATCGCCGGCCGCCACCCCTTCGGGCGCCAACACGACCGTCGCGCCCTCCACGAGCTGCACGGGCCCGGACAGGGCGCCGATCCGGATCTTCGGACCCGCCAGGTCGGCCAGGACCGCTACCGGCTTGCCCTCCACCGCCGAGACCTCCCGCACGGCCTCCACCACCCCACGGTGCTCCTCGGGTCCGCCGTGGGCGAAGTTGACGCGTACCACGTCCACGCCGGCAGCCAGCAGCTCCCCGATGCAGTCCCGGCTCCGGCTGGACGGTCCGATCGTCGCCACCACCTTGGTGCGCACCGTCTACCCCTCCTCGCGCCAGACCCAGGCGCCGTCCACCATGGTGGCCCGGCAGCGCAGGTCCAGGAACTCCCGTCCCGCCAGCGCCAACGGGTCCCGGTCCCAGACAACCAGGTCGGCCACCGCACCCGCGGCGATACGACCCTGGTCCCGACGCCCCGCGGCGTGGGCCGGCCCCGCCGTGTACGCCTCCAGCGCCGTCGCCGCGTCCAGAGCCTCTTCCGGGTACCAGCCGCCCTCCGGTCGGCCAACCGCGTCCTGCCGGGCCGTGGCCGCCAGGAAGGCGAGGCGCGGATCCATGGAGCCCGCCGGCATGTCCGAGCCGAAGGCCAGCACGGCGCCCCCCTCCAGCAGCGACCGGAAGGCATAGGCCCGCGCCGCGCGCCCGCCCCAGTGCCGGTCCGCCGTGGCCCAGTCCGCCAGGATGTGGGACGGCTGCACCGAACAGACGATCCCCGACCGCCCCGCATCCACCGCCCGCCCCGGCGGCAGGAGCTGCACGTGCTCGATCCGGTGCGGGATGGCCACCCGTGCCGCCTCGGCCAGGACGTCCAGCGCCAGGGCCACCGCGGCGTCCCCGATGGCGTGGACCGTCGAGGCCAGCCCGGCGGCGGCGCCCCGCCGCACCGCGTCCCGGAACGCATCGTCCGGCAGCGTCTGCACGCCCCGGTCGTCCGTCTCCTCGTACGGCTCCAGCAACCACGCCGTCAGCGAGCCCAGCGAGCCGTCCAGGAACATCTTGACCCCGCCGATCCGGAGCCAGTCGTCACCGAACCCGCTCCGGAGCCCTACGCGGATCGCGTCGTCCAACCTGGCCAGCGGCAGGTGTTGGAGCACCCGGAGTTGGAGCACCTTCCCCGCCCGGAGCTCCTCCAGCAGCCCCAGGGAATCGGGCTCCACGGTGTGGACACCCGTGATGCCCGCGCGATGCAGCGCCGCCTGCCCGTCCAGCACCGCCGCCCGCCGCTCCGCCTCCGTCGGTGCCGGGATCCGGTCCAGGACCAGCGGCATGGCGTTGTCCAGCAGCACCCCCGTCGGCTCGCCGTTCGCGTCCCGCTCGATCCGGCCGCCCTCGGGATCCGGCGTCTCCGCGCCGATGCCCGCACGCTCCAGCGCCGGCGTGTTCACCCACACCGCGTGCATGTCCTCGCTCAGCAGCGCCACCGGGCGATCCACCACGTCCAGCACACTCCGATGCGGCGGCTCCGACAGCCGATGACGACTCCAGCCGTGGCCCTGCACCCACGTCCCCACGGCCCCGGCCGCGGCTCCCACCGCTCCCGAGACCTCCGCCAACGTGGTCGCGTCCAGCAGCGAGACCCGACTCCGATTCAGCGCCCACTCCACCAGGTGCACGTGGGCATCCGTCAAACCCGGCGTGATCGTTGCACCGGGAAACTCCAGCACGCGGGCGCCCGCGTCGACGTCGCTTCGGGCACCCACCGCCTCGATGCGCCCGGCCCGCACGCGCACCGCCTCCACCCCCTCCGATGCGGCAGGGATGTGGACCCGGTCGGCGACCAGGACAATGGGCTCCGGCGCCTGCGCCATGATTCGGTCGGGTGCGGTGGAAAAGTAGGTCGAAATGCCGTATAGTTATAGGGTTACGCCTTCGCCGGGTCGACCGGGCGGGGCCCGGCGGGGAATCGTACCGCGGGCGGCGACGCGGCGCAAACAGAATCCGACCGAGACGTCGTGGGGCCGTGCGCTACATAGACACACCGGAAGAGCTGGAACGCCTGGGCGACGAGCTGCGGGAGGCGGAGCTGGTGGCGGCGGACTCGGAGGCTGCCGGCTTCCACCGCTATCATGATCGGGTGTGCCTGTTCCAGTTGTCGACGCGATCGGACACGGTGCTGGTGGACACGCTGGTGGTGGCCGAGCTGGGCCCGGTGGCGACGATGCTGGCGGATCCGGAGCGGGAGGTCGTGTTCCACGATGCGGACTACGACCTGCGGCTGCTGGACCGGGATTTCGGCGTGAGGGTGCGGAGGCTGTTCGACACGAAGATCGCGGCGCAGTTCCTGGGCGAGACGAAGCTGGGGCTGGCGAACGTGCTGGAGAAGCACGTGGGCGTGACGCTGGAGAAGAAGCACCAGCGGGCGGACTGGGCCCGGCGGCCGTTGCCGCGGGAGATGCTGGAGTATGCGGCGACGGACACGGTGCATCTTCCGGAGCTGCGAGACGTGCTGAAGGAGAAGCTGCTCGGGGCGGGTCGTCTGGCCTGGGCGGAGGAGGAGTTCGCGGTCCAGGAAGAGACACGCTGGGAGCCGCCGTCGGACCCGGAGACGGCCTATCAGCGGTTGAAGGGGGCGCGGGACCTGGGACGCCGGCAGCTGGCGGCGCTGAAGGCCGTGTACGATTGGCGCGAGGCGCGGGCGAAGGCCATGGACCGGGCGGCGTTCCGGGTCCTTCCGGACGACGCGCTGGTGGGCATGGCCCGGTCGATGCCCGGGTCGGCGAAGGCGCTGGCGCACCTCGACTCCGTTCCGGACAGGCTGGCGCGGCGCTACGGCTCGGAGCTGCTGAGCGCGCTGGAGAAGGCCCGCTCGCTGCCCGAGACGAGGCTTCCGGAGCGAGCGAGGCGGGGCCGTCGTCCGCCGCCGGACCCGGAGGTGGAAGACCGTGTGGAGCGGTTGAAGGCGGTGCGGGATCGGCGGTCGGAGGCGCTGGGTCTGGACCGGGGCTTTCTCATGCCGCGCTGGCAGCTCGAGGAAGTGGCCCGGGAGCGGCCGCGGGACGTGGACGCGTTGGCGGCGCTACCGGGCGTTCGGTCGTGGCAGGTCGAGGCGCTGGGCGAGGAGCTGGTGGCCGTGCTGGGAGACGGCGACGGCCGAAGCTAGAGGAACAGAGGAGACACGATGGGAAGCGAGATTGTCGAGCGAGATGATCTGAGCGTATACGTGGTCGGCGGTGTGCCACGGAGCTTCAAGCGGAAGCTCCAGAAGTTCGTGGAAAAGGAAGCGAAGGACGAGGGCGACGTGCTGCTCCTGGACGACGAGCTGACGGAGTGGATCGTGGCCCGGCTGCGGAACGAGAAGCGCCGGAGCACGGATCGGACGCCGGCGTCGTCAGCGCTGTGGCGGGCCTATGCGGCGCTCAGCGCGGCCCGGTACCACCTGCAACATTCGCCCGACGAGGAGGGCCGGGTCCGGGAGCTGCGGAACGCCGTGGAGGAGGTGTGGCGCGATCTGAGTCCGATGTTCGAGGAGAAGGAAGAGGAGGTCACGACGGAAGGGTCGTGACTCAACCGTCCGGCAGGTACGTGAGCCCCAGGTGCTGGGTCGCGCCGAGGGGGCCGAGAGGCCGATAGGCGTAGTCGATGCTCAGCCTGCCGAACCGGACCCCGCCGCCGGCCGCGAGCCCGTTGACGGCATCGCCGGCGGCGGTTTTCTGTCGATAGCCCAGCCGCGCGGCCACCGACGCGCCGGCCAAGCGGAACGTCCATTCGGCGCCCACGGCGGCCTGGACGGGCCTCGGCCCGTCGAGGGCGGCCCGCGGCGCGCGGGCCTCGACCGCGAGGATGCCCTGCCGGTCCCGGCCACCGCACACGGTGAAGGAGGCACCCGCCCGGATGACGGTGGGCAGGGGGGCGGGCCGTCCGGCCTCCACGTCGGGACCGAGGTTCTGGACCGCGACGCGGAGCGCGACCCTGTCGTCGAGCACCTCGATGCCCGCCCCCAGGTCGTACGCCGCGGCCCGCGTCCCCAGCTCGGCGATCCCGATCTGGAGCGATCGAGCCACGGCGCCGAGCCGGACCGGTCCGAGGCGCACACCGTACCCCGCCGCCACCGCCAGCTCTCCGCCCCTGACCACGGCGCCCGTGGGCTGGCCCACGAGCCCGGATCCTCCAGGCAGGATCTCCGGCACTTCCCCGTAGTCCACGAAAGACAGTCCGGCGCCGAGGGTGCCTGGTCCCAGGGGCAGGGCCACGGCGCCGAGGCCCGCCGAGGCGTCGGTGGGCAGGGTCTGATACGCCACCACCACGCCACGGGGCGCTCCGGCGAGGCCGGCGGGGCCGTGGTGGAGCGCGAGGGGCCCGTGGGCCAGGGCGACGAACGCACCGCCCAGCGCGACGGGCCGCGGCGCGGGGGTGAGCTGGAGCAGGAGCGCGCCCTCGGTGCCCGCGCCCTCCTGCGCGGTTACGGAGGCCGCCACGAGAAAGGCGGCCAGGACGGAGAGCGGGCGGGCGGTGGCGCTCATGGACGGGCCACGAAGACCTTCTTCATCACCCGCTCCGCGCCGAACTCGGCCACGATGAGGTAGGGGCCGTTGGCCACGGCGGCGCCTCCGTCGTTGTCGAGGGGCCAGACGGTGGAGAGAGGCCCGATGTCCCCGGGCAGCAGCACCCGGACACGGCGTCCCGTGAGAGTGTAGACGGTCACCCGGTCCGGCGGCGTGGGGTAGGTGAGGACCAGGACATCGCCCCGGATCGGATTCGCCGAGAGGGCGATGCGGTCGGCGGGCGCCAGGCCGTCCGGGCGGAGCTCCTGCACCGCCGCCGCCACGTCCAGCTTGCCGTAGCCCCACTGGACGTTGGGGCTGCCGTCGGGGTCGCCCGTGTATGTGTGGGAGGTGAAGGCATCGCGTCGTGCCGAGCCCACCAGGAGCTCCCGCGCCTCCTTCGGCGCCAGCCCGGGCTCGAGCTGGAGGAGCAGGGCCACGGCCCCCGCCATCTGGGGTGCCGCCATGCTGCTGCCGAGGAGGCCCACGTGCACGCTGTCGGCTTCGATGAAGAAGCCGAGCGCTTCCGCGGACCAGAGCGTGGCGTTCCGGGCCAGGGCCGAGACGACCACCTTCCCGGGGGCGGCCAGGTCCGGCTTCAGGACCCCGTCCCTGCGAGGGCCCGGGCTGCTCAGGAACGCGATGTCACCGAGGGGCTCCTGGTACAGGAAGGACGCGGGCTGGCCGCCCAGCGTCGTCCAGCGGTGCCGCGCGGCGTAGAAGGCGGCGGCGAGGACCCGGTCGGCGCTGGCGGGCGATTCCGAGAGGAACCGGTTCGTGCCGCCGTCGAAGTGGGCGAGGCGGCTCGTCACGTCGAGAGAGGACCCCCAGAGCCACGCGTGCCACGGGCCGGAAGACCCGGAGGCCAGCGTCCCCGCCTCGGCCCGAAGGGTCCAGGTGCCTTCGGCGGGGGGCGCGTCGGCATCGCCGTCGGCGATGACGATGAGGGCCCCGTGGTCCCCGTTCTCCGCCGGGCCGTCGGGCGCGTTCAGGATCAGGATCGCTCCGTCGGGCGTCTCGACCACGGCCGTGTCCCCGGTCGCGGCCCGGGCCTGGTGACCGCCCGGCGAGGTCACCACGATGTCGAGGGAGTCGGCGCCGTCGTACCACAGCTCGAGGGACAGGCCGTCGTTCACGGCCCCGGGTCGCGGCGAGTACGCCGGGACCAGGAGGCTCGCCGCGTCGCCGGCCATGCCCTCGTCGTGCTGCGGACCATCGGCAAACCCGGGGTCCTCGTTGTCGTTCGCGCCGTGGTTGCCGTGGGCCGCCACGATGATGCGACCGGGCCCGGACAGGCCGCTGAGGGCCTGCTCCACCAGGGTCGTCCCGTCGTGGGGGCCCCGCAGCGTGCCCAGGGCCAGCACGACGACGGCGGGCCGGCCCAGCCGCTCGGCCACCGCGAAGATGTAGGCGACGCCATCCACGACCCGGTCCGCCGGGAAGCTCGTCGCCGTGTCCCCGCGCACGATGACCAGGTCGGCCTCCGGTGCGGTGCCGGCGAACCGGTACGCCGGCTGCCCCTTCCCCGTCGCCGAGCCATCGCCGGCCGCCGTGCCCGCCACGTGGGTGCCGTGGCCGTGCGTGTCATCCAGGGCGCACGACGCTGCGTCGATGTCCGCCGGCGTGCAGACCGTGCCGTACCCGAAGCTGTGGGGGCCCATGGCGCCGGGCGTCGGACCCGTGGTGTCCGTCTGGTCCCAGGCGGCCACGACCCGCGTCGAGCCGTCGGCCCGGAGGAAGTCCGGGTGCGAGAGGTCGAGGCCGCTGTCGTACACCCCCACGACCACGCCCTGGCCCGCGAGCCCGACGAAGCGGTCACCGACCCGGCGACGCAGGCCGTCCACCCGGATCTCGTCCCGGGCGACGTCGTTGTCGAGAGCGGCGGCGGTGGCCGCTGCGGGCCTGGACCAGGCAGCGCGCAGCGGCGCGGCCGCTTCGAGCACCGCGACGCCCGGCGCCGTGAGCACGCCCTCCAGGGCCGCGAGGGGAAAGCGCAGCGTAACGATGTCGCCCACCCGCGCGCCGATGCTCGCGCCGGCGGTACGGAGCGCCGTCTCACCGCGGGGCCCCACCCGCGCCAGGGCGTGAACCACGGGGCCGGAAGCGGTCATTTCCAGGCCGGCAAGGGGGCCCGGGCGGGGACCGCCCCGGGCGAGGTCGCGGCTGTCCGCGGGGCGGGCCCCGGCGTGAGGGGCCGTCGGAGCGAAGCGTGCGATCAGGTGAAAGGCGGGGTCCCTGTGGGCCTGGGCGGCTCCCGGAGCCGGGAGGACCAGCAGAGCGAGCAGGAGCTGGGGCAAGCGTCGGATCATGGTGCGGAAAGATACGGCGGCGCGCCCTGCCACGCGCCGCCGCGAAGAGCCCGGATCAGGCGGACCAGGGGTCGAATCCGAAGGTGTAGTAGTCGTTGGGCCGTCCTTTGATGGCGTCGACAGCCTCCCGCAGTGCCGCGACGGTCTCGTCGGACTCGCCCGACCCCTCCGCCGCCTCGGCGATGGAGTGGAGGAGCGCCCGCACGTCATCGGGGCGGATGAGCACGTAGGCCCGGGGGTCACCGTTCTCGTCCCGGCTCTGGACCACCAGGTCCACGAGGTCGGTCTCGTCGGAGATCTTCCAGACGTCGCCGGTCTTCTTGAGGAGCTTGTCGGCCGTCTTCACATCGGAATGGACGGTCCTCACGAGCTGCTGCACGTCGCGATCGGCCGGCTGGCCCCGGTCCTTGAACCGCTTCCCCAGCGCCCGGGCCTCCAAGTCCTCGGTCCGCTTCGCCGCCTTCGACAACAGCTCGCCCACATAGGCGTAGATGCCCAACACCAGAGGTACCGGGTCCAGTGCGATTCGCATTCCTGTCGAGCTCCCGTTTTCGCTGTCGTTGCTCTCGATCCGGACAGGAGCGCTGGCGCCCCCGCGCCCGGGCTCCCATCTTCGGCCCGTGTCGGACTCGTGACCGGAGACGTTCTCATGAAGCGCTGCTTCGCCCTCTCGCTCGTCGTTCTGGCCCTCGCGGGGTGCCGGGACATCGGGCTGGACGGCAACCTCCCCCTCGCCGAGGCGGAGCACAAGACGCCGCGTCCACTGGTGGCCGAAGTCCACGCCCCGCCATCCAACCATGCCGGCGTCATCCTCGACGGCACACGCTGGCTCGACACCGGCCTGCCCGTCGAGATCCCGGCCCGCTACCTGCGCCAGGTCGGCGTCGGCCACGGCCACCCCCTGTACGCCCTGCGCTGGGACGAACCGCCCTTCGACCGGATCTACGCCCGGGTGGCGGCCGACCGCTGGCAGCCCCACGACCCGGTGCACGGCGTGAACACCGGCGAGGCGGGCCAAGAGATCAAGCACTGAGCCCGCCCCAGCGGTCGCCTCGCGGGGCCGGCCTCCGGGTCGGCCCCGTATTGCATCCAGCCGGCTGCGGCACGGGGACGCGTCGGTCCGGCGCGCGAGGTGGAGAGAATGAGCGACGGGTCCCGGCGACGCAAGCCGGAGCGTGGTGGGCGCCATCAGCGGGCGGCCCGGTCGTGCGGCGGGGGCTCAGGCGGTCGCGAACCGCTCCACCAGCTCCTGGTTGGAGGCCGTGCGCTTCATGGCGCTCAGAAGGGTGGTCATGGAGTCGGCCGGGTTCGAGCCGGCCAGCTCGCGGCGGAGCGCGGCCATGGTGCGGTAGGCGGCATCGGAGAGGAGGAGCTCCTCTCGGCGCGTCGCGCTCGCGTTCAGGTCGATAGCCGGAAAGATGCGCCGGTCCGCCAGCTCCCGGCTCAGGACCAGCTCGCTGTTCCCCGTGCCCTTGAACTCCTCGAAGATCACGTCGTCCATGCGGGAGCCGGTCTCGATGAGCGCGGTGGAGATGATCGTGAGAGAGCCGCCGCCCTGGCTCTCGGAGATCTTGCGGGCGCTACCGAGGAACCGCTTCGGCTTTTCCAGGGCGTTGGCGTCCAGGCCGCCCGAAAGGGTGCGACCGGTCCCCTCCTCCACCGTGTTGTGCGCCCGGGCGAGCCGCGTGATGGAGTCCAGGATGAGCACGACGTCCTGACCCATCTCCACCCGGCGTCGGGCCCGCTCCAGCGTGATGTCCGCCACGGCGACACTGTGATCGGCCGGCCGGTCGAAGCTCGATGCCACCACCTCGCCGTAGCCGATGGACTCCATCTCCGTCACCTCCTCCGGACGCTCGTCCACGAGCAGGATGAGGAGGAGGCAGTCGGGGTAGTTCCGGGCGATCCCCTCCGCCACGGCCTGCAGCACCATCGTCTTCCCGGCCTTGGAGGGCGCCACGATCATGGCACGCTGTCCCTTGCCGAAGGGGCAGAAGAGGTCGATGACCCGGTTCGTGTAGTCGGGCTGGCCCCGCCGCTCCAGGTCGCATTCCAGGACCAGGTGCTCATCCGGGTGCTTGGCGGACAGGCGGTTGAACTCCGGCCGGCGTCCCACGTCCTCGGCGGGCGTCCCGTTGATCGTGTCGACACGCGTCAGCGGGGCACTCTTGTTCCTGCCCGGCGGGTTGCCGACCTCGCCGGTGAGCTCGTCCCCGGTCCGCAAGCCGAACTTCTGTACCAGCTTCTGGTGGACGTAGATGTCATCCGGCCCCGGAAGGTAGGACGACTCGGCTCTTCGGATGAAGCCCGACCCGCTGTTCAGGACTTCCAGCACACCAAGGCTCTTACCGTTGCTCAACGTTCTCTCTTTTCGTGTCGGGTCTCGCGAAACACGACCACGTCTCATCGCGGCCGCGCCGACCGGACCGGTACGTTGGATGTTCTCGGGGATCACAGGGACGCCGCAACGCAGGTCACCGTCGCGTCGTGTCCCAAGGAATACGACTGCACTCCCCGGGGCGCAATACCGCCGCGCCCCCGTCAACGCTCCCCGGATCGCTCCCCCGGCTCCGCCGGCAGGCGGATCCGTCGGAAGTAGACCGCATGGGGCCCTTCGTACGTCGCCCGCAGCTCGTCGAACCACGACGCCAGGGACTCCCACCGGTCATGGCGCCGGACACGCAGGGGCGGCTCCGGACGGAACCGTCGCTCGAGGAGCACGAGGTGCTCCAGGATGACGAGCAGGCACGTCCGGAGGTGACGTTCCTCCAGGTCCAGGGGGTTCGCGGGCAATCGGGCCGGCCGGTACCGCTCCTCCCGGTACCGGGGTCCCGCTTCGAGGAGGAGGTGGTTCCCGTCCTCGAAGGGCCCGTCCCCGTCCAGACGCATCTGTTGCACGAACCGGACCACCGCCGGGCGCGAGACGTTGGCCCAGAGCTCGGCCACGTCCTGGATCAGCCGGACCCGTCGGCGAGACATGGCGCGTCCGCCCAGCAAGCGCTCCAGACGATCCACCTCCGTTCGCCAGCGCCACTCCGGGTCCGGTCCGACAGCGGTGCGTGTGCCGATGCGTTGCTCATGGACCTCGTTGATGCGCGCTTCGAAGGCGGCCCAGGCAAAGAAGAACGTAGCGAGACGGAGCTCCAGCGATCGGTTCCCGTCCGCGGCCAGGGAGGCGTCATGGTTGCGCGCCGCCATCCCGAGCAACGCCTGGGCCGGCCCGGATTCAGCCACGACGCAGCAGGATCACGAGACCGGCTCCACCACCGACGCCGGCTCGGGCACCGGGGCCGATTCCGGGGTCCGCGTCCCATCGGCGGCGGCGTTCACGGCACCGCCTCCGGGATCCGGGTTCCCCCCGCCCTCGCCCCGGTCATCGTCGCCGGTGCCTGGCCGCGTGGACGAGGACGGCGGAGCGGCCGCGGCGTCGTCGTCCTCCTCCATGGTCTCCGGGGCGGTCCAGCGGCGGATGCTCTTCACCAGGGCGATGATGCCGGCGTTCACGAGCACGATCACGCCGAGGATGAACGTCACGACCAGGCTGCCGCCCGCGAAGACCAGCACGCCCAGACGCGGCTCGCCCATGTACCGTCCCACGAGCCAGCCGACCAGCCCCACCAGGAGGTTGATCAGGACGAAGGCCAGAGCCAGCTCACCGAGATAGCCACGCAGGTCGCGTCCGGGCCCCGACCCGGATGACGATTCCGAATCCGTATCGTTGGACATGCCCCACCGTCAATGTGTCGCCGGTACGGCCCCCAATAGCGTCACGAGCCCGCTCTTGTCAAGTGCGGCGCGCCGGTATCGCGCCCGGCGGATGCGCCGTGAACGGTGGCCGCCGTCAGGACGCGTCCCTGCCGCCGCGGCCCTTCCGTGGCTTGTCTCCGCCCCGGACGAGGTGCTCCAGGTGGCCGACCAGGGTGGGGCTGCCAGCCTCGCTGGTGCCGAACAGCCCGTCCTCGTTCAGGTGTGCACCTTCGGAGGCAGCGTTCAGATTGAGCCGGAGGTCGAACCGCTCGCTGAGCCGCAGGACCCGGTAAAACAGACCCGTCCGCCGGCGCCCCAGCACCAGGTCCAGGACGACCGCCAGTATCGAGATCTGAAACAGGACCACGTCCTTCAACCCGTCCAGCACGAGCTTCAACTGGAAGATCAGGAAGTCCCGTATGAGGATCGGCCGATGGTCGCCGGCCGGTTCCGTCACCCTTCCCGATCGGAGCCCGGGAGGGCGGTGCGGTCGTCGGGCTTCCGGAGCTCTTCGAGGCAGTCGAGCCGGTCTTCGATGCGGGCCAGGCGGCGCTCGATGTGGGCAATGACCTCGTCAGGGGGGGGCGCCGTCGTGATCGGGCGTCCGGGCCGGTGGCGTTGTTCCGACCCTCGTCAGCCGGCGTCGCCGCGCCATCCAGGCTGCCGACCCGGAACGCCCCCGTCAGGCCTCGGGGCTGCGAAAAGCGAAGGGGCCGGGTCGCCCGTGGCGCCCGGCCCCGAATCACGGCGTCAGCCGCACTCGCTGTACCCGCAGGCGTGGCATTTCACGCATCCCTCCATGAAGGTGAGCTGGGACGCGCACTCCGGGCAGGTCCCCAGGAAGGTGTCGCCCGGGTCGTAGACGCCTGCGCTGAGCTGCTCCCCACCCTCGCCGTCGGTCTCGGGCGCCGCGGAGGCCGGAGCCGGAGCCTCCGCCTGGGGCGTGCCGCTCATGGGCAGCTCCTGCTGGACGCCGGCCTTCTCCATGTCGTACATGGCGATGACCTGGGCAATGGCGTCGGGCATGGAGAGGACCTTGTCGGTCCCGAAGCCCACGGCACGGTCGCAGGAGATGCCCCGGAGCTGCTGGTGCACTTCGGCGAGAGAGATGCCGCTGCGCAGCGCCAGGGAGACGAGGCGGCCGATGGCCTCGGCGTCGGCCATGGCGGCGCCACCGGCCTTGCCCAGAGTGGCGAAGAGCTCGAAGGGCCGACCGTCCTCGTCCTCGTTGATGGTGACGTAGAGGTCGCCCAGCGGGCTCTGGATCCGCCGCGTCGTGCCCTGCAGCGCCGCCGGTCGGTTGCGCTTGTGGAGGCGCCGCTGGTGACGCGCTTCCAGGTCCTGCAGCTCGTGCTTCAGCATCTCGAGTTGCTGCTCGAGCCGATGATTGCGCTCCCGGGCGTCGGCCAGCGCGGCCTCCAGGTCGGCGTCGCCCTTCCCCTCCTTCTTCTCCGTCTTGCCGGTGGAGAGGACCTGGGCCGGACGGGAGCCGTCACGATAGACGGTGACGCCCTTGCAGCCCAGCTCGTGGGCCTTCAGGTAGATCTCTCGCACGTGCTCCTGGCTGGCTTCGCGGGAGAAGTTGCAGGTCTTGGAGATGGCCGAGTCCACGTGCTCCTGGAAGGCGGCCTGCATCCGGATGTGCCACTCGGGCGAGACGTCGTGGGACGTGACGAAGACGCGCTGCACGTCCTCGGGCACCTCGTCGAAATGGACGTGCCCTTCCTCGGCAATGCGCTCCATGAGCTCCTCGGAGTACCAGCCCTGCTCCCGGGCGATGCGGACGAAGTCCTCGTTCACGTCGGGCATGAGGGACCCGGCTTGGTTCCGCATGAAGGCCACGGCGAAGAGGGGCTCGATGCCGCCGGAGCAGCGGGCGAAGATGGAGATGGTGCCCGTGGGCGCCACCGTCGTGATGTTGCAGTTGCGGAGCTTCCGCACGGGCTGCACCCGCTTGCCCTCGGCGTCCCGGGCAGCCGTCGCGTCGGGGCCCCAGATGCTGTCCTGCCACGCGTCGAAGGTGCCGCGCGTCTCCGCCAGCTTCTCCGAGGCGACCTTCCCCTCCTCGTCCACGAAATGCATGACCTTCCGCGCCAGCTCGATGCCTTCCTCGCTGTCGTACGGCACGCCCACGCGCACCAGCAGGTCGGCCCAGCCCATGATGCCCAGCCCGATCCGGCGGATCTCCTTCGCCAGCTCGTCGATCTCCGGAAGCGGGTACTGGTTCGCATCGATGACGTTGTCCAGGAAGTGCGTCGACAGGTGCACCGTCTGACGCAACGCCTCCCAGTCGATCCTCCCGTCCACCGGCGCGTCCGACGGCGCGTCCAGCTTCGCGAACGCACCCACGTTGATGGAGCCGAGATTGCACACGTCGTACGGAAGCAGCGGCTGCTCGCCGCACGGGTTCGTAGCCTCGTAGCTGCCCAGCTTCGGAACCGGGTTGTAGTAGTTCGCCCGGTCCACGAAGAACACGCCCGGCTCACCGGTCGACCAGGCACCCTCCACGATCAGGTCGAAAATCTCGTTCGCGTCCTCCTGCCCCACCACCTCGCCCGTACGGGGGTTCACCAGGTCGTACGGCCCGCCCTCCCTCACCGCCTCCATGAAGGCGTCCGTCACCGCCACGCTGATGTTGAAGTTCGTCACCTGCAACACATCCGTCTTGCACGTGATGAACTCCCGGATGTCCGGATGGTCCACCCGCAGGATGCCCATGTTCGCGCCCCGCCGCGTCCCGCCCTGCTTCACCACCTCCGTCGAGCTGTCGTACAGCTTCATGAACGAGACCGGACCGCTCGCCACGCCCATCGTCGACTTCACGATGTCATCCGTCGGACGAAGACGGCTGAAGCTGAAGCCCGTGCCCCCACCCGACTGGTGCACCAGCGCCATGGAACGGAGCGTGTCGTAGATCCCGTTCTTGCCGTTCGACAACGCATCCTCCACCGGCAGCACGAAGCACGCCGAGAGCTGGCCCAGTGGACGACCCGCGTTCATCAGCGTCGGCGAGTTCGGCTCGAACAGGCGCGTCGTCATCAACCGGTAGAACTCACGGGCCAGCGCCTCCACCGCACCATCGCTCGCGCCGTACCGCGCATCCACGTCCGCCACCACGCGTGCCACCCGCCAGAACATCTGTTCCGGCTCCTCCGTCGGATTGCCTCGCTCGTCCTTCTTCAGGTACCGCTTCGCCATCACGATGCGCGCGTTCTCCGACAGATCCGCCGGCGCCAGATCATCCGGAAGGGCATACTGCTCTTCTGTACGGGCGAGCTTGGCCATTGTGATACGCCTCTCGGGGAGATGAACCGTCCGTCGCGTCCTCTGTCCGGAAACACCCGTAGCGACGGGCCTACGGGCGAGGGACCCTCGGTCTATGCCGTCACCGGGGAAACTGCGTCAGGCACCACAATATCTTGTGGGATGGTCAGTATACGACCGCGACATGTTGGGTGTCAAGGGGCTTGTTTTCCACATCCATGATACCCCGGAACGGGCCGTGGTTTCCCGGGTGGAAGGGCGGTTCCGGCGGGGTTGTCCACGGTATCCACAGGGGGTGTGGCGGGGGTTTTCCACTCACTCGCCGCGGTCGTCTCCCTGTGGTCCCCGGGACTCGTCCTGCTGCGGCCTTTCGGGCTCGTCCTGCTGCCTGGATCGGGCGTAGCGTTCCCGGTCCTTCTCGGCGTCCTCGTCCTCGTCGGGGCGACGCTTGTAGTCGGTGGTGCCTGCCTCATCGGGGTCGATGCGGTACTGATCCTGGCGCTTGCCCATGGTGCCTCCGGCTCGTCGTCGGTGGTCGCCGTGCGCCTCACGGCGACCCTCACCCCACGGACCCGCAGGATTCATACGAGCCCCTCGAAGTATCCTCCTCGAAGCATCCCTCGAAGCATCCTCCTCGAAGTATCCTCCTCGAAGTATCCTCCTCGCTGCACCCCCTCGACGTATCCTCCTCGCCGTTCACACCTCGCAGCACCTATCTCGCTTCACCGTCCTCGTCTCACCGCCGACTCACATGCTGCCACCGATGCGGACGTAGAACGCAGGCGCGGACCGGGGACCGGCGACGGGGAGGGCGACGCCGGTCCGGAGGGCGACGAAGGCGTTGGCGAGGATGCCGAACTCGATGGTGAGCTCGGCGCCGACGGAGGCGAGGGCGGGGGCGTCGCGGTCGGAACAGGCGGCGGTGTCGGCGAAGCGGTCGTTGACACACCAGGCGTCGCCGGCGTCGGTGAAGAGGGCACCGTAGAGGCGGTCGAAGTCGATGGTCTTCTTGCGGGCGGGTGGTCGGAGGACGAGGGGGAAACGGTACTCGGCGGAGGCGGACCAGGCCCGGTCCCCGCCGCGGTCGCCGGCTTGGAACCCGCGGACGGGGAGGAGGGTGCCGTGTCCGATGGAGAGGCCGAAGACCGAGGCGGCGTTGTCGACGCCGCCCACGTCCACGGGCAGGGCGCCGGACCCGAAGCGAGCGGCGAAGCCGGCCCGGGCGACGAGGACGTGGTTGGCGAAGCCGGGCAGGGCCAGGGCCTCGTATCCGGCGAAGCGGCCGGTGACCTCTTCGTAGCCCGGGTCCACGGGCAGGCCCGTGTCCTCCACGGCCCAGCGCTTGCGCAGGGTGAGGGTTCCGGCGGTCCCGTCCTCGGGGGAGATGGAGTACGGCTGGCGCCGATAGGTGGCGAAGGACGGCTGCAGGACGATGCCGACCATGCGCGGCGAGTCCAGGTACGGCAACAGGTGGCGGTCGTAGCCGGGCGCCACGAAGTTGGCGTCGGTGAGCTCTGCGCCGAGGGCCAGGGCCGCGCTGGCCCGCCAGCGTCGGTAGAGGAAGCCGGCGGACAGGGTGGCCCGGTTCTCCACCGTGTAGGGGCGGACGCGCTCGCCGTTGCGCAGGTCGACGGCGCCGCTCCACGGGTCCCAGTCCCGGTCCAGGGACAGGACGAGGACGGGGTTGCCGAGTCCGGCCCACCGGTAGTCCAGGGCCGCGGCCCACCAGCCGTGCTCGGGGTGGACGGCGGCCCGCACGTCGTACGCGTGTCGCCCCACGAGGTCGGAGCCGGACGTCGTGGCGCCCAGGAACGGGGCGCCGACGCCATCGCTGACGACGTAAGGTGCCCAGTACCGGGGCAGCAGCGTCGCCGTCGCGGAGTACGGTCTGCCCGGCTCCGTGGCCTGGTCGGTGGCGGACGACGTGGCCGCGTCCTGCCGCCCGGCGCCGAGGCCGTCCGGGCCGCCGCTGGGCGACGGGTCTTCGTCACTGCCCGGCTCTTCCTGCGCGGGACCCGTCGGGGCATCACCGGCGATGAGGCCGGGCTCGAACTCCTTGAGGAGCGGCGACGGGTCACGCCAGGCAGCGGGCTCGAAGGGCATCCGTTCCAGGTGGTAGCCGTCCGTGTGGTAGCGGGAGAAGTAGATCCAGCGGCCGTCCGGCGAGACGTCGGGTCCGAAGGCGCCGGTGAGGACGCTGGTCACCTGGCGCAGGCGGCCGGTGGCGACCTCGTGGGCGTACAGGTTCGGAATGCCGTTCCGGTCGGAGGAGAAGAGGATCCAGCGGCCGTCGGGCGACCAGGCGGGCGCGGCGTCGATCGCGTGGTCGCGCATGACGGCCTCCGCGCGGCCGTCCGGGTGCAGGACGACGACGTCGTACTCGCCGCCGTTGGCCCAGCGGCCCACGGCGAGGCGGCGGCCGTCGGGCGACCAGCGGGGCATGGACCAGGAGACGTCGTGGTCCATGGGGGTCAGGGCCGTGATGGAGGCGTCGGCCAGGTCCACGACGACGACCCGGGTGGCGCCGTTCAACGTCTGGACGGCGGCCACACGTCGCCCGTCGGGCGCGACGTCGGGCTGGGCCAGGCGCGCGCCGCGGGTGATGCGGTGCTCGTTGCCGCGGATGTCCACGCGCCAGAGGTCGCCGACGAGGTGGTACCGGTCCGTGAAGTCGAGCTGGGAGAGGACGAGGCCGGCGCCGTCGGGCAGCCAACTCGCGGGGCCCAGGTACTCGCCGAACTGGTTCCTGCGCTTCAGGGCGCGGACCTCGCCGGTGGCCACGTCCAGGAGCATGGTGCGGACGTCGTTGCGGGCGTCGTCGTAGGCGAAGGAAACGAAGCGCCCGTCCGGCGAGACCCGGGGCCGGACGGCGAAAGGCCCGTGCGGAACCAGCGGCTCGGCTTCGGTGAGGCCGGCGCGCCGAAGGGAGTCCGCCAGGGCGCCGTAGCGTGTTTCCAGGCTGTCGATCCAGTCCCGGTAGAGGGCGTCGAACCCCTCGCCGACGGCGCGGTGGGCGACCCGGTCGAAATGGATGAAGGGCGGGACCCATGCGGACGTCTGCTTGTCCACCAGCTCGGCCTGGATGCCGGGTCCGAAGCGCTCGGAGAGGTACTCCATGAAGAGGGAGCCGAAGACGTACGGGCGCTGGCCGCCGGGCCAGACCGGGTTGTACGGCCGCAGCCCATCCAGCGGGACCATGGCGTCCTGGAGGATGGCCGTGCGCACGATCATCTCGTGGAAGCTGCCGTGGACCCGGCCGGCGCCGGTCATGCGCGACTCGTAGTAGGTCGCCAGGCCCTCGATGGACCAGGTGGGCGTGCCCACCACCGGCCACGCCGGCCACACGATGGGCAAGCGGCCGAACACCGCCCGGATGAGATTGCCCACCGGGCCGGCGGCGTCCAGGTGGAAGATGTGGGTCAGCTCGTGGGCGACGACCATCTCGATCCAGCCACGGGTATACTGGAGCGAACGGCTCTCCGTCGGCGGCCGGGCGAAGATCGTGATGCGGTTGGACGGGAACGGGGTGGCCACCCCGTTGCTGAAGTCCACGTGGTCGGAGAGCAGGATGTCGACGGTGCCCGACGGCGGCTCCTCCAGCTCGTCGGCCAGGATGCGCCACGCGGCTTCCGCCGTCTCCGCGGCCACGCCGGCCAGCTCCGCCAGGCCCTCGGCGTACGTCACGCGGAAGTGCTCCGTGCGGAGCGTCCGCCAGTCCTCGTCCGGGGGGACGGCCTGGGCGGCGGCGACGCCGGGCGCGGCGGCCAGAGCCATCAGGGCCACCGCGGGCGCGAGACGCAGGTTCATGGTCGGGACACGGCCGTCAGGAACCGGGCCAGGCCTCGCACGTGTGCCTCGGCGATCCGTCTCTGGACCGACGGATCGCGTAGCGCCGCCTCCTGGCGCGGCAGCATCATGAACATGGTCTCGGTGAGGGCGGCGGGCATCCAGGTCGGGCGCGTCAGGGCCAGGTTCGCGCGCCCCACGCCGAGATCACGGAGCCCGAGCTCGTCCAGCAGCTCGCGGTGCAGCGACCAGGCCAGCTCCGCCGACCAGGGGTGGAAGTAGTAAACGCTGGTCCCGTTGTTCTCCCACGGGTTCACACCGTCGGGGAACGCGTTGTTGTGGACGGAGACGAGGATGTGGGCGTCCTCGATCTCGGCCCGGTGCGTGCGCTCCATGAGCTGGACGGTGGAGTCCCGGTCCCGGATCATGACGACGTCGGCGCCGGCCTGCTGCAGCAGCTCGCCGAGCCTGGTGGCGATGGCCAGGTTCGCGTCGGCCTCGGTCAGCCCGGTGGGCCCCACGGTGGCGTTGTGCGCCCCGCCGTGGCCCGCGTCCACCGCCACCCGGATTCCCCGCAGCGGGCTGCCCCGGTCGATGGTGGGCGGTCGCCGGATGCTCAGCACCAGGTCCCCGTTGGCGGCCCGGCTCACGTCGTAGCCCCAGGGCCGACGCGTGGTGTGCACGGTGAGGCGGAAGACCCGGTCGGTGGGTTGGTCCCACTCGGCCCGCTCGATGAGAGGGTCCACCCCGCCGTGCTGAAGGAAGCTGACGCGGCTACCGGCCCCGTAGACCAGGAGGCGGATCCAGCCGTCGCCCTGCTCCACGCGGTACGGGAGCGGCCGGTCCACGCCGACATGGACATCGACCCTGTCCGAGCGCGGATTGAGGCGGACCAGCTCCACCCGGTCGGCAGGTGCGGGCACGCCGATCGGGCCCAGCACGACGTCGGCGGTGTCGACCCACGGGTGCAGCGCCTCGTCCAGGTCGACGCGGTACGTGCCGCCGCGCTGCCCATCGAGGGCCATCTCCGTGCCGTTGATCCAGAACCAGTCGTACGGACCCGATGGCCCGGGTCCGGGCCGTGCGATGATCTCGCGGTCCCCGTTCCGCTCCGGCGGTTCCAGGTCCCAGGCGGACGCCACGCGGGGCCGGGCCGGATCCATCACGAGCATGGTCACCCGGAGCGGTTGCCATGCCGTGTCGCCCCGGGCCACCAGCTCGAGGTAGGCCGTGCTGTCGTCCGGCACCACCGTGACGTACTGCACGATCGTGTCGCCGCGCTCCACGGGCACGTGCTCCAGGACCCGGCCCCGCGGCGCGTCGACGGCGGCCCTGTCGGCCGGCGCCGCCCGCAGCCATTCCCGGAAGGCGGGCGGCGCCACGAACCGGATCACCGTGTCCGCCGGCGCCATCGTGTCCGGGGCTTCGGCCGCCGGCTCGGGGGCCGGAACGGTGTCCAGCCGGACGATGGTGTCCAACGGGACCACCGTGTCCGCCGGCGCGCTGGTGTCGGCGAGGGGACGGTACAGCGTCCGGGCCGCCGGCTCGGGCTCGCCGGTCAGGGACGGCCAGGGTACGGCCGGATCGAAGGTGAAGAGCCGTCGCGGAGTGAACACGCCGCGGTACTCGGACCAGCCGGCCAGGGCCCGGTCCCGCTCCAGGCCCGGGTCCACGTCGAAGTCGCGGCGTGCGCCCTCGAGCTCCGCCCGGGCCTCCACCAACGGGATACGCTCTCCGTCCGGCAGGACCAGGGCGGCCGTGCCGCCGCTGGTGCCGCGGAATCCCAGCTCGATGGCCTCCCCGGGCAGAGCCGCCCAGGGCCCGACGGGATACGCGCTCCCCGGCAGGATGACGGCCGAGTCCACGGGCTCCGGCGGCGGGTCCGGCAGCACGACGACCCGTGTGAGGGTGTCCCGCCGCCCGGCCGCCTCCGCCTCCAGACGCCACACACCGTCCTGTGGGATGGGCAGGAAGGCGAGGAAGGCCCCGTTTGGTTGCACCTCCACCGGACGGCCATTGATGCGGAGCGTAGCGTCGCCGCGTCCCGTAGAGCCGAAGATGAAGGTGGTGTCCCGGACCGGGATGAAAATGCTGTCCCGGGGGTAGCCCACGTACAGCTCGAGGTCACCGGTCACCGACGGGATCGGCGGCAGCCGGGGCTCCGGCGGCGCCGTGTACGGCGTACGGATGGCCGGCACCGCGGGGGCGCACGCCGCGGCGCCCAGCAGCGTCGCCAGCAACAGGCCGCCCACGGTCTCCGTGCGCAGCGGTGACGCACCGGTCTTCGCGAATCGCATCATGGTCTCGTTCGTACTCCCCAGGTCGGAAACGGTTGCACGACCGGCTCCCGGTCCTCCGTCGCCCAGCCCCCGACCGGGTCCAGGAGTGCGGGCACCCGCTCACCCCGTCGGGGCGGGGTCGGGCCGGGCGGCGGCCCGCGCCCGTCGGTTCAGCCATCGGAGCCACACGAGCCCCGTCACGAGCATCGCGGCATTGACCAGCGCCACGCCGGGCCGGAGGAACACGGCCCCGCCCACGGTGAACATGGCACCGAAGAGGATGAGGAGGCCAGCGCCGGTACGGGCGATGTCGCGGCCCAGCGCCTGGACGGGAGGCAGCCCCGTGCGGTCGCGCTGGCGTCTCCAACCCGGTCCCCCGGGTCGTACTCGCCTGTAGAAGCCGTCCAGCGTCGCGTCGCTCTCCGGCCGTGTGAAGAGCATGATGGGCACCCAGATGGCCAGGCTGGCCGCGGCGGTGAGGGTGAGGACCATGCCGAAGTCGTCGAGGAGCCACATGAAGGTGGCGCCGAGGACGAACCCGGCGACCATGGCGGCGAGCTCGGCCCAGGCGTTGATGCGCCACCAGTACCAGCGGAGGATCAGGACGAGGCCCGGACCCGTGCCCACGGCCAGGATCAGCCGGTAGACCGTGGCCACGGAGTCGGCGAAGAAGGCGGCGGTGGCGCCGATGATGGTGACGAGGACACTGGCCAGGCGGGCGGCGAGGACCAGCTCCTTCTCCTCCGCTTGCGGGCGCAGGAAGCGGGCGTAGATGTCGTTCGTCAGGTAGCTGGCGCTCCAGTTGATGAGCGTCGACACGGTGGACATGAAGGCGGCTACCAGGGACGCCACCACGAGCCCGAGCAGGCCGGCGGGCAGGAAATCCAGCATGAGCTTGGGGTAGCCGAGCTCCCGGTCCTGGAGGTCGGGGTAGACGACGAGCGCCACGACGGCCACGACGACCCAGGGCCAGGTCCGGACCACGTAGTGCATGATGTTGAAGAACCAGGCAGCCTTCTCGGCGTCCGCCTCCGTCTTCACCGAGCTGAGGCGCTGGATGAACTCCCCGCCGCCGTCGCTGCGGCGGAAGGCCCACCAGAGGATGGCCACGTAGCTGAAGAAGGTGAGGGCGCTGATCCCCGCCGTCTTGGACCAGCCGATGAGGGTGGCCCGGTTGAACTCGAGGGGCGTGAAGCCCAGGACGTCGAAGTCGGTGAGCCGCTGCGCGCCCTGGACCATGGAGCCGAGGCCGCCCACGTGGTCCACCGCCACCGTGGCCACGAGGATGGCGCCGATCATGCCGAGGAAGAACTGGAAGAAGTCGGTGGCCACCACCCCCCAGAGCCCGGCCAGGCCGGCGTAGGCAAGGACCAGGACGGAGACCAGGACGACGCTCCAGAGCTTGCCCTGGGCCCCGAGCTCGAGCCCCAAGCCGGGCAGGATCTGCAGGGCGTCCACCACCTTGACCATGGCGAGCATGGCGTAGCCGATGCCGATGGACCCGATGACGACGGCGAAGAGAAAGCCCTTCGTGGCCCGGAGCACGGCCGCGGGGCGGCCGCCGTAGCGCAGCTCTGTCAGCTCGTTGTCCGTCACGATCTCGGCCCGGCGCCAGAGCCGGGCGAAGATGTAGATCAGGATCACGTGGGCGATGGCATAGCCCCACCACTCCCAGTTGCCGGCGATGCCCCGGGCCCCCACCACGCCCGCCACGTAGAGGGGCGTGTCGATGGAGAAGGTGGTGGCGGCCATGGAGGAGCCGGCGAGCCACCAGGGCAGCGACCGGCCGCTCACGAAGAAGTCCACCATGCTGCCCGACGCCCGCCGCGCCAGATAGATCCCCAGCGCCAGGGTGGCCACCATGTAGAGCCCGACGACGCCCCAGTCGAAACCGCTCACCGCTCCGCGTCCTTCGTGTCGCGGGAAGGCCGGCACACGCTGCGGCCGACGGGGGCGGCGCGGCACGTTGCGCGCGGCCCGCCCGCCACCCAGCTTCCAACGAGGGCGGTGTTCCGTCGATCGTCGTACGTACCTGGAGGTCCCATTGGCTTCTCCCGAAAGCTCCCTGATCGGCGAGCTGTTCTATCGTATCGGTTACGCGGCGGGCACGCTCGAATCCTACACGGGTCGACGGCAGGACGAGCCCGGGGAGCCCGCCCCCGAGCCACGCCGGAAGCGCCCACGGCCCTCCCGGTCCATCTCCACCGATGGCACCGAGCTGCGACGCCAGATGGAGGACGCCTTCAAGGACGCCACCGAGACCTGGCTCATGTCGCGCGTGCTCAAGCCGCGTCCCGTGAGCTGGCCCGCCGTGCTCTTCGCCGGGCTGGCCGCAACGGCCGTCTCGGATGCCGTCGCGTACCTCACGGACCCCACCCGGCCCAGCCCCATGGACGAGGATCCGGAGGACCTGATGGCGCGGTACTCGGCGGGGATCGCGTCCACCTCCGCGTACGCGGCCGTGTTCTACCCCCGCATCCCCGGGTCGCCTCTGACCCGCGGCGCGGTGTACGGGCTCCTGGACATGGTCACGGAGCCGGAAGGCGGCATCGTCGAGCTGACCCGACGGTTCGCACCGAAGCTGCGCTTCCCCCTCAAACCCTTCGCCCTACCCGTGAACCGGGAGGCCGGTCCCCTCGCCCGCATGGCGTTCGGCCTGGCGCTCGGCCTGTTCTACCGCGTGTCCCCGTCGCCGTAGTACGCCGGCGGGCAGACGGCGAAGGACACGTCCAATTGCCGATTCGCAGGCAGGCCGGGGCCCGCGTCGGGCATGCGCACGGCCCCGGGCAGGATGCCGAAGACGGCCGCCCGCTCCGGCCCGCCGTAGACCAGGGCACAGAACGCCGCCGGCCGCCGGGCCAGGATCGGCGTCACGTAGTAGGTGGACAGTGCATCCATCCGGTCCACCACCAGGTAGCGGGCGCCGATGTGCTCCGCCAGGTCGAGAAGCTCCTGGGGCTCCGTGCTCAGGGGGTAGAGCCGGCCGGGCTTGCCGCTCAGGACGTAAAACAACCGCGGCTTCCGTGAGAGGACCACCGCATCCGCGGGGAGGGCGTCCCGGGCCCAGTCGGCCACCCGGAGCAGGTCCCGGGCCGCCGGGTGGAGGCATGCGTAGGGGTCGCCCTCGCGATACCGGTGCGTACAGGTGGTCCCTCGCTCGCCGGCGGCGTGGAGCGCCGGCGTGGCCATGAGCACGAGACCCGCCACGGCGACACCGCCCAGGCGTGCGCCCCATCCCTCGCCCAGCCGTTCCCCCGCCTGCACGAGGGCCTCCCCCGCCAGGACCAGCATGACGGGATAGACCGGCAGCAGGAACCGGTCGCTGGCCCAGACCTCGGGCCAGACGAAGAGCAGCCCGATGTACAGGGGCAGGAAGATCTCGGCCACACCGGGCCGCTTGAGACGAACGACCCAGCCCAGGACGGCGAAGGCCACGAAGACGGACGCCACGATGGATGGGGTGAGCCCGACGCTGCCCACGAGGAGCGTGGGCAGGTGGCGGGTCAGGTAGCGCCCGTCGTTGGACACCATGCGCTGCACCAGGTCCCCGATGCCGATCCGACCGGCCTCGGGCCTGTACGGGTTGACCGCCAGGAACTGCTCCACGTAGTCCACGCCCCCGAGGCCCCGGGCACGGAGCCACCAGAGGAAGGCCAGCGGCAGGACCACCGCCGCCACGATGCCCGCGTCCCGCCACCGGCGTCGCAGGACCAGCCAGCCCAGGGCGGCCAGCACGAGGGGCAGCCCTGCGGACCGGGTGAAGTAGGCCAGCGCGATGGCGACGGCCGCGACGGCCACACGGGCCCGGCTTTCGGGCGCGTCTTCCAGGGCCCACAGGGCCAACATGGTGAACGCCCAGAACGGCGCGTCGGAGAGGAGCCAGTGGCTGTACTCCAGCACGCCGGGGCTCAACGCCACGAGCACGCCCACGGCCAGGGCGATGGGCGGGGCCCGGCGCCGGGCCCACAGGTAGCTCAGGGCCACGCCGGCGGTGGATGCGAGGAGCACCACGATCTTGAGGCCGGCCCAGGGCCCGAGGCCCAGGAGCATGCCCAGGGCCAGGAGCGCGGGGAACACGGGAGGGTACTGGGTCTGGGGCGGGCGCTCGGGATCGTAGACGCTCAGGTAGCGGCCCGTGTCGACCAGGGACTCGGCCAGCGTCACGTACCCCGCGTTGTCCCCGCCCGTGTGCGGCGCAGGCACGAAGACCAGCAGCGCCACGACCAGGTGCAGCACGGACAGCCCGGCGGCGTGAACGCCCGGCCGCGCGCCGGTCACCCGTTCGATCAGCCCGCCAGCCACCGCGCCGCCGCCTCCTGCATGACCGGCTCACCGCCCCAGGCACACAGCACCGCCGGCGCCGTCAGCTCCGCGGCCATGCGCGGGTGCCCGAACAGCACGACGACGGCGTCCCCCGAGACCGGCCGGAGCCGCTGCTCCGCCGTTGCCGACAGCCCGGGCCTGCCCTTGAACCCCTTGATGTCGGCGAAGAGCGCCACGAGAAGCGGGCGCGACGGGTCCCGCTCCACCACGGGAGGGCCGGCATAGCCCGTCGGCCGCGCCGGCACGAACCCCACCTCTCGCACGTCCACCCCGGCGCTCCGCAGTGCGGCGCCGAACCCATGCCTGGGAATGGAATGGGGGAACGGGCCGCCGACGTCGTCGTCGATGACGAGGAGGTCCACCGCCGGCCCACAGGACGGCTCACCGCGGAGGACCTGGATGGACGACAGGGCCACGTCCCGTGCCCAGTCGCCGTTCTCCGCGGCCGGGCGCGCCAGGCCGGCGGCTCCGTCGGACGACGCCCGCGCCACCGCCCGGTGGCCGCGCAAGGCGGCGGACTCAATCCGGTCGACGGCCGCCCGGACGTGCTCGGCCGGGAGCCGCATCCCCACGGCGGCCCGCACCGCCGCCAGCGTCGCCGCCGGCTCCTGGGGATACGCCAGCACATCGCAGCCGGCGGCCAGCGCCTGCACGGCCGCCTCACCCTCACCGCCACCCCGCACGCCCTCCATGATCAGCGCGTCCGTGATCACGACGCCGTCGAAGCCGAGCTCCCGCCTGAGCAGACCGGTCACGATGGCACGCGACAGGGTGGCGGGAGTACCGCTCGGGTCCAGGCCGGGATACGCCACGTGCGCGGTCATGACGCTGTCGACACCCGCCTGGACCGCAGCCCGGAAAGGCTCCAGGTCCGCCTCGAGGGCGTCGCGCCCCGCCCCCACCTCCGGAAGCTCGAGGTGGGAGTCGCCGGTCGTGCGGCCGTGTCCCGGGAAGTGCTTGGCGCAGGCCAGGGCGCCCGCGGACCGGGCCCCTTCGATCCACGCCCGGACCAGCGGCGCGACGTGGGCCGGTTCCCGGCCGAAGGCCCGGGTGCCGACGATGGGATTCGCGGGCTCCGCGTCCAGGTCGGCCACCGGCGCGTACAGCCAGTTCACGCCCAGGGCCAGAGCCTCCTCCGCCGTGATCCGTCCGGCCCGGCGGGCCACCTCCCCATCCCCGCCCACGCCCAGCGCCAGCGGCGGTGGAAGCGTCGTGGCGCCTCCGAACTGCTGGCCTGCCCCCCGTTCCAGGTCCGCGCCCACCAGGAGAGGCCGTCCCGCACGGTCCCGGAGTGATGCCGTGAGCCTGGCCACCGCCTCCGCCACCCCACCGAACAGGATGAACCCGCCCACGCCGAGACCGAGGAGCTCGTCGATGGCGTCGTCCAGATGATCGAAGCCCCGGTCCCGGTCCCAGCGGAGTGCGGGCAGGAGCAGACGACCGACGTTCTCCGGCATCAGCCCTCGTGGGTCGGGGCCCAGCCCTCGCCGTCTTCAGGGAACCGGGCGGGCCCGCCCTCCTCGTCCGGCGCGGCCTCGCCGGTGACCCGGGCCACCAGGCCGCCGGCCTCCTCCAGGCGTCGCCGCGCTTCGTCGGCGTCGATGCCCAGGCGTCCCATGACGAGAGCGGTCTTGACGTGCCCCCTCGCCCGCGCCAGGAGCTCGGACGCGTCGTCGCGCTCGAGCCTCAACATGTCCATGAGAATCCGCTCGCCCCGGTCCTGGAGCTTCTGGCACGTGACCTGGAGGTCCACCATGAGGTTGCCGTAGACCTTGCCCGTGCGGACCATGGCCGCCGTGGTGATGGTGTTCAGCACCATCTTCGTGGCGGTGCCCGCCTTCATGCGAGTGGATCCGGTGATCACCTCGGGTCCCACCAGGGGCGCGATGACCACGTCGTAGGCCTCCATGTGGGCTTCCGTGGGATAGGTGCAGAGGAGGAAGCCGGTGCCGGCGCCCAGCTCCTTCGCCCGGCGCAGCGCGCCGTGGACGTAGGGCGTGGTTCCGGAGGTGGCGATGCCCAGCACGAAGTCCGCGGGGCCCACGTCGCGCTCGTCCATGGCCGCGGCCCCGCCCTCCGGGAAGTCCTCGGCGCCTTCCTGGGCCCGGACCAGGGCGCTGTAACCCCCGGCGATCACGCCCTGGACCATGGACGGGTCCGTCCCGTAGCTGGGCGGCATCTCCGAGGCATCCAGCACGCCCAAGCGGCCCGAGGTGCCGGCGCCCACGTAGATGAGGCGCCCTCCCTTCTGGAACGCCTCCACCACCAGCTCGATGCAGTGGGCGATCTCCTCCCGCTCCTCGCCGACGGCCTGGGCCACCATGCGGTCCTCGGCGTTGATCAGGTCCACGATCTCGAGGGTCGTGAGCTGATCGATCCGCGTGCTGCGCGGGTTGCGCTGCTCCGTCAGACGTGGGTCCTGGCTCTCGTTCATGGGAGGCCTGCGGTCTTGCCCGGAATGGCGCGGTTTCCGTACATTTCGCGCTCGCACAACGTAATCGCTGGGCCGGACCCCGGCCACCCCACACCACCGAGGCATGACCCCACTTCTCCAGCGGGCCCGGGCCTTCGAGGACGAGATCATCGCCCTGCGCCGCGACCTGCATCGGCACCCCGAGCTCGCGTTCCAGGAACACCGGACGGCCGAGGTGGCGGCGAGCCGGGTGGAGGCCCTCGGACTGGACGTGCGCCGCGCAGTCGGGATCACCGGCGTCGTCGCCGAGCTGAAGAACGGCGCGGGGCCCACCGTGGCCCTGCGCGCGGACATGGACGCCCTGCCGATCCAGGAGGCCGGCACGGCGTCGTACCGGTCCACCGTGGATGGCGTCATGCACGCCTGCGGCCACGACGCCCACGTCAGCATGCTCGTGGGAGCGGCGCACCTGCTCGTCGCCCAGCGCGACGACGGCAGCCTGCCCGCCGGCACCGTGCGCTTCCTCTTCCAGCCGGCGGAAGAGCGCTCGGACGATGACAACAAGAGCGGCGCGGTCCGCATGATCGAGGAGGGCGCGCTGGCGGGCGTGGACGCCGTCTTCGGGCTCCACATCGGCGCGCACCTCCCCGCCGGCAAGCTGTTCGTGACGGACCGACCCATGATGGCGGGGTCCGACACCTTCCGCCTCACCGTCCGGGGCCGGAGCGCCCACGCAGGTCGCCCCCACGAGGGCGTGGATGCCATCGTCCTGGCCTCGCACCTGGTCCTGGCGGCCCAGACCGCCGTGGCACGCCGCATCTCGCCCCACGACGAGGGCGTCCTCCATTTCGGGACCGTCCGGGGCGGCGCCGCCGGCAACGTGATGGCCGACGAGGTCACCCTCACCGGCACCGTGCGCTACTTCACGCCGGAGGTACGGCGCGTGATCCGGGACACCCTGGACGGAGGACCGGCCATCACGGCGGCGCTGTCCGGCCGGGCCGAGATCGACTACCGGGAAGGATATCCGCCCCTGGTCAACGACCCGGCCATGGTCCGCCTGGCCCGGGCCGCCGGCACGGAGACGCTGGGCCCGGATTCCGTGTGGGAGGCCGAGCCCATCATGGGTGCGGAAGACTTCGCATTCATGCTCCGGGAGGCTCCCGGCGCCTTCCTCTGGCTGGGCGGCGCGCTGGACCCACCCCGCGAGCACCACCACCCCGAGTTCGACATCGACGAGCGGGTGCTGGCCAACGGCGCCGCCGTGCTGGCCACCTGCGCGCTCCGAGCCCTGAACGGCTGAGTCCCGACCACACGCCATGCCTCGATTCATGACAAACGTCCGCACCCCGACCGCGCGGTGGCTGCTTCCCCTCCTGACCCTGGCGGTGGCATGCGCCGCGCCGCAGGTGCCGGCACCGCCCGCGGCACCCCTCACGGGCGCCGATATCGCCGACGGTGTGCCGCCCGAGTGGGGATACCCCGTCCTCACCCAGCCGGCCGTCGCCCGGCGGGGGATGGTGGCCAGCGACGCACCGCTGGCGACGGAGGCCGGTGTGGCGATGCTGGAAGCCGGCGGCAATGCCGTGGACGCCGCCGTGGCCACCGCGTTCGCCCTGGCCGTGGTCTACCCCGAGGCCGGCAACCTGGGCGGCGGCGGATTCATGGTGGCACGGCTCGCCGACGGCGCCACGGTCGCGCTGGACTTCCGGGAGCAGGCCCCCGCCGCGGCCACCCGGGACATGTACCTGGACGAGGCCGGCGAGGTGACGGAACGGTCGACCGTGGGCTACACGGCCTCCGGCGTACCGGGCTCCGTAGCGGGCCTCTGGGCGGCACACGAACGCCACGGCTCCCTGCCGTGGGCCGATGTTCTGGCCCCGGCCATCCGCCTCGCGGAGGACGGCTTCATCATCAACGAGCGGTTCGCCGCCTCCGTGGCCGCCGAGGCGGACAAGCTGGCCCGCTTCCCCGCCTCCGCAGCCCTCTTCCTGCCGGGCGGAGAGCCCCTGCGCGCAGGCACTCTCTGGCGCAATCCGGACCTCGGGGGCGTGCTCCGCCGCATCGCGGATCACGGGCCCGACGGCTTCTACCGCGGCCGCACGGCGGAGCTCGTCGTCCGGGAGATGGAACGGGGCGGCGGCATCATCACCCGGGAGGACCTGGCATCCTACGAGGCACGCTGGCGCGAGCCCGTCACCTTCGACTACCGGGGCTACCGGGTCGTGTCCATGCCGCCCGCCTCCTCCGGCGGCATCACCCTGGCCCTCATCGCGAACATCCTCGAAGGATACGACCTCCGGTCCCTGGGCTGGCACTCGCCGGAGTCCATCCATCTCATGACCGAGGCCATGCGCCGGGCCTTCGCCGACCGGAATCACTACCTCGGCGACCCGGACTTCGTGGACATCCCCCGCCGCGAGCTCGTCTCCCAGTCCTACGCGGACAACCGCAGGGCGTCCATGGACCGACGGCGCGCCACGCCGTCCGACGACATCGGCCCCGGACTGGGCACGGTGGACCGGGAAGGCAACGAGACGACCCACTTCTCCGTGGTCGACGACCAGGGCAATGCCGTGGCCGTCACCACCACGATCAACTTCCTCTTCGGCTCCGGCGTCACCATCGCCGGCGCGGGCTTCGTCCTGAACGACGAGATGGACGACTTCGCGGCGAAGCCCGGCGAGCCCAACGCCTTCGGCCTGGTCCAGGGCGAGGCCAACGCCATCGAGCCGGGCAAGCGCATGCTCTCCGCCATGACGCCTACCGTGGTGCTCCAACCGGACGGCAAGCCCTTCCTCATCACCGGCGCCCGGGGCGGACCCCGCATCATCAGCGCCGTCTTCCAGGTCCTCTCCAACGTCGTGGACCACGGCATGGACATCGCCGCGGCGGTGAGCGCGCCCCGGTTCCACCATCAGCACCTGCCGGACATCCTCTATTACGAGGAGGGCGGACTGCCTGACGAGACGATCCGGGCCCTGGAAGCCATGGGCCACACCGTCCGACCCCGAACGGCCTATATCGGCAACTCGCCCTCCATCCTCCGGCGCCCCGGCCGCTGGACCGGCGTGGCCGATCCCCGGGCGGGTGGGCTAGCCACGGGCAGGTAGCGGCAGGGCGAGATTCCAGGCCTGGACCGCTCTTGCCGCTTCTGCGGGCCCAGGCCTGGACCGTGACTGGGAGACCGCCGGTTGAACCGCCTTGACGCCACGGATACCTTCCGGCGATGACCGAACTGAAGACGCTCCTGCCTTACGTCCGTCCCTACCGCGGCGGCATCGCCCTGGGCCTGCTCATGGTGGTGCTGGCGAACGCGTTCTCCATCGCCGCACCGCGCATCCTCGGGCTCGCCATCGACGCGCTGGAACAGCCCGATGTCGAGACCCGCATCATCATCTCCTACGCCGGGCTCATCGTGCTGGTCGCCCTCCTGGGCGGCGCCGCCCGGTATGGCATGCGAGAACTGCTCAACGGTCTCAGCCGCCGGGTCGAGACGGACCTCAGGGACGACTTCTTCGACCACCTGATCCGCCTCGACGCCGCCTTCTTCGACAGGACCCGCACCGGCGACCTGATGAGCAGGGCCACCAACGACGTCACCGCGGTGCGCATGGCGGTCGGGCCCGCCGTCATGTACACGGTGAACACCACCGTCATCACCATCCTGGCCCTCGTCCTGATGCTCCGGGTCAGCCCGCTCCTGACCGGACTGGCTCTCCTGCCCATGGTCCTCGTGCCCTTCGTCACGAAGCGGTTCGGCCGGATCATCCACGAGCGGTTCGAGTCCATCCAGGAACACCTGGGCGTCATGTCGACCATGGTCCAGGAGAACCTGTCCGCCGCTCGCATCGTGCGGGCGTACGTCCAGGAAGACGCCCAGGCCGACCAGTTCGAGGAGCTGAACCAGGAGTACCTGGATCGGAACATGGCGCTGGCCAGGGCCAGCGGGGTCTTCCGGCCCCTGCTGACCTTCCTCACGGGGCTCGGCATGGTCATCGTCCTCTACATCGGCGGCCGGGAGGTGGCGGCCGGCAACGTCACCATCGGCGACTTCGTGGCGTTCGGCTTCTACCTGGTCATGCTGAGCTGGCCCATGATCGCCCTCGGCTGGGTCATCAACCTGTTCCAGCGGGGCGCCGCGTCCATGCGGCGGCTCAATCGCATCCTCGGCACGGAGCCCGGCGTCCGGGAAGCCGAGGCGCCGCGACCCCTCGCCGACGTACGAGGCGCCCTCGAGTTCCGGAACGTTTCGTTCCGCTACCCGGGGACGGAGCGGCTGGTGCTCGAGGATGTCAGCTTCACGGTCCCCGCCGGCACCACCGTCGCCCTGGTGGGGCCCACCGGCTCCGGCAAGTCCACCGTCGTCGCTCTCCTGTCCCGCCTCTACGACCCCGCGGACGGCGAGATCCTGCTGGACGGGCGGCCCCTCTCCGAGCTGCCCCTGAGCCAGCTACGCGGCGCCATCGGTCTCGTGCCCCAGGACGCGTTCCTCTTCGCCGAGACGATCCGCGAGAACATCGCGTTCGGGCTCCCGGAACCGGACGGGTTCGAGGAGCGTGTCCGGTCCGCCGCCTCCATTGCCCAGCTCGACGAAGCGCTGGCCATCTTCCCCCAGGGCATGGAGACGCGCCTCGGCGAGCGGGGCATCAACCTGTCCGGCGGCCAGCGCCAGCGCACGACGCTGGCCCGGGCCATCGCCCGCAACCCCGAGATCCTGGTCCTGGACGATTCCCTGAGCGCCGTGGACACCCACACGGAGCGGCGCATCCTCCACGGGCTGCGGGACGTGCTCAGCGACCGGACGGCCCTCATCATCAGCCACCGGGTCACCGCCGTCATGGAGGCCGACCAGATCCTGGTGCTGGACGACGGCCGCATCGCCGAACAAGGGACTCACGAGGAGCTCGTCGAGCGGGGCGGCGTCTATGCCACGTTGCTGCGGCGCCAGCTCCTGGAAGAGACCCTGGAAGGCGACGTGGACGATGAGCTCGCCGTGGTGGGAGACTGAGCCGTGAATACCGTGCTCCTGGTGGAAGACGATGCCCTGCTCCGGGACGCCTTCCGCATGGTCCTCGACGAGGCCGGGTACCACGTGCTGGAAGCGGAAACCGCGGAGGGCGCCATCGACGCCGCGCGCCGGCAACCGCCGGGCGTGATCTTCCTGGACCTGGGACTGCCGGACCGGCCGGGGCTCGACGTGGTCCGCACGCTCAGGACGGAGCCGGCCACCGCCGACACACCCATCTTCGCCCTCACCGGGCGGGGCGGCACCGAAGAGAGGGCCGCGTGCGAAGAGGCCGGCTGCACCGGCTACCTCGAGAAGCCCATTCGCCCCACCGTTCTCCTCCAGCACGTCCGCCGCATCCTCGGCTGACCCGAGGAGCGATCAGCGTTCAGCGATCGGCGCAGGCTTCGCGCTGCGCAGCGCAGCGCGAAGGCCCCGGAAGCCGGCGCCGGGATGGCTGCCCTCGACCGTGGATCGGCCGACCCCGGACGGGCTGCGCTGACAGCGGATCGCTGACAGCTTCCGGCTGCTTCAGTAGTACCGGTAGCCGATCATCTTGTAGACCAGCTTGGCGGCGAGTAAGTCGGGGGCGTGGAGCCCCGGGATCGGCGACAGCTCGACGACATCGGCAGCCACCACGTTGCACTTCTGGAAGACCCGCTCCAGGACCCGGAGCACCGTGTACCAGTCCAGGCCGCCCGGTTCCGGCGTGCCCGTGGCCGGCATGAGCGCCGGGTCCAGCACGTCGACATCGAAGGTGATGTAGACGTCGTTGCCCAGCAGTCGGACCATGTCGTCGATCCACTCGTCCCGGCCGTGGATGTCGTCGTCCAGGAAGAGGTGGATCCCGTGGTCGCGCCGGGCCAGCTCCATCTCCTCGGCCGCCAGCGCACGGACCCCGACCGCGACGATGTCCGCGGCGTCGCGGACCCGGTGCATGACGCTGGCATGGGAGTACCGGCTCCCCTCGTACTCGGCGCGGAGATCCGTGTGGGCGTCGAACTGGAGCACCGTCAGGCGACGCCCACCCGCCGCCAGCCGATCGGCCCACGCCAGCACCGGCTCCGCCGTGATGGAGTGCTCACCGCCCAGCATGACGATGAACTTGTCCGCCGCGGCCTCGAGGAGCGTCTCGTACGCCCCTCGCAGCTCGTCCATCGCCGCCTCGCCTCCCGCCCCGCTCAGCTCCAGCGCCGGAAGCGTGGCGATGCCCACCTCGTACGTGTCCGCGTCCAGCTCCTGGTCGTACAGCTCCACGTAGCGGGACGCCGACAGGATCGCCCGGGGCCCCCCGGCCGTACCGCCGCCGTAGCTCGTCGTGGCCTCGTACGGCACCGGCAGCACGACCGCCTTCGAACCTCCGAAATCGCTCGCCTCCTCATCGAGGCCCAGGAAGGTGTGAGGCAGCTCCCAGCCCAGCTTCCGCAACGTCTCCGGCATGCCCACGGTCCCTCCACCCTCCTCGTTCACAGCGGACAGTGGCCTCCGACCCGCTGCGGCTTCGTCCCGTCGGTTCGGCATCCGACGATCCGTCAGCCGCAGAACACCACGGCGGCGAGCCCGGTGACCCAGCGGCCATCCTCCGGCGCTTCCTCCGCCACCGTCCAGTTCGTCGTCTCCACGATCTCCCCACCCAACCGCCACTGCTCCTTCCGCTCGTCCCACGCCGTCTCCGGATCGAACGGGATCCCCAGCACGCTGGCCAGCATGGACGCCGCCAGGTCCTCCGCGTAGTCCCCCGCAGCCTGCGCCGATTGCCCGTACGCATGATGCTCCGAGATGTACCCGTAGTGATTCCGATCCTTCGGGACCGCCAGACCGATGGACGACGCCACGCGCCGGCTCGGCTCGTTCGTCGCCGCCTCCGCCATCACGCAGAACACGACCTGGCCCGGCCGCATCATCGCCTGACCCTCTTCCTTCGGGATGATCTCGCACCGGGGCGGGAAGATGCTCGACACACGCACCAGGTTGTACCGCGCGATCCCGGCATCACGCAACGCCATCTCGAAGCTCGTCAGCTTCTCCCGGTGCATGCCCACACCACGGGTCAGAAACGCCTTCGAAGGCACGATCTGCTGCGTCGACAGGGGCACGTCCGCCTCCGGATGGGGAAAACGGTCCCGCGATGACGCCAACTGAACCCCCACCAACGGGGTACGCAAGAGACCGGAGGCACCAAAAAAAAGTCCTCGCTGTTCCACGTGGGTACCGTTGTCCTTGCCCGCACACGACAGGACGGCT
>CAYQCY010000014.1:0-45613 GCA_964416095.1 uncultured Gemmatimonadaceae bacterium
GATGTACTTCGCCCTCTGCTTCGGCGTCGGCTGATCGCAGAGGTTGTCGGTGATGTCGCAGATCTTCACCAGGACGAGGTTGTGATGCCACGCCTTCAACCGTTGCAGGTAGTCGACGTAGTCCTCGCCGCGGATCTTGGCCATCGCAAAGGCGAGTTCGGTGATCCGCCGAGGAATCTCGAACGCCCTGACCACCTCGGTGGCGAAGACCGGGTGATCCTCGAATGCGTCGTGGAGGAGGGCGACACACCGCTGCGTCGTCGAACCGCCCAACGAGTCGACGAGGCTCATCGTCCGATAGAGGTGGCCGAAGTAGGGGCTGCCGTCGATCGAGTTCTCATGCATGCGGTGGTCGTCGGTCATGATCCGCTCCTCTGCTCGTTTGCTATGGTTTCGATGGTGGGGACGAGGTCGGAGAGGCAGACCCGCATCGACGCCCCGTTGCGCTTCCGGCGCCGCCGGCAGATGAAGATCGCCTCCCGGACCCAGTCGTTCCTGACCGTCTCGAGGATGCGGCGCATCGCCCCCTCCTCGCCTGGGTCCAGGCGGACGTAGATCCGCACCCAGTCCATGCTGAGCCGATCCCCATCCTGATCAGTCGTAGGCGGTGGGGGGCGGGGCGGCGGTGGGGGCGGTTTATCGCTGCTCCCAGGTAGACGTTGATCTGACACCCCACCCCCCGGCTGGAACTCTTCCTCTGGGATCTGGGATCTGGGATCTACGGGCAGGAGTGGCTCCGGAGTTCTGGACTTCTTTCGACTCCATTCGTCCCGTAGTGACAACAACTTAGGTATTCTGATCAGTAGCGACTTATCAGACTTTTCGACGTGGAAGTTCAACTCCTGCTGAACTACTGCCAGGAATCTGTCCAACTTCTTCGTCCTAACTCCCAACTTCCTGCACCACGTTTTGATCGAGTAGCTTGCCTCGCATCGATCGGTTCCGTCCATCTGCTTGCCGACGATCTCGACCACCCGCCAGAAGATCCCGTAGCCCTCGAGGCTGCCGAACTCGTCGGCCAGGACGTCGAACCCCTCGTCGTCGAAGGCGTCGGTGTAGTGCTTGAACCACCGCATGCGCGGCTCCCTCCAGGTGCGGTATTGTAGGACTGCGGGTGTCCGCAATCAACCTATTTGTCGCGAACGAGCAGTCCCCGTCTCGTCTTCTTGGCGGCCGCCCGCTCGCGTCGGCGCCGAACCGCCTTGTAGGTCGGGTGCTCGTCGTAGAACCTCTGGGCCCGCTCGGCCGCCCTGCGCTGCGCCTCAGACCAGATCTCCTCGCCGACGTCCCAAACCTCCACCTCGGCGTGGGGGGCGGCGTGGCCGGCTGGCAGCCGCTCGTAGGAGACGTGGATCCACGTCGGGTCGGCCGCCCAGGCGAGGCCGGTGATCTCGAGCAGTTCGGCGAAGCATCGCCACATGTGCATCATCCGATCATAGGACCAGGGCCGGCGGGTGAAGAAGACCACCCTGGCCGTCCTCGGCACCGGCGGCCGGTTGCGGATCCCGCGCCCCACCTGGGCCACCACCTGGGCCTGTAGGGTCGATAGGATGCGCTCCCTGACCTGCCAGTGGGACCGGTGCCACGATCCCCGGAAGACGGGGAGACCGACCGTGAAGCGGGCGTATCCCTGCCTGACGTGGTCATCGGCCTCGGCGGCCGGCTCCGGCTCCGTCTCGCTGCCAGGGGGCCGGCCGATCAGCGACCTGAGTTCGCCGATCGGACGATGCATCCCCTCCTCATCTCCGCCATCCTGGGCGACGGCGATCTCACCGACCAGACGATCCACCTCGGACATCAGGTCGGCGAGGTCTACCTTCTTCCAGCGTCTGTACTTACGGGCCATCAGAGATCGGCGAAGAAGTTGATCACCGCCTCGGGGACGACGAGCGGACGGCCGCTCGGGTAGTCCTCCCCGCGGAGCAGGCGGCAGCAGTAGGTGCGGCTGATCCCCGTCTCGGAGGCCAGACGGCCGCCGGTGACCGCATGTCTGCGCGCCTGCTCGATGATGTGGTCTCTGATGCTGCGCTGGACGTCGTCCAGTTCGCCCTGGATCCGCTGGGCCCGTCGGGCGAGCATGAGGATGCGCTTCATGCCGTCTCCCCCTCCTCAGCGATCCGCTCCTCGACGCTGCCCGGTTCGTAGGCGGGCTCCGGATCCTCGCCGACCTCGTCGGGATCGACGTACTCAGCCTCGGCGTCGATGGTGTCGAAGCTGACCTTCTCCGGGATGTCGCGGACCACCGTCCCGTCGGTGCCGACCCGCTGCTGAACCTCGACCGACATCGGCGCGAGCTTCAACGCCTTGATGAGGACCGTCTTCTTCGCCATCGCGTCGAAGTTGTCCTGCCAGGGGTTGAACCCGCCCTTGCCGTGCGACTTGGAGAACCGGTCGCGGTGGAACTCCACCTCGCCGACCGTCATCCACTCAAAGAACTTCCCGCCGTTCGTCGTGGTCACGACGGCGTAGTAGATGAGCGGCTCTCCGCGGTCACCGTCCAGCTTCGGCCGGTGGAGCAGCGCGCCGTCGGTGCCTTCGTGAATCTCGTAGGTGTCGTTGGCGAAGATGATGGAGGTGCGGACGGAGGCGATGCTGTCGCTCCGGTAGGAGAGGGCGACCATGCCCTGGTAGCCCAGCTGGAACTGCGCCTCATAGCGACCGTTCTTCGTGTTGTAGTAGGGGATGATGTAGCACTGGCCCAGGTGGCCGCCCGGTTCCATACCCATCAGCGCGCAGGTGAAGGCCGCCCCGGCGATGGTGACCGGCGCGCACTCGGCCAGCCGGCGGTTCTTGGTGATCTGGGTGGTCAGGATCTGGTAGAGGCGCGCCGGATCCATGTTCTGCGGCAGCACCCGCAGCAACCGATCCTCGTACTGCTTGAGCATCGCGACCGCGGGCAGATCCTTCTTCGCCTTCCGGTTGTCGGCTCCGTCGACCGCGCGGTCGATCTTATCAGCCAGCTGAGTCTTTTTCGCCATGTGGGCACTCCTCACTTTCCTTTGGTTTTCTTGGGTTTTCCGACTCTCAGCGTCCGCGTCACCTTTCGCTCGGTGAACGCCGACGCCACCTTGGGGTAGCGGTCGCGGAGCGTCTCCTCGTCGAGCGAGGTGACCTCCTTCGTTTCGGTGATCAGCAACTTCTTCGCCGCCTCTGGGAAGCGGGACAGGAACGACTTCGCGTCGAACTCTATCTTCTCCTTGCCGGCCTTCCAGGTAATCTTCGACCCGTCGTCGCAGAGTATCACCTCCGCGGTTTGCATGTGGTGGCGGATCCGGTTAGCCGCCTCCCTCTTCTGCTCCTCCCAGCCCTTGATCGCCTCGTTGGCCTCCAGGTACTTCTCCCGCCACTCGGCCACCTTGGTCGTGTAGTCGGCCTGACGGTCGGGGTCGTGCTCGGGCCAGAGACGCTTCGTCAACGCCTCGTCGGGCTCCGACGGTCCGGGGGGCGGCGGGCAGCCCTTCTCGACGTGGTCGTGCCAGAATCGCTCCACCACCTCGACGATGCGACCGATCGCCTCGTCGTCGCGCTCGATCACCCAGGTGCGCAGGTCGTTGCCGCCGAACAGGCCGCTGAAGACCCACAGATCCCAGCCGGTGACGTAGAGGCACCACTGGACCTGACATTGGTAGTTCCACGGGATGTTGTCGTTCACCCACTCGTCGAGCAACCAGCCACTGGCCTGCTTGCACTCGAGTCCCATGCGGCGGCGCCCGTCCCGGTAGTCTTCCCAGCGGTGGCCGTCTGGCAGGAAGGGCTGAATGGCCGGCCCGATCGACGTCCCGACGATCCGGCGGTCGATGTTGGCCCTCTTCCACGGCTCGCCGTCGACGCAGATCGGGTCGTTGACCCGGTGGACATCGACTTCCAGGCGGCGCGCGCACTCGCGGGCGATCAGGTCTTCGGTGACCGTCCCCCAGTACATGCGCTCGTTGTCCTTGTTGGGCACCTCGACCTCGCCGGTCTTCTCCCAGTAGACCTCGAGGGCAGACTTCCAGGGGCTGATGCCGAGGATGGCAGCGATGTCCGAACTGCCAACCCCCCTCGACCTCTCTTCGAGGAAGCGGCGCTGCTCCTCATCTAACGGGCGTGGGACGTAGTCGAGTTCGAGCAGGTGTGGTTCGGGCATGATGGTTCCTCCAGGTAGAATGCGTCGATGATGAGCAGCAGGATCAGCAGGCAGGCCGCGGCAGCGACCAACGCCCAGGCGACCGCCCGCTCATGGATGTAGCGGCGATTGGCCGCCGCCTCCTCGGCGAGCCGGCATCTGTAGACGTCGTAGACGGTGATCCTTCGCTCCACGCCGACAGTGTACACCATGCACTGCACGGTTCAACCAATAAAAACGCCCGCCGTCTGGCGGGCGTTGCCGCGAACCTGGAGGGAATCGCGGCAGGAGCGGAAAGGAAGGTGCTCCGATGAGGGGCTGATTATACCGTCAATCAGTCGGTTTTCAATACCTGCGAGCGGGCCCAGCGGCGCGCGGACCTGATCCTCTTCTCCAGGATCTTGATCTCCACGTCCTCCCGCGGGTTCATCAGGTCGAGGTTGTCCCAGATGTCCTTCTGGGTCATCAGTTCCAAAGTCCTTTCACCGCTCAGCTTACAGTAGTCGTGGTACTGCTTCCTGGTCATCTTTCTCGACTCGCCGGCCACGGTGTAGCGCGGGCTCGGGCTTCCGGGGAACCAGCCCTTGGTCGTCGCCTTGTTGTTGTAGCGCATGAGCATCAGGTCCAACTCGGTCGCCCGGTCGTCGGGCACTCGCCTGATCCTCATCGGGACCAGGGTCCGCCACGCGATCCGACCCACGTCCGACATCCACGACGCCTCCCTGCGGACCTCGCGTCCCCACAGGTCGACCTTGGGGGCGAAGTCCGAGTGCTCGACGGGGAACCAGTTGGCCACCAACTGATCGGCATGGATGCCCATCGTCGTCTGGCCCTCGTACTCGGGCAGCCCCTTGATCTCCTGGAAGTGCTCCTGGGTGGCGCGGGCCGGTTGTTTCATCAGATTGGGCACCCAGCTGCCGGCAAGGTTGCTCAGGTAGCGGGAGCCGAAGTTCTCCGGCGACTCCCAGGCGTTGATGATGTCGCTGATCCCGCGGAGGAAGGTCTTGTCCTTCACCTGTGCGGCGATCTTCTGCAACGCTGCTCCGCCGATCTCGCTCGCGTCTTTCTTCGACCGATAGAGGTTGAGCGCATCGACCATCATGCCGAGGCTGGTGCTTAGCGGCTCGAGGCGCCCGTAGTCGACGTAGGTGTCGCCGAAGAGGAAGGACATCGACGGCGCGGCCCGGTATTCGAACTGGCGCCGGCCGTACTCGGTGTATGGGGAGGGGGTTCCGGTGATCTTCGGGCGATCGTTCTCCCACTCATCCTGGTCGATCGCCTTGGCGAGGAGCATGAAGATCCCCCAGGCGAGGATCTGCTCGGCGAAGTTGCGCTGGAACTTGGCCAGCGAGTACTCGGAGGCGAGCCCGCGGCCGCGCCGCCATGCGTGACGCAGGACGCTGCCGATCATCGACGCGGTTCCGAGCGGCGTCTTCCGCATGCCAACGGCGAAGATGTTGTAGGGGGTGCGGACGAAGGGCAGGACGAAGGCCAGCGGCTTGATACCGCCGGGGACCGTCCAGTTGCGCAGTTCCATCACCTTCTCGCCGATCTTGCCTCGGAGTTCCTGCTGGAAGGTGAGTTCGGTTGCCTTCTCCATCGCCTTCTGCCAGAGTGGATGCTCGTAGTCGGTCAGGACGCCGACCATGTAGTTCTCGATCTCCTTCTTCGACAACTTCCGCCCACGCTTCCTCCCAGCCTCGACGCAGCGGCGATAGGCCAGACCGGCCACCTCCGCCCTGGCGATCACCGTCTTGAAGAAACTGTCGGCAGCCACCAACGCGCGCCCTGGGGTGCGGATGATTCCGCCAGCCACGCCGGGGATCGCGTTGAACCGTTGATCGATGTCCAGCTTCGACGTCTCCTTGCCGGTCACCTCGTATTGGAAGACGTCCATCTCTGCCGACCAGCTGCGGGCCGCGTTCTTGAACCCGGACGGCAGCGCGCGGAAGAGGGCCCGGTAGACCGACGCCAGTTCGCCGAACGTCGCCGCCTCGGCCGAGCCCTTGCCGGCCAGCTTCATCACCGAGTTGACCGCCGCCTCTGCCCACCGCTGGACGGTGAAGTCCCACGCGGCCGACAGGGCGTTGCCGGTGATGTTGACCATGTGCGTCTTCGGTCCGCTGAGGATCGCGTTGATCCAGTACTCGCTGATGATGTCACCGGGGGTGAAGTCTCCGCGGATGCCGCGGGCCGAGGTCAACGCCTTGGCCATCTTCACGTCGTCGGTGAGTCGATGCCCCAGGGTCAGGTCGGCGAAGTCGTAGCCCTTGCCCTTCATCATGTCGAGCATCTTCATCGTCCGGTCGGCCCACCGGTCCTGCAGCTTTTCCGCACCGGCGACGTCGCCCTCGTCGATCATCCGATCGATCGACATACGGATGTCGGTCGGCGGGGTCATCAGGTACTGCATCAGGGCGGCCACGCGCTGCTGAGGTCCGCGGACCCGGTCGCGACGGGCACGGAACGCCTGGGCGGCCTTCGTTCCGCTGCGACGGTAGGCGTAGACGAGTTTCACCAGTTCGCGCATGTCCGACTTGTTGCCGCGCTCAAGGGTGCGCAGCCCGTACTCGTTCACCATAAAGCCGGCCATCACCGTCTCGGTGTCGTCGAGGAGGACACCGCGCGTCACCTTCGAGAGGATGTTCCGCTTCGCCTTCTTCGGATCCTCCAGGTAACGCTCCCGCGCCTCCTTCTCGACCAACTCGTCTGGACGGACGGCGGCTGGGTCCGCCTCCTCGATGACCTGATCGATGTCGTCGACGACGTCGCGCACCGGATCGGGGAAACCGGGGTTGGCGAGGTCGGGCCGACCGATCGAGTACCGGACGTTCCTCTCCGCCTCCTCCTCGAGGTACTGGACGGCGAGGTTCTCGTCGCCGGTCCGACCCTCGATGCGAGCCACCACCTCTTCGACGATCTCCTGGTTGACGGCAGCCTGCCGCCCGCCTTCGGAGACGAACTGATCGGTCAGTTCGCGCGCCACCTTCCAGTTGAAGTTCGGCTCGAGCGGAACGAGCGGAGTGTCGGTGCGAGCGAAGTCCTTCTTCAGCTTGATGTAGTTCGGGTGGTCGATCACACTCTTGCCGTTGGCGAGCCTGACCCCCTTGAAGACCGGGCGGACGCCCATGTCGCGGCAGATCTTCAGATACCGCTTCCTCGCTATCTGCGGATCGGTTCCCTTGTTGAGGTCGAGGTAGTCCTGGCTGCGGATCGTCGGAGCGTACTGGGTCTCGCCCTTCACCTTCCAGGTCTTCACCATGTTGGGATACCGCTCGGCCATCTTCTTGGGATCGATCATCCATACACGACGCTTGACCTCACTGTTGTAGAGGAGGTCCACCGAGTTCTTGTAGCGTTTGGGCACGCTCTTCTCGTCCTCCCACCACAACCACTTCTCGCGTTCCTCGCTGGAGTAGTCCTCCCAGTTGAGCACCTGACGGTAGTCGGCCTTCATGCCGCTATGGTGGAGGGGGATGATGAAGTCGACCCAGTCGGAGTCGAGGGCCCATTCGATCTGGGCATCGTCGGTGGCCACCAGGATGGGACCGCAGTCGTCGTACTGCTTGCGGAATCGCTTCGCGTCTTCCCACGGCATCCCCATCCACTCGTCTTCGACGATCGTCCCGTCGGGATTCGTCTTGGCGAAGATGGAGGTATTCACCTTTATCCTGGTTCCACCGAAGACCTCGACGAAACCCGGCACCTTGGTGTAGACGTGTCCCGGCACCTGCAGGATGTGGGCGTCGGTGATCACCTGCATGTAATCGACGCAATGCTCGATCTGGAAGTCGGAGGTCGACTGGAAGCGCAGCCCCGCGCGGGCGGCAAGGTAGTCCAGCTTGCTCTGAGGGATCTCGAACAACTGGCCGCCATACTCCTCGTAGCCCTTCACCTGATTGACCTGCGGGGTCACCTTGGTGGCGATGAAGTCCTGGAACCCAACCTCCTTGCCGTTGATGGTGATCGTCGGGTTCGGCGCCTTGCCGCGATTCTTCGGATCGAGGAAGCGATCGAAGTCGATGTCCTTGCCGGTCAGGCCGGCGCGGCGGATCGCCCTCACCGCAGACAGGTGACGTTTCGGCGGAGAGATGGTGCCATTGAGGTAGCCCTCCCAGTTGGTCAGTCCCTGCGCCATCTTCCGCCGAGGCGATTCGACGTAGCAGTAGAGGCAGGGCGCGACCTCGCCGCGGCGGCGGAAGGCGAGGACGGTTAGCATCAACTCGTCTTCGCTGAGACCGCGACGAACTCTCCGCATCACCTCGAGCGCGGTAGCCCTCTGGTTGTGCCGGCGGACGCATTCGCTCGAACTGTCCATCGAATAGATGTAGAGGTCGTCGGAGTTGTCGCGCAGCGGGCCACGCTTCGCATCGCCGACGCCGTCGGGGAAGAGGTCCATCTTCCGGCCGACCAGGGCCTGCATGAGCGCGACCTCGCCGTCGATCGCCTTCAACTTCTTGGCGATCTCGTCGCTGCGCAGCCCCCTCTTCTTCATCTGTTCGGCGCGGACCTCCTTCCACTGCTCGTAGGACTCCGGCTTGATGCTGAACTTCGGTGTCGGGATCGTCACCTCGCCGCCAGGGTAGCTGCGCACCGGGTTGGCCACCTCGTTCTGCTGAACGATCTCCCGGAACTCCGCCGCCCCCTGGGAGCCGTCCTGCATCATGGCCACCATCTCCCTGGTGTCCCTTGCAGTTCCGCCGTCCTGCTGTACCGTGGGGTTCGAGGAGAGTCCGATGCCCTCGTCCATCGTCCCCGGTACTGACGTCTTTCGAGTCAAGGACGACCTCTGGGTCGCCTTCAAGGGAAGCAACGCCTTCGCCCTCGACGCCTCCGGCAAGCCGATCGCCATCTCGGCATCGACCGCCGAGTCGGTGATGCGCGAAGCCGACCGCGCGATCTCGGCCAGCGAGTTTGACAAGGAGGCGGAGAGGCGTTCGGCCGAGCGGCGCAGCTGATCCTTCCACGCCCTCGCGTACAAGGCCTCCATCCGCCGAATCAGCTGCCTGCCCTTCGCGGTCTCGAACCCGACCGCCCGCGCCTCCTCGTAGAGGGCGTGTCCGTCGCCCGCCTTCGTGTCCCACATTTCGGGAACGACGACCTGGATCTCCCCCTGGAACCCAGGGGCGATGGCGACGTTGACCAGGGTGTCGCGATAGCCGCCGTCGGCCGGCCTGTTGTACCGGTCCTTCACCCGGCCCTTGATGACCTCGAAGACCTCGCCGATCGCCTCGACGGCCGCGGGTACTTCGGCGATGGTGTCGACCAGGATGGTGGCCCGCACCGAGTCTCTGATCATCGGCGGATCGAGCGTCTTGTTGACCGCCATCTCCTCCGACATCTTTTCGATGATGCGGCCGATGCCCTTGAGGCCTGGGATCTTCGTTTCCGCGCGAGGTATGCGGGTAGCGAGCCGCTGAACCATCGAGTCGAACTCCGGCTTGACGATGCGACCAACCTGACGGAGCGTTCGCGCGATCGGGGCGGCGATGCGTACCCGCTCCTCGGAGATGTAGTCTCCCTCGGTGACCGCCCGGCGGAGCGTCCCCCAGTCCTCGTCGGTCATCTCGCGCCGGAGATCATGCTGATCTATCGCGTCTTCGACGTAGCCCATGCTGAACCGGATGTCGTTCGTCGACGGTGAGAACTGACCGTTGTTGTAGATGCTTTTGATCTGATTCGCGCGCAGCGCGATGTAGGACTCGCCGCCGCCCTCGTACTCGTTGGCGTAGACGATGCCGTCGTAGCCCTTGCCCATGATCCGATCGGCGAATCGTTTCATCTGCGCAGGGTCGGACGCCCAGTCGGTCTTCGGGGCGACCGCACGCACGTCGGCGTCGGTGAAGACTCCGGCCTGCTGGAGTCGGTCGGCCAGTTCGCGCGGAACATTCCACCGGTCCATGTCGTCGAGCCGGATCGGATTTTCGATCGAAAGGTAGACGGGCAGGATCCTCCCATCTTTGGCCGGTCCGTAGGCCCTTGTTCCACGCACCCATTCGGGAAGCGTCTCGATCTTGATCGTCCGTCCGGAAACCATTCCCTCTCCGGGCCTCGCGTACTCGACCCGCTGGACCTCCCGGTCCCCGACCTCGTAGACGCGGGACAGTATCGCTCGAGCCGCCTGCTCGGAGGTGCCGAAGTGGAACCCGACATCGGTCAGGCCCAGCGACTGCTGCCTGACGAACTCGTTGAAGGTAGCAGGGGTGCCGTGGTAGACGACGAGCGGGCGGCCGTTCTCGTCGACCACCTTGCTGTCTCCGAACCAACGCCAGAAGGCACGGGCGTTGGCATCGCCTTCGGTGATGCGATTGCCCGTCGAGTCGGCGACCGGTCGCTGCTCACCGTCGACGTCGATCTCCTTGCCGACCGAGAACTTGAGCAACTTGTTGGCAGTGTCGATCGCATTCAAGACCGCGGTCTTCATCTTGTCACCGACGCGGGCCCACCGCTCCCTCGGTTCGATGACGCGAGCCGGCATGCGGTCCGACTCCTCCTCCCACTCGGCGATACGGTCTGCCGGCAGTTCGCCGGGAAGTACCTCGTCGGCGATGGAGTAGCGGGTCAGATCCTGCTGGACCATGGGCTGCGCGCCGACCTGCCGGCCGATCGGCCGGCCACGCACCACATTCCTCACCGCCTTGCGCGCGCTCGGCCCCATGCCGAAGACGCCGCCGAGCAGATCCTGGATGAAGGCGAGGATGCGGTCGATGATTCCCTGCTGCGGCTCGGCGAACGTCCCCTCGGCCACGCCCTCGACGTACTGGGCGACCAACTCCTCGACCATGTCCTCGGCCTTCCAGCCCTTGGTCTCCATGCGGACGGAGTCGATGAGGCGGCGACCGTTGGGCAGCACCGCATCCTTCGCTTGATCGACCAGATGGTTGTACTCCACCTGACTGATCAGGCCGGCGGCGCGGAAGAAGTGGACCATCTCATGGTTGTAGGTGAACTGGCTCGCGTTCTCGGGGAAGATGACCATCGTGTTCGATGTGCCGTCGTAGAAACCGCGAACCACTCCCTTCCTCTTCTTCGCCTCACGTTCGCCCAGCGCGCGATCCTCGGCGGTGGGAAGGCGCACCCTCAACTCCACCCCCTTGGCGCCGCGGACGACGACCGTGTTGGGCTCGCCCTCGACCTCGTTCACCTCTGCGTCGGGGACGGCCTTGTAGATGTTTTCGATCATGCGGGCCCGCTCGGGAGCCTGCTCGCGCACCTCTTCGGGTGCGGTCACCACCTCCGGCGCGGCCTCGACCTCGGGAGCGGCCGCGGTCTCCGGCACGGCCTCGGCGGCCGCCTCCGTTCTCCGGCCCGGCAGCATCTCGGCCACCTCCGCCTTCGTGTAGCCCATCTGCTCGAGACGTTTCGTCCGCTCCTCCGGACTTACTTTGATCGCCTCCGGCTCGGCCACACGGGCGGCTACGCCTTCCGGCGCCGCTTCGCGATCTTGCGCTTCCCTCCCTTCACGCGGACCTTCCCTGAGTTGATCTCGCTGGCCAACCTGTTCTTCTGCTGCTGGCTCAGCGGCGACCCCTTGCTGAACAGGTAGCGAACCTGCTTGGGCGACTTGTTCTTCACGGCCTATCTCGCCTTCTTGCGCGCCTTCTTGCGCGCCCTCTTGGGCCCGACGTTCTCCCAGACCCTGTTCATCCGCGCCTGCTTCACCGGTACGAGTATCTCCTCGACCGACATCCCCAGGGGCAACGGCGGGGCGTCCGTGTCTTTGTACTTCTCCCGGTGCGCCTTCCGTTTCGCCTCGGCCCGCCTCTTGGCGGCCCTCTTTTTCTTCTCTTGCTCTGCCTGCTTCTTCGACAGGTACTTGTACTTCGCCATTGGTTTTTCCTTTCGTCGGTGCGGGAACGTCAAACATGAGGATTGCGTCCCGCTCCAGGGTTTCCATGAGTTCGATCTGACGGTCGTTCCAGCCGAGTTCCCTGAGCACCTGATCGCCCTGCTCGAGGCTCATCGCCTCGATGTCGTCCGCGCTCCGGCGGACCTTCCGTCGGCGGCCCGCCCTCTTCATCCCCTTGTCGATGCTCTGCTCGGCCTCCTGGTTGCGGCGATCCACCTCCTCGCCGATCTGCTCGGTGGTTGGGGGCGGCGGGAGGTCTTCCGGGGCCGTCTGCTCGGCCGCCGCCTCCCCGAAGGCAGTCGTTCCTTCGGCGGCGGCCGGCGCGGCCTCCTCTCCCGCCGCCCCCGTCTCTTCGGCGCCGACCCCCTCGGTCTCGGCGGCCGCCCTGGCGACCTCGAGCGCGGCCTCGATGTCGGCGACCAGTCGGTCGTTGAACTCCTGCGCGGCCCTGCCGCGGGCCTCGCGGCGCCCGCGGATCTGCGCCGCCTCGCCGACGCCGGCACCGATGGCGGCGATCAGCGTCGTGTCGGGGATCTGGCGCGCCCATTCGAGCATGACGTCGCCGACCGTCCGCCCCTCGTTGCCTGGAAGCATCAGGTAGTCGATGAAACCGCTGCTCATGTTCTGCAGGTTCTCCTCAGCGATCTCGCCAAAGATGCCCTTCAGAATCGTCTTGACCGCGTTGGCGGTCGCCCTCCGGGCCAGGGGGCTCACCAACGCCTCCGCGCCGGTGAATCCGAAGGCAGCGGTGATCCCCCCCTCGCTCAGCCCCTGCAGGAGCGCGTACTTGTTCGCGGCCGCGAGGCTCAGCCCCTGGTCGCGGGCTTGTTTGTAAGCGACCGTATACTGGGTGGCCGCGGGCTCGAGGAAGAGGGGGGTGTAGCGGGCGATGGTTTCGATGACCGGCTTGACCTTCCGCAGTCGTTCGAACTGCCCCAGGGCGGCGATCGGCTTCGACAGGCCGGCGGTGAGCATCATCGCTCCCACGTCGGCGATGACGCCGCCCGTGCCCTGCGCCACGTTGGCCAGATCGGTTCCTGGGATGCCGAGGGCGGTCAGGCCGCGGAGACGCTGACGGGCCTCCGTGCGGCCCCGCTGCGCCTCCTCGAGCAGGACGTCCGCCCCCTCCCTGGCGCCAGGAATGCCCAGCTTGGCCCCCACCTCGGGCACGACGGCGCCGATCTCCTTCGCCCTGGACTCGAAGCCGACGCCGACGTTCTCCACCGTCGACAGGATGGTCATCAGGTCGTCCTTGGCCGGCTGATCGGGGATGCGCGCCAGGAGGCCCCAGCCGCCCTGTAGGCCGCCCTCACGGCGCGCTCGGGCCAGACGGTCCTCCCAGGCGGCCACCCGCATCTCGGACTCGCTGGCGGGCCGCATTCCGCCTGAGACGGCCGCCTGCTCCTCGGCCCTCCGCAGTTCGGCCGCGTACTCCTGGGGGGTAGGCACCGGGCGGGGGCCCGGCTCGGCGGCGGCCGCGATGGCGGCGATCAGATCCTCCTCCGGCCCGACCTCGGGGCGGGGTCCGATGGGGGTCGGTTCCGGCTCATCGACGAGGGGCAGACCGGCCTCATGCCGGCGAATGATCTCCCGCCAGTACTCGCGATCCTCGTCGGTCATCGGACCGACGAGATCGGGCAGTTCGCCTCCGGTCTTCTGTTTGGCCATTACCGCTCGTACCTCCAGCCCTGCCCCTTCGGCTTAGCGGCGATCTCGGCCAGCACCTTCTTGTCCTCCTCGGTCGGCTTGATCGGCGGGTAGCCCATCATGATCAGCGCGTTGGCGACCGCCCGGACGTCGCGCCGGTCCATGCGGGCAAGCATCATCAGCCCCTTCCTCCGCTCCTCGTTGTCATCGCCGAGCAGCATCTCGGTGAGGTCCACCTCCTTCTCTCCGTTCCAGAGGAGTATTGGGCCGTTTCGCCGATTGGACGCCAGCCCGTACTTGGACTTCACCGGATCGGAGTTGAGGATGCCGTTGAATGCGGCCAGCCGATCCTCCATCGTCCGGGCGAGGGTGTTCAGCCTTCCCTGGCGGTTGGTGATGCGGTCGAACGGATTCTTCTGCGGCTCCCTGATCCACCCAGGATGCTGCCTCGAGCCGAATCCGCGGCCCACCATCCCGCCCGACGCGATGTTGGGCACCCCCTGGGCCGCCGCCTCAACCACCCCTCTGGTGATGGTCGGAGTCGCCTCGTCGACGAGGTTATGTCCCTCGATCCGCCTCTTCTCTGCCTCGTAGGCCCTGACGAACGCCTTCGCCTTCTCCTCTTCGGTGGCCTCGGGACCGTGGCGGTACTCCTCGAGGCTGGGCGGTGGCCCGCTTCCTCCCACCACGTCGACCACCTTGCCCTCCTCGTCGCGGATCGCCGTCCACGGCATGTTGGTCGCACCTCGTCCGATGCTCCACCGACCCGGCGTGCCGCCGGCCGGCCCCAGCGACTCTTCCAGCGTTTTCTCCATCCTGCGCATCTCCTCGTCCCGACCGACGAGATCGGGGAGGTCGGAGACGTCGATCCGCCGCTCCTCGGCGGCGTGCATCTCCGCATCGGCATCCGCCTGGGCGCCCGCCTGCTCGGCCGTTACGCCGCCGACCGCCGCCGTCCCGCCCTCGGGGAGGGCAACGGTCCCCGGCTCGGACTCCATGATCTGTTTGAACATGTCGTCGTCGGGCATCCGCCCGGTCCGCATCGCGTAGGTGGCCACGTCGGCCAGCCGGTTCTGGTACTTCTTCGTCTCGTCGGTGAACTCGCTGGGAGGCGGCTGGTACTTGAGCCGCTTCGCCCGCGCGGCGGCCGCGTTCAACGCCTGGGCGTCGGTGAAGGTGCGGCCACTCTTTTCCTCGGTGGGCGTCGTCTTCCCCGCCTCGCCCATGATCTCCGCGATCTTGCTGGGGTGAGGATTCATCTGAACCCGGTGGACGAGGGCGGCCAGCTTGCCCAGCCGACGGTCGTAGTCCTGCTGCTGCTTGAGGAACTTCGCCGGTGGCCGGATGTGCCCGGACATTTTGGCCAGACGCTCTGCCCTGCTCTCCGCCTGGGTGAGGCTCACCTTCTCGCCCCCTGGGGTCGACGCGGTCGGCCGCTTTCCGGTATGGATCTGCTCCGCGCCGGCAAGATCGCCGGCTTCGAGCTTGGCCCGCATCTGCTTCGTCCGCTCCCTCTCCTTCCCCCAGGTGGCGACCGCCTCCGCGGCGCGCATCGACTGCTCGCGCGCCACGTCGAACCGGCTCGGCAGCGCGAACTGGAACCGGTACGGATCGGTGATCGTCCTGATGTCGAGTTGTGGCATCTCACTCCTCCGTTCAGCCCGGCACGGTCCATCCCATGAGGATCTTCCGCCAGTCGTTGTTGAGTGCCGCGCGGGCCGCCGTCTCCCTGGCGGCCGTTCCCTGCATGGCGCGGAATCCACTCATGATCAGGTCGGCCTCGCGCTCGCGGGCGTCGAAGTCGCGCTGCTGACGCATCCACCGCTCGCCCCGCTGGGCCACCTCGAGCGACTGGAGATCTCCGGCGCGACGTAGGGCTGCGGAGCGCGCCCCACCGGCTCCCCGGCGTATCGCCCTCGCGGTGGCCAGCGTGTCACCTCCGGCCGCCCTCGAGGCGGCGAAGGCCCGCTCGGCCGATCTGCCGTAGGTCCGTTGGCCGGCCGCGCGCTCGCGCAACTTCTCCGGGCTCACCATGCCGATGACGTCGCTCATGTAGGCCTCGCGCGCCTTCATCTGGTCCATGAACCTGCGCTGCTTCGCCACCTTGGCCATCGCCTCGGCGATCATCGCCTCCTTGGACATGTTGGCGATCGAGCCGGCGACGTCCCGCTGATACCAGACGTCGCCCATCTGGTGCGCCTGCCCGCCGACCGACGCCGCGCCCTCGATGATCGACTGGCCGATCGCGCTCGCCTCTGCCTGGGGTCCCGGACGCTTATCTCCGTCGCTGGATGTGACGCGGACGCTTTCGCGGCCGGCGCGGGTCTTCTCCAGGTGGGACTGTGAGGTTGGTCCTTCGTACATCGTGGTCTCCTCAGACCCATCCGCCTTCGCGGAGGATGGCATCGCGTTCGCGTTCGAGCCGTTCCTGCTTTTTCTTCTTCTCCCAGGCAAGGTCGGCCTCTCGGCGGGCGGTCTCGTACTCCGACCCGCCCCGACCGACGGAGGTGATGACGTCCTTTGCCGCCGTCCCCGCTCCGGCCCATCCCTGCTCGAGTTGCTGCCACGGGAGTTGGCCGGCCGCCTCGTTGACGCGCATGTAGCGATCCAACGCTGGGCTGCCGGTGATCATCGGCACCCGGACCGGCGACATGGCCATGCGCCGCTGCTCCATCCGCTGGGACTCGAAGCCCATCTGGGCTCGGTGCTCGGCCCCTGCGCGCTGCTCAGACTCACCCGCGGTCATGGCGGCCAGCCCGGTCCCGATCGCCTCCTCGCGGCCCTTCTGCACCGACCCTCCACGTCGTCCAGCGCGGACATCAGACTCCCGCCCGGATCGGCCGGCCGACTCGACCATCTGCCGGCCGGCCATCACCTGATTGGCCATCTCATCCTCGGCCATCTGGTCGATCATCGACCGAACGGCTGCGCGACCCTGACGACCACGCGGGGTGTCGACCTTGCCGTATGCTTCGTCGATCTCGCGCAGGCGGTTGTTCATGGCGGTGCGGACCGCGGCCTGCCGCTCCTGCTCCATCTTCAGTTCCATGATGGCCATCATGGTCTGCATCGCGTTGGCCGCTCGGGCGGACGAGAGTTGGTCCTTGTGAGCCTCGCGCATGATCTGCGCGCCGACACCCTTCTGGATGTGGCCGCTGATCTGTTGTGCCAGTGCGGTGAACATCAGTCATCCCTCCGCTCGAGCTTGCGGCGGTCGACGATCAGCTTCCCCGCGGGGATGACTCGTTCCGCCTTGAGCATCTTCTTCGTCTCTGGATCGGGGATCCAGACGGTGGCACTCACCGGTTCGGCCAGCTGGACGATGACCGTCGGATCTTCCAGGACTTCAATCTCCCGGAAGCACCCCGTAAGCATCACGATAATCAGCAGGAAGATCGTATTCTTGAAGAATCGTGTCCCACTCATCGTTCACCTCCTTGGTCTCTTCCTTCTGTTCCGCGGTCGCTCGGATCCTGATCCCGTCGTCGGGCTGCCTCCAGTAATCGAGGAGGATCCGGAAGATCTCCTTGATGGAGGGCCCCAGGATCTCCCCGATCAGCTTGCCGATTTCAGCCAGACTCACCGGCCTGACCCTTCTTCGATGCCTCGATGGCGCCCCGCTGCGCGTTCACCAGCGCGGCCTGCGACTGGGACTTCGCCGCCTCGGCGAGCGGAACCTTGAGGTCGTTCCGGCCCTTGATGTAGCCGAGGGTGGTCAGCGTCTTCGTGACCAGCCCGCCGATGGCGAGGATGATGCCGCAGATCGCGTAGGCCTTCCCGTCCTTGGCCATGCCGTCCATCAGGCCCGGCAGGTAGGCGGTCAGCAGACCGACGATCATCGCGATGATGCCGACCCAGCCGGCCCCCTTGGCCTGCTTGTACTCGGACGTCTCGTTGCCGGGACGCATCGGGGTGTAGGGTTTTTCCGTTGTCATCTCTCTCTCCTTCGGGGTTAGAACAGGCCCAATGCCTGCAGGATTGCAGCGGTTCCTCCGCCGCCGACAGCAAGATAGACGACCACCTTCAGCAGGCCAACGATAACCCTCGTCTTGGCATTGCTGACCGACTGCTTGTGGGCCTCGATCTCGTCTGTGATGTGACGGGTGACGTTCTCGACGGCGCCGAGTCGTTGTTCGTGCGCCTTAAACTCAGCGTCACCCTTGATGAGTTGCTTCTCGGTTTCGTGGTAGGCCTTTAGATTCTCTTCGTGCTGGTCGCGGAGATCGTTGCGAAGGCCTGCGATCGCAGCCGTCGTCTCCTCCTTGTGTGACTGGAGCGCATCGGCGACCGCCTTGACCGCCGGGCACTCGGCACGGTGAAGCTGCACCGCCTCGGCGACGATGCGCTTGACCTTCTCGGTGTCGATCTCCTTCGCCACCTTCTACTCCTCCGGATCGATCCAACCGTTGTCGACCAGCCACTGGTAGTCGACCGACAGTGAGCGGATGATGGGCGGCAGCATGTTGTAAATGAGCAGGCCGACGCCCGTGCCGGCGAAGACGCGGATCCGTTCGTGGATCTGGTCCAGGTCGGACTGTGGCATCTGGCCGCCGTCGATGTAGGGTTGGAGCAGGGCGTCGAAGACGTCCTGCGGGGCGTCGACCCGGATGAAGAACCGGTCGTCGTCCTTGATGCAGACCTTCACCTGCGCGGGGTCGTCCCACCGGTGGATCTCGCTGAACCACCGGTCGGGCCTGCTCGGTTCGTCATCCGCGTAGGACAGGCTGATGAACGCCTGCTGGAGGGCGTCCGCCTTGCTCTGATCGGTGCAGTAAACGTAGTGCGCTTTGCTCATGGTAGTCCCTCAGTCGGGGGTGATGCCCCAGGTGGCCATCATGTTGTCCTCGACGGCCTTGAGGATGGAGTCGCCGAGGTCGGGGAGGATCTCGGTCCAGAGGGTGTCGGAGTAGAGGATGGTTTCCGACCAGATCAGATTGCCCGCGCTGGTCGCGTCGGCACTCTGGCCCAGGTTCATGCGGCAGGTGGTGTTGAGGGTGAACCCGCCGGTCGGATCCGTGGACTGAAGCGATCCGTTCAGCCTCCCGTAGAGGGTGCCTGGACTGGCGTTTTCAAGGCTTGCCATGGTGACCAGCCAAGGTTCGTTCAGCCGCAGACTGACACTGATGTTGACGCCGCGGCCGGCGCAGTCGGTGTCGAAATACTGGCTGTTCGCGTTGGGTCGCCGGTAGTGGCACTTGTAGGGAGCGATGGCCCCGCCCTGGTCGGTCTGGTTGATCAGGTAACCGTTCGACTCGGTGTGCCACTGGATGGCGTTGGCGATGAGGGACCGAGTGGTGATCGGCATGTTGGCGACCGGCGATGCAAAGCCGTCATCGACGCCATCGAAGAAGATGGCCAGACGGCCGCTCGCATTGATGACGAAGCCGGTGATGGAGTCGTAGATTTTCGGTTGCTGCGAAGGTGTCGTTTGCGTGAGGTTGTGCCCGGCGACCTGCTCCACCTGCTCGTAGATGGTCACGACGAAGCAGTCGCTCCCCTGGGCGAAGGCGATGATCGCCGCGGTGTCGAGCAGGTTGTTGGCGGCAACGCCAACGTCCAACTCAGCGTTGTCGAGGGCCCGGCGGATTCTGATCAGCGGGCCGGTGTAGTTGGTGGTGAGACGGCGCAGCGACCATCCACCGTAGGCCGCCTCCAGCCCTGGGTAGTCGAGCACCGGGCCGCCGGGCAGCGGACCCGGAGGAACGGGGGGCGGCGGCGCCTCGCCGGTGAACAGACAGGCGGTCCCCACCTCGGGTGCGAGGTTGCGGCAGAAGACGATCGCATCCTTGAGCGAGCAGTCGGCGTCCAGGATGCCGTCAAACGCCTCGCTGTGGCGATTCAGCTGGGCGATGATCGCATCCAGCTGGCGCTGGAGTTCCAACCCGTCGACGAGGTCGGAGGCATCGCCGCCATAGACGCGCCGACAGTTGGGCCGGATCGGCAACTTGGCCTGCGAGCAGTCTCCGCTGCCCGCCCCCTGGCCCTCGTCCTTACATCCGCAGGTCATCTTCTACTCCTTCGCCGCCATGTTGCAGTTGCTGAAGGCCAGGGTGGCGGTCCCTGCCATCTGCTGAGCCCACAGGGTGACGACGTCGTTCAGAGCGAGCGAGAGGTTCTTGACGACCGCGGTGTTCCTGTACTGGCTGCCGACGCCTGGGTAGTGCTGTTCGGCAACCGATTCCGGAACGATCACACCGTTGACCGCGAAGGCGAACTGACACTGCTGGGCGGCGTTGAGGTCTGCGCTCACCTGCGCGACGACGACAACCTCCATCGGCTTGTCGGCGCGGATGCCGTTACCAAGCTGCGTCATGTTGGTCAACCGGTCGCCACCCGCGCCCGGTAGGAGCACCTGCGTCCAGGTCAGGGGCGCGCCGAAGATGATGTTCGCCGGCACTCCGCTGATCTCTCCGTGACTGTTGGCGGCTCCGACGGCAGCAGCCAGGGCGTCGATGCTGGTGGCCACCGACTGACCGCCACCCCCGTAGGTGCTGTCGTCGGTAACCGCGGAGGAGACCGGAGACCACACGCTGAAGTTGCCCGCACCGTCGCATTGGATGATGCCGTTGAGCGCGTCGAGCGCGTCGGTCACCGCCTTGGCCGCGTCGGCGGTTCCCTGCGCGGCCGCGGCATTGGCCAACGCCTGGGTGGCGTCGGTCTGAGAATCGATGATTGCCTGCACGATGTCGGCGGCGCCCAGCCAGAGGTGTCCGTTGGAGTCGTCGACCCACAGTGTGTTCGCGTCTCCTGGGTTGGCGTCGACCTGGGTGAGTTGGAGGCCCGTGGGATCGATCAGACCGCCGACCGTCAGCTTGCCGGTGATGGTCGCCGAGGCGAAGGTCGGATCGGTCACCTCCGCGTAGTTGCCCGATCCGTCGCAGCCGATCACACCGTCGATGGCATCAAGATCCTGCTTCCAGTCGGTCAGGCCGACCAGTGTGGCCAGGATGGCGGTGACCGCGGTGTCGAAGTAGTTGAGGTTGACCGCATCGCCGGCAGCGACCGGATCGGCCAATCCGTGGATGCCGACCGTATCGGGGAAGGTGATCTCTCCGTCGGCGTCCATGATGTTGTCGAGGTCGACGCGCATGAACCCCTCGGCCGCCACCTCCGAAGGTTTCTGCCACGTTCCGTCGGCGCAGAGGAAGTACTCGCAGTCGAAGCCGAACGGGTCTGGGACGACGCCGATCTGGCCAGCGGTGAAGACGTCGAGCCGCGGATCCTCGTCGGTGACGAACCGGTTGGCATTGTCCGGGCTGCCCGCCGTCCCCTGTAGGGCGTCGAGGATGTCGGCCGTCAGGTTGGGCACGAACTCCTTGTGGCAGATGACGAACAGGTAGTCGGACGATCCGACGGTCCGGTCCTCGCCCTGGCTCACGAAGGAGGTGTAACTGTTCTCCGCCCCCTCGGTCACCCAGGCGTAGACGTTGTCCACCCCGTCGCCGTCGACCATGCCCGGCCACCGCGACCACAGTCCCGCGGAGGCGACGTAGGGTCCGTTGGTGGATGCGTCCGCCTGATCCTTGACGAGAACGACATCGCCCTCCTGGGGCAGCGTTCCGTCGATGATGGCCAAACCGGAGAGCAGCACCGGTCCGGTGGTTGCCAGCCGGCACTCAACCATCACGTCCCACTGGGTGCCGAGTGCGGTCAGCACCTCGGCGGAGAGGTTGCGGAGCCGCACGATGTCGTCGCGAAGCTGATTCTCCTCGTTGGTGATGATGTTCAGCCGGTCGATGATCAGGTTGATCCAGCACTGGCATCCGTTGATGACCGCCGCCGCCAACTGATCGGCATGAACGAAGTCGTCGGCACCGGGGTCGGTGACGAAGCCGTCGCTCAGATTGAGGTAGTCGAGATCACTCACGCTTATCTCCTCGATGCGCTGACGCCGAGGACGATCTGGTTCAACTCCCAGCCGTCCAGATCATCCGATTCAACCTCGACCGAGAGGCCGACGCTGCGAAGGGCAAGGGGCTTGCGCCTCTGCTCGAAGGTGGTTCCGTCGAAGTGGGGGCCGCGGACGCGATGCGCGCCCTCGCGCGGATCGGTGTAGAAGTAGAACCGGCACCTGCCGTCCTGCTCGATGTCGACCCACAACCACTTCTTCATCGTGCTGACCGAGCCGAGGTTGTCGTGCTGCAGGCGGCCACGCGCCTTATACTTGAAGTCCTGCTTGCGAACGATCTCGTCCGGGCCGGCCGCCGCCAGCGCGGCCTCGTAGGCCTCGAGGTCGACGTCGTCGATCCATCCGCCCTCGCCGGCCGAGCCGTCGAAGTAGCGGATCCGGTCTCCGGTGCGGAAGTAGAGGCGATCGCCCACGTCCCACATGCTGTCCACCACCGGCTCGACGATGTCGCGCACGCGGAAGATCGACCAGCCGGCCACCTTCGCCTCGGCGGAAAAGCTGAAGACCGCGAACGCGACCTCACCATCGATCGACACGCAGGCAACGTAGCAACCGAGGAATGGCCAGTAGCGGGCGACGTAGATCTCGTCGATGGGGATCTTCTCGATCGGCCGACCGTAGTTGTTGTCCTTCAGCGAGTCGTAGTTGAGCCCGCCAAGGTTGAGCATGCGGAAACTCTCCTGGGTGAGGATCATGCTGCCACCGTAGAACTCGGTCCCCGGACCCTTGGCACCGAAGTGCAGACTGTCGAGGAAGAAGTTCTGCGCCGGGTCGGCGAAGATGCCCCACACCTGGGTGCTCTGCTCGTAGTGGACGGCCAGCCGGTTCTGGATCGTCGTCAGGGCGGCGACGTTGCCGCAGGTGTTGTCCTGGGCCGCGCTGCCGAGGAATCCCGCCTCGCCTGCTCCGCTGATCCGTTGGTAGTAGGCCTGCTTCTCGATGAAGAAGATCGACTCCCGGCCGGCCGCGTTGCCGTAGAGGTAGGTCTCGTCGCCGACGATCTCCGAACCGTCGTCGGTGGTGATGCGCTTGCGGAGCGCGATGTGGTATCGCTGCCACCCGTTGATCGGAAGGACGCTCGGAGCCACCTCCTCGTACCAGGACTGAATGGCCGCGCCCCAGAGCAGGCGCGCCCTGCCGACGCTGCCATCCTCGCCGTCGTCGATGTCGACGCAGGCCACTCCGTCGCACTGACCGTCCGCGCCCTGCCCGCCCTGCCCCTGACTGTCGGGAGCACCCGACAGGCCGCCCGCTCCGCCGATCGCCCTGCCGTCGCATCCTGGCCACGCCCCTATGCGGTTCACCCTGCCGTCTCCGTCGGCGCCGTCGTCGCCCGCCGAGCCGCTCAGTGGATCGACCGGCAGTCCGCCATCGCCGCCCAGCCCGCCGTCAACCTCGGAGAAGAGGCCGCCGGTGCCGGTCGCGTGGCCGCCCCCCTTGCCGCCACCCACTTCGGCTAGGACGCTCAGGTCAGACTGCCGGATGATCAGCGTGTTCTCACCATCCGCCCCTGCGGTGAGCCCGCCCGGATTGCAGTTGTCGAAGATGGTCGACCAGGACGACTTGCCGCCGGCCCCGCCGTCCCCGACGCGGACAATCAGCGTCTCGCCGGGGATGACGCTGATGGGGGTGAGGACGTAGGCGCCGCCTCCGCCACCACCGCCCGCACCGGTGCGCAGGCTGATCATGATCTGGCCTCCCAGCGCGCCGCCGCCCCCACCGCCCGCACCCCACGCCTCAACGACCAGGGTGCTGACACCAGCGGGAACGACGAACGGGTGGTCGCCGGCCGTGTCGAAGACCTCGCCGCCTCCACCAGATCCGCCGCCGCCTCCACCTCCCAGCGCGGCACCGTAGAGGAGGGGGAAGTGGGGGATGCCGGCGATGACCGTCGTCGACGCGGGTATGCCGCGGAGACTGATCGGCTGGAACTGCCAGACCCGGTCCTCAAGGATGTAGGTGCCGCTGGCGAAGTGCTGAGTGGTGATCTCCGCCCGGACGGTGTCGGTGTCCAGCGGGGCGAACTTGAGCGTCCAGACCGTCCCCTCGGCGGGCAGGTTCTGCGTCCAGGTGACACGGATGTACCCGTTGTCGTTCTCGAGGACGTAGTCATCGGCCGGAACGAGCACATCCTCGGCCTCGTTGAGCCAGATGGTCGGCTGGAAGACGGGGATGAAGCGGATGGTGTCGTAGCGGATGTTGGTGGTGTAGACGTCCTCGGGATCGACGGTGTTGCACCGTGGCTGGATGAAGTCCCGGTACTTGTTGAAGTCGATGCGTGCCAACCGGCGATCGGAGGTGAGATCCCTGGCGATCCAGGTGATCGTCCCGTCGACCACGGTGTCACCGGGATCTACCGGCCAAGCGGGTTCGGCGCCACCGGAATCGCCGTCGTTGAGGGCCATGAAGTAGAGGTCGTCGGCGCCCGCGGTGGGGATGACGAAGGAATCGCGCTCCGTGTAGGAGGTGGTCGCCTGCCAGACGTCCACCACCGCGTCGACGCCGGTGATGACGAAGTGCTGCTCGCGGCCGATGATCAGCGGGATTTCCTGGAGGCCGCCGTCGTCTCTGAGGATCCGCACCTCCCACGACTGCACGAACTGGTCGTAGTTGACGTCGGTCGGGAAGAGGGTGGTGCTGTTGTCTCCGTCGTACTCGCGGTCGTCGGCGTCGGCGGCGAAGATGTAGTCACCGCCCTCGATGACGCTCATCGCCGGGCCGCCCGCCTTGGCCCGCCAGCGGATCCATGTGCATGCCTCCCCCTCCCAGCGGACGTTGAGGCAGATCTCGTTGTAGTGGTTGCCGTACCGATTGTCGATCGCCCGAATCGCATAGGTGCCGTCGACGCTGGGCTCGCCGTCGACCTCGACGAACTTTTGCCACCTGCCGTCGGCGTCGAGGTACTCGAGAACGTAGCCGGCCCACGCGCGATCATCGTCCAACTTGTCGAATCTGTCGGAAACGATGAACTGGAAGACGGTCGACCCGTTGTCGGGGATCTGGTAGTACCACGTCTCACCGAAGTCGAGGTAGTCCTCGACGGAGAACTCGGTCCAGACGCGCGGCCGTGCGATGCCGGCGAAGCTGACATCTCCGTCGGGGCGGTTGAGATGCAGCTTTTCCGCCACCGAGGCCAGCCGCGGGTAGTAGGAGGGCGCGTGGACACCGATCGGGCCCTGGCCGAACAGGTGGGTCGGTCTCGTCCCGTCGGCGTTCCAACTGGTCGGGCAGTTCGGATCCTCGACGTAGGTCGGCTTCGTGATCTCCGGTCCCTCGTTGAGCGGGTTCTCCGGATCGAGGACGTGGAGCATGTCCTGGTAGCCGAACTCGCAGCCGTCGAAGTCGTGGCGGATGGCGGCGATCACCTTGTTGCGGTAGGGGAAGGCGGCCAGCAGCTGCCAGTCTCCATCCATGTAGTCCGGAGTGTTGAAGTAGAGGGTCACGATCTGATCCGCCTCGGTGCCGACGTTCTCGATCACGTCGCCCTTCCGCGCGATCACCAAGTTCTTGCACCCTGCGACGACGTGCCCCTGGGCCGCCGGATCGACGTCCACGTCGAGGCTGCCGACCGGCGGCCGCATGCGGATCTTGCGGCCGCTCGTCAGGAATAGGTTCTCCGCATCGCGGAGCGACGTTGGGTCGTCGGGGTAGTCGCCCATCGACAGGTCGATGCCCTTCTTGAAGTCCTTGTAGGTGATGGTGCGTGCCGGCATGTCAGGCGTTCAGTCCCAGCGACGGGGCGTTGATGATTGATGCGGCGGCCCAGGTCTGACCCTTGGCCGAGAAGTCGAAGAGGGGCATGTCCCGCGGATCGATGACCAGCCCCTCCTCGTCGGGGCTGAGCCGCAGATTGATGTCGTCGCGCCAGCGGATCAGCTGATCGCTTGCCTGCTGGGCCCGGAGGAATCGGAGCCGGTCCTCGGCACGACCGAGCATGCGGTCCGCCTGGGTGCTCTGCTCCTCGTAGCGGTGGTAGTCCTCGATGGCATAGAGGGCGATCAGTTCCGAGTCGATGACCGTTCGGTCGTCGTCGCACTTCAGTTCTGGCGCCAGGGTGAAGAGGATCTTGAACCGGTAGGCCCTGTCGGTCATCGGACGGATGAGAATGCGATCGCGGATGTCGTAATGGGTCGGGATGCCCTTCACCTTCTTGATCGCGTCTCCGCCCTCCTCCCAGAGGGGATCGGAGTCGAAACTGTTGTCCATGTAGCGACGGGTCAGTGGGCACCACACGTTGGGAGGGACGGCCCTCCAGCTGGTCACCGATTCGGACATCGTCTCGTCGAGCCAGATGCTCACGTCCAGGATGCTGCCCGGACCGCACATCGGCGGGAAGGGGATGGAGGTCCGCTCCTCGCCAAGCTGCAGGGCGAGCGTCCCCCTGGCATGCACCCACTGGCACTGCTCGTAGGCCCGCTTGCTCGCCGCCTTGATGAACTCGTTGAACTGCTGGGTCGCCTGATCGCCCGCGTCACCCCTGGGGTCGAAGCCGAGGCGCGTCATCACGATCGACCGCAGTTCGCGGCGACTGATGTGGGTGTAGTCCTGCTCGCTCATGGTCACCTCTCAGGTGACCACCGGATCATGCGTCGGAGTCGGCCTCCCGGCCTGCCTCGGACGCCCCGGCGGTCGGGGTGGGTCGGAGGTAGGACGCAATCAACCGTTCGATCCTGGGCCGGTTACGGCCGTTGAGACCGCGCACCTTCTTCATGTCCTCGGCGTCCCAGTCGGCCGGCGCCTTGACGAGCACCAGCCGAGCCACGTCCCACGCCTGCTCGATCTCGAGCGGGCTCCCCTCCGTCTTCTCCGGGTTGGTCAGGAAGTTGACCAGATCCGGATCGGGGGTGGGGTCGCCGGTCATCATCGCCGCCTCGGCGGCGTTGAGTTCCGCGGGGCTGCCCTGCTCCGTCGGCGGGACGGTGGGGGCATCGCCGTCGAACTCGACCGGCATGGGATCCTCCGGGGGCGGAACGGGCGCCTGGGCGGCCCGCCGGCCCGGCTCCGGAGCGACGAGGTTGTCGGTTCCGGGGACGCGGAGGATGTCGTCCGGGTGGTCGGCGCGGACGTGGGGGAAGTGGAGTCGGAGGAGGCCGTTGAGGTAGTCGGGGTGGAGGCAGTCGGACCGGTCAGGGTCGTAGGTCTCAACCAGATCTACCATCTTCTGAACCAGTTTGCAGTTCTCGCCGACCCCGTACACCTCGTCGAAGAAGTTGAAGATGCGCTTTTGGATCTTCCGGTTGTTGTACGTCCCACGGAGATAGCGGACATGGCCGTCAAACTCGGCGCCCGTCATTGGGACGACGATGTGCCGACGGTAGGATTCGTGGGCGATGCCACCGAGAATCGTCACCTTCCCACCGAAGTGGGGATACATCTTCTGCATCAGGACGATCTCTTCCAGCGGGCGGGAGATGAGGGCGCCGGGTCGTTCGGGCGTATCCACGACTGCGCGCACGAAGATGTGGCGCATACGGACCGTCTGGTCGACCTCGCGACCACCGATGAAGGCCACCTCGGACGAGGACGGCCGCGTGCCGCCAACGTCGAGATTCGCCTTCTCGATCTTCTCCTTCTGCTTGCTGGTATCGCTCACTGCTTGTTCCATGTCTGCCTCTTGGGGAAGCGGGACGGCCCGGAGGCGAACCTCCGGGCCGAACCCTGGTCGGTCAGCTGGTCTTGCGGATCATCACCGCGCAGCTGCGCGGCGCCCGCAGGACGAGCGACATCGTGCTGAACCACGATTCGTGGCACACGACCTGATCGCGCGCCATGCCGTGGTTGACGTACTCGTCCTTCTTCTCGACGTAGAGTCGGAGGTGGTCGGAGAGGAAGTAGGCCCGTTCGCTCCACTTGATGGCCGGGTTCTCGATCTCGTCCAGATCCTTGAAGATCTGGTCGTTCACGAAGATGTTCCCCTCGGGGTCGCAGAAGGCCTCGCCGGGCAGACCGACGCGGAACTTCTGGGCGAACTTCGCCGCCTCAGCGTAGCCGAGTTGGATGTCGAACCCGCGCGCCAGGGCGGAGCCGTTGTAGACCCCGTTGGCGTTGGGCGAGTAGATCGACACCATCATGTCGTAGAAGTTGTCGCCGCAGCAGACGTAGCGGTACATGCTGCCGGCCGCGTACCGGTTGAGTTCCCGGTTGGTCTGGTGCATCGCCAGCCAGAGGTTCGTCTCGTCGACGTCCTTGACCAGGATGTGCTGCAGGAGGGCGTAGCTGCGGTCGGCCCCGCCGATCTGGCCGAGGTCGTTCGCGTCCGAGGGCAGCAGGGAGTCGACGCCGAGGTAGTACTTCGGCTGGTCGACGTTGGAGCGCATGATGCGCCGAGCCCGGCTGCGCCGCTTGCCCTCCATGATGTCGTCGTAGTTCTCCTTGAGGTAGTTGAGCACCACCTCGGCGGCCTTCGGTGACCCCTTGTCACCCGGCTTCGCCCCGTAGCGGATGTCGATGCCGAGCCGCTCGAGGAAGTCGTACTGCTCGGTGTTGCCGTAGTGGGTCTTGCCCACCTTGAACCGCAGGGGGAAGGGGGTGATGTTGTTCTCGAAGCTGAGGACGTCAGCGCCGTCCCAGGCCTCCTCCTCCTGGTCGCGGTTGCCCTTGACCTCGGTGCGGTAGCCGCCGCCGACGCTGTGGAGGTTCCTGGAGTTGGCGACCAGCCAGTTCCAGGTGGGGGTGCGGCGGTCGTCCAGCCGCAACGCCTTGTCGGTCGTGCGGCGCAGGCTGGTGACCTCGTTGGCGATGAAGTCCAGGCCTTCCTGGGTGATGTATTCGTCCGTGATCGGCATGATGCTTTCCTTGTGCAGAAGTGGTTAGGACCGGAATGCTGAGAGGACACCCTTCTTCATGTCATTCCAATCCTTGTATTCCCCTCTCTGCCGCGGTTTGGGACGATCGCCATCACGGGAACGGAGTTGTCTGCCCTGACGCCTGCTGGTCTTCTCGGGCTCGAGAGTCTTGACGATCTCGCGAGCCGCTTTGACCAGCACCTTGCGTCGGATGCGTGGCGGCGCGCTGCCGAGTTCGATGCCGAACTCCTGGGCGATCTCTTCCGCCCTGGGGATCAGCACTTCGTTCGTCCGCGCTTCCACCTCCTGCTCTGTGCCAGCGTAGTAGCCGAGCTTATGAAGGTCTCGATGCAAGGACTGCATCTCCGCCTTCTCGGTCGCCGTCGGCGGACCTGACTCGGGCTTCGCTGAAGCAGTGGGTGAGCCTTCATCCTGCGACTGCTGGCTGGCGCGTTCGAGCTTGGCAAGCTGCTTGGCCCGGTCGATGGTGATGGTTCCGAGTTCCACCGCCTCTTGGAGGTCGGGTGGGAGTTCCTCTTCGCCACCTCCCGCGACGACGCCTTCGACCATCTGGTCGATCTTGTCGCCGAAGTCGGGATACATCTCCTTGGCCCGTCCCGCCACCTCGGCCATCCGCTGCTTCAACATCCCGATCGCACTCAGCGGATCGCGGTCCATAGCCGCGACCATGTCGAGGACTCGTTCGAAGCCGTTCTCGTCGATGCCGTGCTGCTCCAGGACGCCGTGTAGGCGTTGGCCGAACTCTCCCGCGACCTCGAGTTCCTCCACCCGCGCATCCTTCTCCTTGAGACCTTTGCGCATGTGGATGAAGGCCTGCTTCTGCTTGTCGCGAAGCGTGCCCTCGATCTCGTCCAGCGTGTCGTCGGACAGGGTTCCGTCCTCGTCGCCCGGTTGACCGTCACCGTCCGGGTCGGCATCTCCGCCATCCGCGTCATCGTCCTCGTCCAGCGCGCGCTCGAGCCTCTCCTCGTCGGTCAGATCGTCGTCGCCGTCGCCGTCGTCGAGGTCGTCCTCGCCGTCGTCGCCGTCGTCACCGTTCTCATCGTCTGGATCGGTCTCGGGCTCGCCATTGAACGCATCGATGATGCGCTGGCGGTCTTCCTCCGGAATGTCAACCGCGGTTTCCTCGACGTCGGGAGGGGCGTCCCGGTCGTCGAGTTGCTGGGCGGGGGCGCCAGCGTCTACACCCGCATCTGCGGAGGCGGAACCCGCATTACTCGCCTGGGCCTGTGTTGCCATGCCCGATCTTATAGATCTGGAAGCACCGACCCCGAAGTAAGATCAGCCGATCGTGGTCTGCAACGGGCCCCCGGTGGCCGCCGCCTCGATCGGCACCTCCTCGGAGCCTCCGGGGCTCACCTGCTCGCCCGGCTGGCCCGGAGTTGACGTCGGACCCTCCGGCTCGCCGCCGCCCTCGGGCTCGCCGCCCGTTTCCGTAACTGCTGCTCTGGCAGAGGCATCGGCCACTTCGACGCCCTGATTGGCCGCCTGCTCGAGGAGGAGTTGTTGGGCCACTCCGCCGATGGTGGCCAACTGCTGCAACGCCTCCGGAGGCAGCGCATCGCCGCCCTCCATGAAGGCCTGCACCATCTCCTGGACGGCGACGATGGGATCGATCTCGATCAGGTCGTCGACCTCGTCGTCCATCTCCAGCAGTTCGGCGATGATGGACGCCACCACCTTGCGGGACGGCATGCTGCCCGTTCCAGCCATGGTGTTGATCAGTTCCATCACCTTCCCCAGCTTCTCCTGGCGGTCCAGCATGCCGTTGGGGTTGTTCTGGACCTTGATACAGCACCGCTTGAACAGGGAGTCGCGGGTCATCGGCTCGAGCGCGCCCCACACCTCTTCGGCCATCTGCTCGTAGACCTGCTGGGCCCGCATGGCCGGGTTCTCGATGCCGGGGAACTGGGCGGCGGCGAGGAGCGGCTGGGGATCGTTCTTCACCATCGCGATCTCGTCTCGCACCTGGGCGATGGCCGCGTTGCGCAGTTCGCGCTGCTGGCGGGCCGCCTCCTCGTCGGTGCTCATCGCCGGCCAGAAGGCGTTGGCGCCGACGGTCCGCTTCACCGTCTCTGGGTCGAGGGTCTGCATCATGACCTCGAACATGGCCGTGTAGAACCGCTCGAAAGCGCGGCGGACGACCGCCTGCCGCTGGCGGATCATGATGTTCGTCCCCTGGGCCATCACCGCCACCTCGGTGGCGAACTCGGCCTTGCCCATCGTCCCCATGAAGGCCTCGCTGAACCCGACCATCTTGTCGAGCATCTGCATGTTCTCGGCCGTGTTGAGGATCTCAGGATTGAAGTTGCCCAGGGTGAGCCACTCGAAGTTCTCACCCAGGTTGCCGCGGGGAATGAAGACGCCGCGGATCTCACCCGCGGCGATCTCAGAGATCTTCAAAATCTCCTGCTCGTCGACCGCCGCCTTGTTGAAGATGCCACGCGGGATCATCATCTCGCGAATCTTCTCCGCGTCGGTCTGCTTCTGGTTGACCCGCGCCTGCTCGTCGGAGGCCAGTTCGGTGTCGCTGCGACCGTACCACGTCCCGTGCTGGCGGTTGATCACCACGGGGAAGAAGGGATACCAGTTGCTCCAGGTGTTCTCCGGCGACCACTCGGCCGCCGGGTACTCGAGCCCGTTGATGAGGACGAGGATCTTGCCCTCGTCGCGGACGAAGATCTGACGGACCAGGAAGAGGACGTCGTCGTCGTCGAGAGAGTCGTAGGCGGTCTGCTCGTCGGTCATGCGGGACTGGCGGGTGTCGCGGTCGATCTCCCTCCGCTCGGCCTCGCGGGTCCGAACGATGTCTCCGCCGTTGTCGTAGTAGCTCGCCTTCGACAGGTCGTCGGGGTGGACGCCGGTGAACCCCTTCGGATCGTCGGGGTCCATCTTGAATGGGAAGCGGGCCAGCACGTCCCTCTTGGCCATCACCAGATCTTCGCTCATCCACTTCGCCGAATAGAAGGAGTCGACGCTGCGGATCCGAGGATCGAGGCGGAATCGGTCCATGCTGACCGTCTCTGCGCAGATGCCCTCCCAGATGTTGATCTGGGTCTTCTCCTGGATGGCCATCTGCATGTCGAGCATGCGTTGGAAGCGGCCGTCGTTCTCGTCGAACCTGCCGCGGCGGTAGTCCTGGACGAGCGACTGCAGTTCCGACAGTTCGTCCTGCATGTCGGGAAGCCGGTTGGTCGACAGTGGGTCGGTCATGTAGTCCGACTGCCACCATCCCTTGAGGATTCCGACCCGGAACATCGATCCGTCGCGGACCCAGTCCTCGCCGATGTCCTGCCAGTTGATCTCGCCCAGGTAGTGGTCGAGCAACTTGGTGCCCGTCTTGGCGAACTGCACGTCCTCCTGGCGGGCGCCCAGCGGTTTCTGCTGCTGCGTCATCGACGGGATGGGCTTGCGCGCCTTCAACTCCCGCGTATGTCCGTCGGGGATGGTCATCGCGACCGCGCGCTGCGCGGCCCGGTAGAGGTGGGGGTTCTGCACGATGCGGGCATCCGCCTTACTACGGATGCCCGCCTTCTCGTTCTGCTGCCCGTTGCGCCGCTTCCGACGCTCGTCGAAGGGGAAGAGGTCGTGTTGATCGGCGATGAACTGCTGCCTGCTGTCGCGGTACTCCGGCGTCTCGGCCGTCTGGTCCCACCAGAGGGCGACGTACCTCGAGGTCCGCGGCTCAACCGGCGGGCGCGGCTCGACGATGTCGAGATCCGGGCGTTCCTCGGGGACGCCCTCCTCGGGCGCATACGCGGGCGCGCCGCCCCTGGTGAAGTCGTCCGATACCTCGATGGTGGCCATTCGGTCCTCCTATGCCGACAGAGTGGACCGGGGCGGGGTAAGCCAAACGGCGTCCCGCCCGCCCCGGTCACCCAGATCAGCGGTAGTAGAACTGCAGGTCGGCGACCGTCAGTTCGGCCGCGTCACCCTCGATGTAGACGTAGTCGCGGGGGTTGACGACCTTGTGGACGTCGGCGTTGAGCGCATCGCTGAGGATCGTCTTCTTCAGCGGGGTCGCCTTGATGACCGAGATCTCGCCCAGGGGCAGCGGATCACCGTCGCCGATGGTCACCTGCAGCTTGCCGCCCACGTCGGCGACCGCGAACTCGGTCAGGTCGGCTGGCGTGGCGTCGTACTTCAGCACCTTGCCCTCGAGTTCGACGATCCAGTTGTGCAGCGAGAAGGCCGCGTAGTCGAACTTGGTGAGGTACTGGTGGTTGGTGCCGTCGCAGCGGATGCTCTGCGCGTTCTCGGCCGAGCCGGAGGCGCCGACGCCGGCCATCTTGGGGTTGGGGCGCCCGACCGTGTAGACGGCGACGGTGCCCGCCCCGTTGCGCAGGGTCAGGATCGCCTGCCGGTAGGGGGTGTTGCCCTTGTGCGTGCCCTTCACGGTGTTGGGCGGCGGCGGATCCTGGGCCAGGACGTTCTGCAGCTTGATGAGGTTGCCGACGCCGGTAAGCGGCGAGGCGGCGTCCTCGAGGATGTCTACGATTACTTCGGCCATGATGGTCTCCTTTGAGCCCTAAAACCCGACGGGATCGCCGGGCCTCGGTACTCGGGGTGATGGACAACGTATAGGCCTGGGGGGCCGGGGTGCGAAGTAAGATCAGAAGGTCGACGGGTCGTAGAGGGACTGTGTGCCCCTCCGTTCGACCTCCATCCGGCGCATGATCTCTTCGGCCGCTCGGCCGTCCAACTCGCCCTGGGCGACCTTCATCTTGCCGATCGGGCCCATGCCGCGGGCCTCGAGCCCGCTCGGATCCTTCGAGGCGATCAGTTCGAGCAATCGATACGCAACCCACGACACAGCATCGACTTGGTCGTCATGGATCTCGTCCTTCCTGGCCAGCAGCGGCTGGAAGATGGACATCTCGGTCAGGAAGTCGCTCAGCCACGGAGTCTGATCCTGAGGAACCCACAGACCGCCGGCATTGACCAGGGTCTGCAGCGGGGTGGCCCTGATCGCCTTATCACCCACGCTGGACGGCTGGCATGGGTCGATGGGAAGGTAGACGCCACTGTTGCGCTGCACCATCAACGCCCAGGGCTCGACGGCCGACCAGATGGGGCCGCCCTCCATGTAGATCGAACTGAACTTCCACCGCCGGTGCAGGTCGATCATCTTCTTGATCGCCTTCGAGGTGTCGATGCGATCACGGAACATGTCGAGTAGCCAGAATCGGTTCATGTGGTCGACGCCGACGACCGCCATCGCGGTGTAGTCGCGATCCTTCCACTCGCGATCCGGCGCATCCTTGTCCTTGGTCGCGAGGTCGACGCCGAGGTAGATGCGGTTCATCTTCGGCGGGCTGCCGTACTGGATGTTCAGAGTGTCGAAGAAGTGGCCGGTCGGTCGCGCGTTCCAGTCACCGCGCAGCCATGCTTCGACCAGCCACTTCGCGCCGACGAGATGGAGGCGGTCGACGTAGCCTGGGTCGTTGTTGAGCAGTTTCTCGTTGTCGGTGATGAAGCTGGGGATGAAGACCCGCTGATGGAAGGCTCCGCTGGGCAGAGGAACCTTCTGGACGGTCATCGGTGCCGCGGGGTCGATGTACCGTTTCTTGATCCACATGTGGCCGGGGCCGCCTGGGTTGCCGGTGCTGCGGAACAGAGTTGGCACCCCGTGGGCACTGCGCAGCGCGCCCCACAGCATGTCGATCGCCGTCGGGGTGGCGAACTGTCCCATCTCGTCGACGCCGACGTAGGTGAGGTTGCGCCCCTGGTAGTGCATCGCGTCGGTGTCGCGGTCGATGTAGCGGAAGCGGATCGGGTTGCCGCCCAGGTGGGGGAAGTCGCACTGTCGCTTGCTGTCGTTCCACTTGCCGCCCAGCGGGACGTAGATCTCCTTCGCACGCTGCATCAACTCCTCGAGGTCCGGGTAGCTTCGCCGGAAGAGGACGATGTTCGAGTGCTCGGGATAGAGTTCCTTGTGGTAGTAGGCATCGCCGAGCAGGCCGTCCGACTTGCCTCCTCCGCGTGCCCCACCGAAGAAGAGGTCGGGGACCGGGCAGGTGAGGAGTAGCCACTGAGGACCGCGCTGCGGCGCCCAGACTATCCGTTGCCCAGCCTGATCTCCGCCTTCTTCTTCGACTCCCGCTGGACCTGCTGCGCCGTCGTCTGCCATGCGTCGATCGACTCCTCCTTGGACGGAACGATGAAGACGTTCGCTCCATCGAACTGGCTCGCGCCCTCGCCCTTGATGATCTTGAAGTACTCGGCCAGCAGTTTCAACGCCTCCACCTTGTTGTGGAAGCGTACCTTGATGTCGCCCTTCACCCCCTGGCTGATCTCGCTCACCGCCGCGCGGGCCGAGGTTGACCAGAGGTCGGTCTCGAGGATCCGGACCTTCTTCGTCATGACCTCCAGGTGGCGAGCCTCGTCATCCTCGTCGTCGCCGCCGTCGCCGCCGATGACCACCGTCTCCATGTCCTCTTCGACGGTCACCACCTCGGTCGGGCTGGCGAGGGCGATGCGGGCGATCTCACGAAGGACGTCGTCGGCCTCCACGCCGATCGCGTTGACCTTGTCCTCGATCAGCTGACGGATGTGGGCCCGGACGTGCGGCAGCCGGTAGACCTCGTTGCCCTTCTTGGCATCGTAGCCTGCCTCGCGGGCCGCCTGCGACTTGTTCAACGTCTTCGCGTAAACGGCGGCGAAGACGCGCTGCCTGTCAGTCAGCTTCGTCTTCGGTGTTGCCGTCTTGCGTTTCGCCATCGCCCATGATCCTCCGCACCTCTGATTCGAAGATCCGCATCTGTCCGCTGGGGAGTCGGAACCCCTTCACCTTGCCGGCGTCGAGCCAGCGGCGAATCGTTCGAGGACATACGCCGATCAGGTCTCCGGCCTCCTTGGGACGCAGACCTCGCTCGGGCGGATCGATAACCAGAGGTGCCATGATGGTCTCCATCGTAGCCACGTCACCCGCCCCCGCAGAAGTAAGATCTCCGGGGCCGACGCGCTGGATGGCACGAATCTCCTCCTCCTCGAGCGCACTTCGGGCCACCCTGGCCATCAGGTAGCCCTTGGCATTCCCGCCGACGTGCGTCTTCGGCACCTCGCGCCGATACGCCGACGCGCGTTCGCCGGCAACGTACCGGCCGTCTTCCAGCTGCTCGATAACGTGGGTTCTGACCAGCTGGGTGCAGTACCGCTTCGCCGCGGTGACCGACACCCTGGCCATCTCGGCCACGCTTTCATGCGACCAAGGGACGTCGTATCGAAGAACAGATTTAACTGCGGAACGGAGGGGGGAGACGTGGGCCTGTCTATCCATCCTCCTCCTCTGCTGCGCCGATCTCGCGTCCCAGTCCTGGCAGGAGCGGAACGTCGGTTCTGGTTCCATCGGAATGGTAGATGCCCTTCGGGATCTCGATCAGGCTCTCACCGTCCTCGTCGGGGGACTTGCAGTCCTCGTTGATGATCGCGATCGGTATCTTGAAGATCGGCTTGCTCTTCTCGTCGACATCGATCCCGTCCATCACGGCCTTCACGCGCCCGATGTCGATGGTCAGGTCGCGCGGAGATGCGCCGTCCTTGATCCCCAGCGCGAGGTAGGCGGACCAGAAGGTCTCGTATCGCTTGATGTACTTGGCGATCTCATCGATGGCACGACGGATGCCGTCCGCGGTCTGAAGCGCGAGGTCGCGCTGCTCCTCATGCCGTTCAGCGTCGAGAACGGCCGCGCGGGCCACGCTTTCGCTCGACTCGGCGAGGTGGATCAGGCTCCGCAGTGCCGGCCCCGGCAGGAGTGGCGGGTAGGGGATGCGCAGGTGTTTCTTCGCCTTCGACACGGTCCACCTTCTTTCTCGGGTCTTCGAGTTTGACCAGCCCCAGGAGTCCCAGTTCGATCGCCTGGGCGTGGGAGTAGAGGCGGCCTTCGTAGATGATTCCCACAGGCTCAAGAGTCGTGGCGTCGACCGCGCCTCGCACCCCCGCGGCGATGACGCATAGATGGTCCGGGGGTAGCGAGGCATCGATCTTCAGCCCCTTGAGCAGGGACTCGTCCTCACTCACCGACCCGCTTCGCCTCGCGGATCGCCTCCTTGATCGCGAGGCAGAGCGCGTTGCCCTTCGCCTTCTTGAGGAGGGCGTTGAGATCCTCGCTGATCTTCGCCGCCTTCTTGGCCGCCTTCTTCTCGGTCTTCTTCTCGTCTTTCGCCATGGGTTTTCCTTTCATGGGTTTGATGCCTCCAAGAGGCGTTTGAGATTTGCTGGGTTGCGGGCGGTGCGTCGGAGCATCTCCCGCTGATCGTCCGACATGGCATCCCATGCCGAGCGAGACTGATCGTCGAGACGGGCGCACCCACCCTCGTCGACGTCGTACCCGAGAAGGAAACCGCTGAAGCGGACGTTCACCTGGGTAGGACGTTGCTCCACCGGCACCTCGGTCAACACCCTCTCCAGCGGACCATCGAAGTAGACGATGTGGCTCACGCTCCCCACCCCCCGCTATGCTTGCCACCATACTCGCGCACCTTGGCGTCCAGGGCGTCGTACTGCTTCTGTAGCTCGCGCACCTTGTTGATGCACGTCGTCTCGCGACTGCTGGCTTCACGCTCGGCTGCCTTCGCCTCGTCCAGTTCGTGCAGAGCAGCGTGCAGGTCGACGCCCACCTTGGACAGTGTCGCCAGCGTCTCGGCGAGGTCGTCGCTCTTCTTCGCTTCGTGGTAGTTCATGTCTCCCCCTACGACTCCTTCGCCTCCTGGACGGAGACGGCGACAAGGTAGCGCATCCGGCCGGGCACAACCTCGCGCCCGGTCAGCTTCGCGTCGATCAGGCGGGCCAGCTTGGGGAGCAGGCGATCGATCGCGCGGCAGCGGGCCCACTCCTCAGGATGGAGGGTGGCCTGGATCTGAGTCGCGGTGATCCCCATTCGCTCGCACCAGTCTGGGTCGGTCTCCAGTAGTGTGAGATTGGGATCATCGAGTGCTGGAGCGTCTGACAGCTGCACCTCGGCAGCGATGACGTGGAAGGGCTCGCGCGGCCGCACGAAGCAGGTCGGCTCATCGTCGACTCCGCGGCCGGGGAGGAGGCGCATCGTCCCACTCTTCAGCAGACTCTCCACCGCCTCGGCGATGTGCTCCCAGGACTCGTTCATCCCGCTTACCTTGCCATCCTCGAAGCCACGCTTCCAGCCCTCGTCTTCGCCCTCAGCGTGGCCCTCGTTCCAGTCATGCATGCGGAACTCGGTCTCGGCCTCCCTCTCATGCAGTTCATCGCGGAGGATCCATCGTGCTAGTCGTTTGAACATTGGGCTAACTCCAAGACCTCGTCGAGGGGAAGGGGCGATACCAGAGATCCCAGCAGACGTTGACGCGGCCGGTCTTCGGCTCGGTTCCGAAGTACTCGTCCTCATGGTGCCGGTGACCGTGGAGGTGGATCCTGCCCGGCCACGATTCCCAGGGCCAATGGCAGAGGGTGAACCGCTTGCCTCCGAACCGTCGGCCTATCAGGACGTCGTGGGCCTCGCCGAAGATCTCGGAGCACCGGCCCAGGCTGGGGTCGTGGTTGCCGCGTATCAGGTTCACCGTCTTGATGAATAGCTGCTCGCGATACTTCGCGTGCTCCCTCCAGGCGAAGTCGCCGAGGATCCACAGTTCGTCGCCGGGCAGGACGATGGTATGGATGTTGTCGATGATCTTCTCGTCCATGTCTGCCGCGTCCTCGTAGGAGTCGCCGCGTAGCTCGCGAACGATCTTGTCGTGGCCCAGGTGGAGGTCGGCAGTGAAGTAGGTGGTCATGCCATCGCCTTCCTATCCATCATCGTCCTCGCATGCTTCGATGATGGCCGGAGTCTCGAGCGCGGAGTAGTGATCGGCATCGAACGGATCAGGCACCACCTGGGTGAAGGCGGCCGTACAGGCGACGACGCTGCTCATCGGGTCGGCGTCCTTCAGCACCTCGATCAGCCGATCGTAGATGCGCCTCGCCTCCTCGATGCGCCGCTGGGTCATGTCCTCGGTGTCGATCTGCTCCTGGTCGATCGCGAGTTCGATCGCCTTCTGGATGACGTCCATCAGTTCCCTCCTGCCGCGTCGGCGATCTGGCCCATGAAGTCCTCGTCGTCCTGCCCGGTCGTTGTGAACGCCTTCGCCTTCTCGATCAGTTCGGCCAGCACCTCGTCCTTGTCGCGCGCGCCCGGTCCGGTGATCAGGTGCTCCTCGATGAGGTCGAAGCACCCGTGAGGATCCACCTCGCCGCCGACCACGATCTCCTCGCAGGGAAACAGGTTGGTCGGGCAGGTGTGCTCCTCGTAGAAGTAGCGGCCGTCGGGCCGGCCGTCCTTGAGTTGCTCCGACCACGCGCATCCCCGATAGATGAATGCGAAGGTGACCTCGCCGCGGAAGGCCAGGAGGGCGAGGGTGCGATGGCAGTGCCGCCCCGTCGCCTCCTGATGGCTCAGCCTTCCACCGCCGGTAAAGGTGATTCGCACCTGGGATCCGCACGCATCGCAGTTCCAGAGGTAGGCCTCGTTGCACCGCGTCTCGCCATCCCCGAAGGGGAACTGGTCCTCGGCGCCGCAGATCTGGCAGTCGTGGTAGAACCGCGTCCGCATCGACTACCGCTTCGCCGCCATCTCGCACTGCAGGCGGTAGCCCTCGAGCATCCAGATCTTGTCGACGATCCGGCCCTTACAGACCTTGACGCCCATCTGGTGGTCGTAGTTGGCCGCGTCGACGCAGCCGCTCGACTCGATGACCTCGAATCCGTTGGGCAGCTGGCAGCAGACGACCGTCGTCTTCTCTCCCATCTTGCCGTCGGTCCACTTCGAGCGGGCCAGCAGATCATCGATCTGCTCCTTGGTGATCGTGTTGCGCTTGATCGGTTCGTTGCTCACACCTGCGGGCATGTCGGTCTCCTTGATTGAACTCCCGGCCGGCGGGCGGGCGTCGGCCTTCCGGTTAGCCGCCCCGTCCTACCCTCTGCGACCGTGGGGGCGTCGGCGAGCGCGCGCCCATTGGTCGTGAGGGTTGGTCGCATCGCCGTCTTCACCAGCGCGGAAGAAGATGCCCGCTCCCCGCGGTTGCGGTTCCCCCCTCGCCTCGGATGCGGCCAGCGGGGAGCGGGACTTGGGTTGTCAAAGATCTGCGTCCCTCGCCACCTTGGCGAGGTTCATGAGCGACTGGGCGATGCAATCGCCCGCCTGGACGTTAGGCACCACCTTGGCCAGCATGTCGAGCGCGACGTGGAGGCTGCGGGCCCGGAGCCGATAGACGAACCCCTGCTCCTCGAGCAAGCGGTCGACGTTGGCCATGAACTGCTCGAGGTCGGAGCCGGCGGCGATCCACCGCATCGCATCGCGACCGTCGTCGTCCTGGCGGCCGGCGGCGACGTGGGGGCGGGTGTCGTCCTCGGGGTGGCCGGTGCTGGCCGGCCGATCCTCAGGGATCTCCTCCCACTCGACCGTCTCGGCCGGGTCTGGCGTGGTGGTGGTCTCGGGCTGGTCGGGGTTGTCCATGTCTGGCGGTTATGTCCAGTCAGGGCCGCCCGTCAAGGCCTATCTGACCAGGGGGTTGCCGCCGGTGAAGTAGGCGAGGGCGACGACGCCGGTCGTGGCGGTGAACTCGAGCAGGTGGTTCCCCAGCAGAAGCTCGCCCTTGGCGGCCGTGTAGCCGACCGAGGTGTCGGGATCGGTCAGCGTCTCCGCGGCCCCCAGCTGGATGCCGAGGAAGCTCGCCGCCCACCGGGTAGGGAGCGAGGCTTTCACGGCCTGCAGGGCGTCGGACACGGTCTGGCCGGCGAGCAGCGTGACCGCCCGGACGGCCCCATAGCTCAGTTGGCAAGGCATGATGGTCTCCTTTGGCCGCATCCTCGGCCGACCTGGGGCTCGGGCCAGTAAGATCTACCACCGGCCCTCGGGGCAGCGGTCGTGGTTGATCCGGTCCCGCAGATCCTCGCAGCACCCACCGTGGCGGCACCGGAGCCCGCAGGGGCGCCGCTCAGCCGACTGGCAGCCGGCGCAGATCCGGCGGCGCCGCGCCCTCTCCTCGGCCGAGCCCGTATTCCCACCACCAGTGGGCCACGTTGGCGCAGCAGCGCGCCCGCGGCGACCAAGGTCATCTGGCAAGGGCCAATCGTTGCGACGATCCTGGGGCATCTGTGGGCCTTGTACGGGTCGGCGATCCGCGTGGAAGTCAGATCCTGTGCTGACAAGCACTTACGAACAACGGCCCGGTGGTCTTCCGGGCCGCGCGTCATCTATCTCGCGTGTATGGTGTGATTTACGACGATGTCTGCCCAGGCGGCGGGGCAGCTTTCGTCGGGCGGCCAGCGCGGCCGTCTCCCCGGTGTGGCAGGGGACACAGAGGGTCCGCAGGTTGTCGAGCAGCAGGCCGCCGCCCTCGATCAGTGGAACGATGTGGTCCGCCTGCCAGAGCGACTTTCCCTCGTTGGCCTGCTTGGCCGACCAGCCGAACCGCAGGAGGAGCATCCGGTAGACGCCGACGTAGGTCCAGGACTGGCTCCGGTGGTAGACCGCCTCCCGGTGCCACCGCTGGCAGAGGATGCCCCGCTGGCGCGCATGCTCGGTCATCTGGGCCACCTGCTCGTCCGTCGACGAGCGGACGATCAGTCTCGAGAGGGTGGTGAGGGTGCGGTGGAGGCGGTCGGTGTCGAGCCCGCAGGACGCGCAGACCCCGTGATCCCTAACGCGGACGTGGAGGCGGACCCAGTTCGAACTACCGGTCTCCAGCTGGAAGTCTCGCACGCAGGCGTCGGAGCAGAAGGTCCGCCGACCCTTCGGCACCTCGGCGAGGCAGCGACGGCACTGCCGGCGGCCGTTGGGGCCACGCCAGCTGGGATCGTAGTCGGGGTGTTCGGGGGTTCCTCGTCGGTGGAACATCAGCCTCTCCGTTCTCTCAGCCACCGGCGGACCCACCGCTCCGCCTCGGCGTTGAGTGTCAGGTGATCTCCCCTGCGGCGGCGGCCGAAGATGATGGGCATCGGTCGACCCGGCCGGCCCATCCACCTGACCACCTCGTATTCACTGTGGGGCTCGAGCAGCTGGACCCCTTTGGATCGGAGCCAGTCGCGGAACTCGAGCAACTTCGATCGGTGGAGCAGTTCTCGGTTAGCCATCGATCTCACCTTCCATCGCCACCTCCTCCTCGGCCTTCTCCCAGTCGTTGATCCACCGGTCGACCGCATCGACGATCGCATCCCTGGTTGATTTGAGAGGGTTGTCGTTCGACGAGCGTTGCTCCACCACGATCATGGTGATCACGGCATCGAGCAGGTCCATCGAGTCGGAGAAGCAGAGGATACTGAGACCGCGGCGGCGCCTGCGATCGATGAGAACCAGTTCCTCGTCGGTGCTGATGCCACTCATGTGTATCGCTCCTTCAGTTCAAGCAGGATCCTCGCCTGCTTCGGTGTGGGTGCCCAGTGGGGGTCGTCTTCGAGGCTTTTCATCGTCCCGTCGAGGAACTCCGCCTCCCAGTCGGCGACGATGTTCGGTCCGTCGTCGACGTGGTAGACGATCCGCTCCGCGTCCTCGCGGCTCATGCGGACCGTCCCGTCGGGATGCCGGTGGATGGCCACGTCACTCCTCCTCGGCCAACCGTCGGACGACGGCGAGCAGCGGCGCCTCGATGGTGATCGGCAGGTCGGTCTTCGTCCGCAGGTGGCGTGGCTTATCCATCACTCTTCTCCTCGTAGGTGATGCTGTCCGGGTGACTGCGGATCTGCGGCAGCCAGTTGGTGTGGACCCGGTCGATGCAGTGGTCGTACATGCCGGCGATGACGTAGGCGGGGACGGCGATCTCCTGGCCCATCGCCCCGTCGACGATCTGGCGCGCCGACTCCTCCCCGTAGCGTCCCGCCAGAGCGACCTGGAAGGTGTACCCGTGGCTTGCCGGCATCCAGAGGCTGATCCAGCCCGGCACCACCGTGCGCTCGAGGTCGACGAGCAGGTAGTCGTAGCTGACCGCCTCGAGGACGGTGCGCAGACGCTCGACGACCGGCTGGTAGACCCGGCGGAGGACGGTGATCATCCGCCCCTCGAAGAGGCGGGGGCCGGTCACCTCCTCCGCGTTCTCGACCGCCTGGGCGAGCAGGCAGGGGTTGGTCCTACGCAGCCAGTCCAGCTGGCCATCGCTGAGTGTGACATCCTCAGCCATCGTTCTCCTCCCCCTCCGGCAGGTTGGCCCACCGGTCGTAGTGGCCGCCCAGGTGCTCGCCGCGGAGCAACCAGCCGAGCAGGTCGCGGACCACCGCCTTCGTGCAGACGTTGCCGATCCCAGCGTAGCCGGGGATCTCCTCCCAGTCCTCCGCGCTCACCTCGGGCGCGCTGCGGTAGTCGTGGGGGATGAGGACCGCGCCCCAGGTGGTGCGCCGCTCCTCGTCGTAGTGGTGGGGGCTCAGGTAGACGAGGTACTGGTGGTCGGCCGACCGCGGCAGCGTGACGATGGTCAGGAAGTACTTCGTGCAGTCTCCGGGCTCGACCTCGAGCGTGATGCCACCCTTGTTCTCGATCGCGTCCTTGGCGATCAGGTAGAAGACGTTGAGCAGGTCGGGGCCGAGCCAGCGTCCGGGGTTGTTGCCGCCCGGATCGGCGTAGGCCGAGTAGCGGAGCGGCTCGGCGCAGTGGTGCATGGTCGTGTTCATGGTTCCCCCCAGGTTCGCGGCCTAGTAGCCGCCGGTGATGATGATCGTCATGTGGTCGATCGCGGTCTCGACATCGTGGCAGATGCCCTGCCGGGTCAGTTCGGCGATGAAGATGGCGACCCGTTTGATCTGCCACTCCTCCGCGGTCTCGAAGCGTATCCTGGTTTTCATGCTGCCCTCCGGACGGCCGCACGGGCCTTCAGCAGTTGGTAGGGGCGGTTGGCCTCCTCGAGGCCGAGTGCGCGCAGGAACCACTCCGGCGGGCCCGATCGTGCCCTCCGGGCGGCCGGGCGGCCGCGCAGCAGGCGATAGGTCTTTGATTCGCTCATCTCTTCCCTTCCTTTCCGCCATCATCATACCGACCGCATCCCTGGTTGTCAACCGCTAAGTTTACAGTCAGTTGCCACCTGGGCCTCCGGCCGGCGGCGCGCTCGGTCCCTCCACCAGGGCGGCCGCCGTCTCGTCCATCAGGAGGGCGAGCGGCATGATGTACTTCCCGCCATCTGGGTGCCGGCCAGCGATGGCCACGCAGTAGCATGGCTGGCTGGTGCCGGCGATCCTGGCCTCGATGACAAACGCCTTGCTGTGGACCATCGCGTGGCTGAGCGCGAGGGCGATCTGGTTGATCTGCTCTGGTATGCCGATCCGCGGCCCGCTCACTGGAACCTTCCGATCCGGTAGTACCAGGAGACCCACCGGTCCATCTCCAGCTGGCTACGCTCCTCGGAGCACACCTCCGCGTACTCCTCCCGGTGGTCCTCGACGAACTGGTCCCACTCGTCCTCGGAGTCGGGCCAGTCCTCATGATTCTCGCAGTATTCCTGCAGGCCGTCCTCGAACTCGTCCGAGGCGGCATCCGCCTCGTCGTAGAGGACGTTGCCGTTCCGATCGTAGACTGCTCTCATCTCAGGCCTCCACCACGAAGACGTTCCGCAGCCCCTTGTAGCGGATCTTCACCTTCTCGCCGGGCTCAAGATCCCGGATCGAGCAGGGCTTACCGTCCCAGGGGCAGCTGATGTCGTTGATGATGAAGTCCTTCCCGCCGCGGAAGGCGGCGAGCGCGTCGGCCTTGGACTTGTAGTCGCGGCCGTAGGCGGGCGTCAGGGTCTTCATGTCGCATCTCCTTTCCGAGTAGGTTATACCACCGCGCGGCCGGATGTCAACCGCGCGGTTTGCGTCCTACCCGCCCTTCTCTTCACCCGCGACGGCGAACAGGCCGCAGCACTCGGCGATCTCCTCCTCCGGCACCTCGGCGGCGCGGAGCAGGGTGGCGACCAGCGTGCGGGCGTAGACCATGCAGGCGGTGATGACGTAGGGGGCCTGTCCGGAGTTGCGGGCGATCGCCATCATGTACTCCTCGGCCTCTTTCAGCTTCGGCCGCTCGGCGAAGAGGCGGGAGGAGCAGAGGAACCCCTTCGCGCACTCGATCACGTCGTTCAGCCGTTTCTCTTCTTCGGGCATGATGCCCTCCTTTCCTAGTATTCCGACGACAGCATCAGGCAGCCGTCGGTGTAGAAGAACTTGATGCTGCGATTCTCCAGGTCGGTGAACTCGTACCGCTGGGTCTCGAGCACCATCCCGTCGCCGTCCGAGTACTCCACCTTGGCCGGCTTGTCGCCCAGCTGGCAGGTCCAGTCGATCGCCAGGAAGGGCTCATCGCGCAACTTGGGGTTGCAGCAGACCTGGGCCAGGATGTCGCTCACCAGCCACGCGGCTCCGCCGTCCGAGACCATCTTCACCCCTTCGGTGTAGACCGCCTTCGCGAACAACGGATTCCGATACCACTCCTGGGTGCCGGTCGCGCTACCGAGGCCCTTGATCATGATACCCATCAGGACACCTCCTCCAGCCGGTAGTCTCCGTATCGCCGTTTGACGATCCGCAGCGCGGCCTCCTTGGTCTCATGGAACGCCCGGCTCCGCAGCGGGACCGCCTGTCCGATGAACTGCCACCCGTCGGGGTAGCGGATCACCAAACCGATGTCGTGCTCGGAGCCGAGGTAGTCGATGAAGACCCGATTCTTGGGGTTTCTCATCTCACCTCTCCTTTCCGAGTTCATTGTCTCAGTCGGGAGCCGGTTGTCAACTGTGAAGTTTACGTTCTCAGAAGGGTCTCCTGGGCGGGCTCGACCCGCTCGTCGCGGACGGGCTGGATGCCCCGTTTGACGTACCGCTCCAACTCCTCCTCCGTCTCCTCGCCGGTTACGACGTATTCGAACCCATGGGGCCGGCAGGCGAAAAAGACGCCGGGCAGCACCTCACCGGACTCCATGTCGGCCCAGCAGTGCCGGTGGGCGAAGAAGACGACGGTCTGGTTGGGGACGAAGCCCTTGGGCATGTGGGGAAGGCGCCGGCTCACCCCCTGCTCGAAGGCCTCGCGCATGAAGTCTCCGGGGCGCCGGTAGTAGGAGTCGCCGACCCACAGCAGTCCGGCGCGCTCGACGGACAGGAGGGGGCAGCCGCCATGGCGGCACGGTCGCTGGCAGTTCTTGATCTTGTCGTCGGCTCCGGCGGCGATCGCCAGTTCGGGGCCGTCGACCCAGGTCCACGCGCGGCTGGGCTTGATCCCATAGCCGCAGGTCGGACACCTGACCAGCTTGAGCAGACGAGGTAGAGTCCGCCGGGCTTACGCCAGCCGCATCCTCGCTGCTTGGTCTTTCGGGTTTGTATCATGCTTCCTCCAGGTTG